>JAVZOV010000002.1:300000-438641 GCA_038881895.1 Thermoprotei archaeon
GTTAAATTATAAAAATGATATATCGAAGCTCATCAAATTTTCTGAAATCTTTTCTAAAAAACAGGATGAAGCTGTTTCTGCATTAGTAAATAAAAAAAGTGAATTAGCTGAAAATGTTGTTAATGAATTAAAACTTGTTATTAAGGATCTAGAATCTACTATCAAATCTATAAAAAATCAATCGATCGTTCGTATTGCACTTAATTTACGCAGAATTGGACTTTCAATAATAGATATTGCTGATCTGGTACTTTGATTTAATTAGAATTTTTCGATAACGTTATAAATATTTTTGAGGGATATAGTATAGACCATGACGTGTAAAACAGCGTTTGTCTACCATGAAATGTATCTTAGATATGACTTCGGTGAGTGGCACCCTTATAAGCCTTATCTTTGGAAACTTGCGCTCGAAAAATTAAAAAACATGGGCGTGTTTAATGACACTAACATTTCTTTAATTGAAGCTTTCATGGCTGATGAGAATTTAATATCACTTGTTCATACTAATGATTATATAAACTTTGTAAAGCATATGAGTAATCTTGGTTATGGTTATCTTGATTATGGAGATACTCCAGCTACAAAAGGAATATATGAAGGAGCAGCACATCGTGTTGGAGGTTCTGTTACAGCTGCAAAACTCATCGCAGATGGATTATATCTGCATGCATTTAATTTTGGCGGTGGATTGCATCATGCTAAGCCTTCCAATGCGGCAGGCTTCTGTGTGTTTAACGACATAGCTATAGCAGTACGTTATCTCCAAAAATCATATAATTATAAGAGAATTGCTATAGTTGACATCGATGGTCATCATGGTGATGGCACGCAGGAAATATTCTATAATGAAGCAACAACCTTAAAGATTTCTCTTCATAAATACGGTTATGGATTTTATCCAGGAACTGGTTGGTACAATGAATTAGGAGCAGATGAAGGATACGGATATACAATAAACATACCATTGATAGGATATACAAATGATGATACATACCTTTATGCAATAAATGAGATCGTCTTACCGTTATTAATTTATTATAAGCCAGAAATTATAGTTATGCAGTTTGGTGCTGATGGGCACGTGAATGACCCTTTAGTTGGATTATCATTAACTACACGAACATACAGTGAAGTAGCAAGAATAATTCATAAACTGAGTCATGAAATCAGTAATGGTAAGCTTTTAGTCCTCGGCGGTGGTGGATATAATCCTGATGATACTGCCAGATGTTGGTCACTTGGATTTATAGAGATATCTGATATAAAAATAGATGAGAAAATAAAAGAGACCCTTTATGATAAGATAAACGTAGAAGGTGGTATTTCAAAATTTATTTATGAAATAGTTAATGAACTAAAAAAGAAGCTTCGAGCAATCCATGGCATTTTCTAAATTATTGATGCTACGCTCAGAAAATTCTTGCTTCTAAAACTTTCACCTGTCTTGATTATTCACAGTCTCTTAGATCTCCTCATTATATTTTAGAAGTGAGAGATGTGTATTATTCTATGATTCACATTGAAAACTGCATTATATTCTGATTTCTATGAATTATCTCTATTTTATAACGTTAAGTTTAATTATTATTGTGAAGATAAGAATCATGGTGATTTTATGCAAATTACAGTTTCTGTGATAAAAGCTGATGTGGGAAGTCTTGCTGGCCATCATAGAGTTATTGAGGAGCAAATAGAAGTAGCTAAGTCAGTTTTATCAAAAGGTGTAGAACAAAACATAATATTAGATTATTATGTATTTAATGCGGGGGATGATCTCGAGTTAGTAATGTTACACAGGAAAGGAGAAAATAATTCAGATGTGCATCAATTGGCATGGACGGCTTTTAAAGAAGTTACTGAAAAAGTTTCTAAAAAGAGAAAGCTTTATGCAGCGGGGCAGGATCTTTTATCTGATTCGTTCTCAGGTAATGTGAGGGGATTAGGACCAGGCGTTGCTGAATTAGAATTTGAGTTAAGACCAAGCGAACCAATAATTGTTTTTGCGGCTGACAAAACTGAACCTGGAGCATGGAATTACCCTCTCTATAAAGCATTCGCTGATCCATTTAATACAGCAGGTTTGGTTATTGATCAAGCAATGCATGATGGATTTGTTTTCCAGGTGATGGATCTTATTGAAGGTAAGATTGTGGAGTTATCTACACCGGAAGAAAGTTATTCATTATTGGGTTTAATAGGGACTACTGGCAGGTATGTTATTTCTAGAGTCTGGAGAAAAGATGGTTTAGTGGCTGCAGCTGCTAGCACAACACGTTTATCTCTTATAGCAGGCAGATACGTAGGCAAGGATGATCCAGTATTAATAGTGAGAGCTCAACATGGTTTGCCTGCAGTGGGAGAGTATTTAGAAGCGTTCTCATTTCCACACTTAGTATCTGGATGGATGCGAGGTAGCCACACAGGACCACTGATGCCAGTAGGATTAAAAGATTCACGCTGCACGAGATTTGATGGACCACCAAGAGTTGTGGCTTTAGGATTTCAAGTTACAGAAGATAAACTAATTGGGCCCGCTGACCTATTTGAAGATGTAGCATTTGATTACAGTAGGAGATTGGCTACGGAGATTGCAGATTATATGCGACGTAATGGTCCGTTTATGCCACACAGGCTCGGGCCTGAAGAAATGGAATATACTACTCTTCCGAAGATTCTAAAGAAGCTAGAATCACGGTTCAAGCTGATAGAGTAAGAGGAACACATGTTATGTTTTCATATCCACTAATATTAATTAATTTCAAGAGTTATAAGGAGGCGCTAGGTAATAGAGCTATTGAATTAGCTAATTATGCTCGTAAGGTTCAAAAAGAGTTTGATGTTACTGTTGGAGTTGCGCCTCAACATGTTGATTTAAGGGACATCTCGAGGACTGGAGTTTTTACATTTGCACAACACGTTGACCCAATAGAACCTGGTAGTTATACTGGTCATATAACTTTGGAATCATTACGCGACGCAGGCGTAACTGGAGTCATAATTAATCATTCAGAACATAGAATGTTATTATCAGACATAAACTTTATTATAAAAAAAGCTAGACAATTAGGGTTAATGACTGTTGTCTGTGCAGATACTGTTGAGACTAGTATGGCAGTATCCGCATTAAAACCTGATATTGTTGCAATAGAACCACCAGAGCTCATAGGAACTGGCCGTGCTGTCTCAAAAGTTAATCCTGACATTGTAAGAAATACTGTCATAGGAATAAGAAGCATAACCAAGGATGTTCATATTCTATGTGGTGCTGGCATAACTAACGGAGATGATGTGTATGCAGCTATAAGGCTCGGGACAGAAGGTGTGTTATTAGCTTCGGGCGTTGTAAAAGCTGAAGATCCCTATAAAGTGCTAACAGAAATGGCCATTGCTGCTAAAAAAGCTTATGAAGAAAAACATTAATGATAGTTTAAACTTAATTATATTAGGGCCCGTAGCCGAGCATGGATTAAGGCGTAGGCCTCCGGAGCCTATTTTCGCGGGTTCAAGTCCCGCCGGGCCCGTTCAATTAAAAATCTCTCTTTAAGACTAATACTTCTAAAGTGAAATAAAAAAAGCTTATTTATTTGTAGAAATTAAACATATGGGGAATATAATGCAAAGAATTAAGAGGTTTAATAAGTTGTTATCTAGATTTGAGCGATGGATTAGTGAGAATCTTCTTTTAACTATAGCGTATATTGCTGTCATATTAGCTCTTCTTTATGAAAGTGGATTTATACAGATTATTTCCGTTCCTACACCATCTTTTGCTCCTGGAGGTGGTGCGTTTTCATATAATATTAGCAGACAAACACAAGCTGAAGCTATAATTGTATTTATATTTTTGCTTATAGGCTTCGCAAGTACATGGACTCTTTATACGTACGCATCGAGTAAAGTCCCAAGGACATCATCAACGAATGCCATCATATCACTTATAATTCTAATGATAATGTTTCTAATACTATTTCAAATAGTTTATGTAGCTGTTACATCACCGGGTGGATGATTTAAAGATTTTATTGATCTTCATAAATGATCTCATAATTTACTTGCTGTCCTTGATATCGTTCTACTACTATTTGAGTTTTTCCTTCGATTTTCCTTAAATGTATTACGTTTTCAGACCAAAAAAGCACAGCATTGCCCATCACAGGTTCTTCTTTACCTGTTTTCGGATTACGCCGTATTTGGGTTAATAATACTATGGGCACGGCATACTTTTTTGAGGCGTATCCTAAAAGCATCATGATCTTTACTGCCAGCTTCCAGATTGTCAAGGGCGTGTATAGGTCTGAGCTTATTCTGTAATATTCTCCCATATTATCAATTATTATAAGGTCATACCTTAAATAACCATTAAGGACCATCAGACTTACATTCATTTGATCAATTATACTCTTCGTTTGTATAAAATACATCTTTGATTTATCTATTTGCACATTCATCTGATTCAGTTTATAAAGAATCAGATGCGGATGCGATGTAACTATGAGCGTAGAATAACCATTATTTATATTATTAATACAGAGTTTTAACGCCAAAGTCAATTTATTAGTGTTTGCTTTGCCATAAATCATAGTTAAACCTACTGGTAAACCTCCATTAAGTTTTTCGTCAAGCTCTTTTATACCTGTTGGTACTGTTCTTTCGCTCACAATTAAGTATTTTAAACTTAATTAATTAAAGTTACTTTCGTTTTTTAATATTCTCACATGATTTACTAGGATTTTTTCGAGTTTCTAGGGTTCTGGATTAAGTAGGAATGCATAGTGAATTGTTGCTTTTATTCCTACTTAACCCTTCCCCCTCAATTATTGCATTGGGGGCTCTCTGGGTGAACCCTGCTCCTCGCATCTGAAGGTTCAACACCGCTACAACATCCCTATCCATCGTTAACCCGCATTCTTCGCATCTCATTATCCTGCCCAGATAGGAAGCCATACTTCCAGAGCAGGCTGGGCAGGTTTTAGATGAGTTAGCTGGGTTAACGTATTTTACTGGTAAGTTAAGCCATTTCAGCTTGTATTCAAGCATGAGTTGGAATGCTCTTGCGCTCCACTTCGAGAGCTTTCTGTTCATGTCTTTAGACTTGTTGAGGATTCGTCTTTTTATGCCGTTTAAATCCTCGAATATTGCTCCATGACTCTTTTCTTTAAGCTTTCTCGCGATCTGCGTGGTTAACTTATGCATGAAGTTTTCAGCCCTATTCTTCTCACGTTTAGAGTACTTTTTGAGGAGTTTTTTAGAGGTCTTCGGCTTAAACTTCATGAGTTTTTGGATACTCTGCCGCTTTACCTCATAAACTCTATGAATGTGGTAAAGCCCCCTCAAGTCATATCGCTCTATCTTCCCGTCTATGAAAGTTGTTATGTTTGTTAAGTTAACATCGAATGAAGCCCAACCTTCCGCTTTTAGCTCCACTTCCTTTTTAATCACGATTATCAACTCCTTCTCAGTCATAAGTAGCCCACCGACTTTATCAAAGTCTCTCGGAATCCACGAACACTTTCTTAAGTCAACCTCAAGATACCGCTTGTTCGGTTCAATGCTTATCTTCAGTATGCCATCTCTAAAGCTGAAAAGCGTGCTCTTAATGTAAACGGTTTTTTTAGTTATCTCAGGAGGCTCCTTCGCCCTTTCCCTATTATAAAGGGTTATCCAGCCCTTAACAAGCCCTATGACGGAGTTCATTGCTGAATCAACATAATGCTTTGAAACCTCCAGTCTTTCAGCAACTCATCTCTAAGCTCTCTCCTATCCTCAGCTTTCAAGTTAAGGTGGGCCTTCTTGGAAATTTTAACGTGTGAGAAGATCGCATCTAAAGCCTTCCGCTTAACTTTGAAGTATTCTTCGATTAAATCCTTTGGAGTCTCTACTGGAATTCTATAGCTTTTAACTACCTCCATAATCTCTCAACTTCGCTCTTGGGATAGCGGAGCTTGCCAGTTGGGAGTTTAACTGCTCTAATAATGCCTTTCCTCTGCCACTCCCAGAGAGTCTTAACTGAGATGTTGAATATCTTTGCAACATCCTTTGGTCTAAGCAGTTCTTCGTAATCTCCAGACATCGTTAAGGATAAAGTAATCAACCTCTATTTAAACCTATCTATTCAGAAACTGCTGACAACGGCATGTGGATTTTTATTGATTTTTAGTTTTGATACTAATGAATATCTAATATTGGCTTTGCTGAGTGTTTTAAAGTGCTGGTCTGAATCTAGTAGTATTCCTCAACCATTCTGATTATTTTGTTTGTTATCTTATCTGATCGTGAAACGGTCAGTTGCGCTAATGCTTTGTTGACTGATTTACTTTGACTGAGACTGAAAATTGCATGGCATCTGGGACAATAATATGAATCATCGTACTTGAATTTAGGTATTATGTTTTTTACTGGGACACAGCTGCTAAATCCACATATTGGGCAACTTACTGCTTCTGCAGATGTTTTTATAGACATTGCTCTCTACATGATTTATTTCCAGTTCAAAATTTAAATTGTGCTATTTTTCTTAACTTTGTATTGTCTAAGTATTACTTTGGTTATACCTAAGTCACATAAAATTTTTGAATGTGATGATGTATAGAAATATTTATAATTATTTGTAAAATAGAGAATATTGATACTGCATGCGGTTAAATTTGCTTTGGGCTCCATGGAGATTTAAGTACATATTACAGGTTGGTAAAAATAGTTCTGAGTGCTTTCTTTGTGAGGCGGTGAGAAATGGTGTATCATCTCAGACGTTGGTTGTTTATAAAAGTAAGCATTCATTTATAATACTTAATAGATATCCTTATAATTCTGGTCATTTAATGGTTGCACCTATCAAGCATGTTTCGCAATTGGAGGAATTAGATCATGATGAATTGGTAGATCTTATCGAGGCATCTGTTATTGCTAAAAAAGCTCTTGATGTTTCTTACAAGCCGGATGGGTTTAACATAGGAATAAATATCGGTAAAGCTAGTGGTGCTGGATTAGAAACACATATACACATTCACATAGTACCACGTTGGGTTGGTGATACAAATTTTATGACAACTGTATCACAGACTAAGGTTTTGCCGGAACTTTTAGAAGATTCATATAAACGTATAAGTGAAGCGATAAAAAATTTGATGGCTGAAACTTAAGCTCACAATGATAAAACAAATGACAAACCTTATTCATTAAGATGAGAGAATATTATCCTCATTAATAATATTTTTAAGTACATGAAATAAATTGGAAATAGTTCTGAATCATAATTGTATTTTAATAGTGGGAATAGTTAAGAGTGATAGTAATGCTAATGCAGTTGTTGCAATAACCAAAAATGTACTTTTTGCTGTCAAGTCTTTAGCTTTAGATATTAATAATGAAATTCCAAATGATACTTCAACGATAATAACCTTAATGTTGTCCATCATAATGTTTAAATCATAATGTTGCATGGGTACTAAACCAAGAGAGTTGTTCCACATTGTCACATTTATGTTTGAAAAAGTATATGTCAATGTGATCATTACACTGAGTATTATAGGTGTTAATAATGCTAAGATCTCATAAATTTTAAGGCTACTTTTTGCTTCAGTTTGACTTTCTTGAACATATATAATGTATTCACGTATTCTTTCAATGACCATAGGTGTTCCTCCACCTCGTGCATTGAGCTCTCCAATCACATATAAAACGTTTTTAAATAGTCTGCTTCTGCACTTAGGAATAGTTTGATCTAGAGGTATACCCATGTTTATCTGACTTGTTAGGTCATCGAGAATGTGATCAACTCTAGAACCAAATCCCCTAAGTTTAGCTATCGCCTGATCTAGCGAAATACCAGCTTTTCTAGCATCGGTTAAGGAAAGCAAAAATGCCGGAAGCCAACGTTCTTCTTCGTCAATTTCCTTTAATAACTTTCTTGTAGGAATATAAATTATCAATGAGCTAACAAATATAGCTATGCCTAACGATACCCACAGAGCTAGAAATTGAAAGACAATCATGAACATTAAAATTCCAATAGCTATTCCCCATACGGAATTTACGTTTATGGTATTTTTATCAGAAGGAGATGACATATCTATTAATAAAATAGATAGAACAGTGAATGATGGTATGATCACTATGCCTGTTATCATTATAAATAATACTGCATTACTGGGAAACATAACCGCAGTTATTAAATTTAGAGCACTAGTAAGTAGAAATACTAAAAGTAATAATTCACCCCAATCACCGGCATGTTTAGAATACAACATCCAGCGTTGTTTATATTTATTTAAAAATTCCTTCATTTTATCTTCTAAGTATTTACTTAATTCACCACCACTTTTTACTATACTTGTTATTCCTAGCATATAACGTTCCCAATCTTTTGACGGATGATTTATACTGTTCGCATCTATTGATTCAAAAATGTTACCATAAAATAATATAGTATCTCTAATGATCTTTTTTGCCTCTCTACTTATGTATCGAAATTCACTGCGTTCAGAAATTTCGTAAAAAATATCAACTAACCTGACACCCAACTCACCTATTGTTGCCATAAACATTGAAAAAAGAGGAATTTCATCATCAACACCTTTTTTCCTCATTATTATTTTTCTATACATACTAGTTTCATACAGTAATAATAAAATAAAAGGAGATGAAAGAACTAAAAGAGTAATAAAAGTGTTATAATAATAGAATAATACCAAAAAACCACTGAACGATATTACTGAAACTAAAAATAAGTTCCATGTAATATTATGAACATAATCATTTGGATCAACATATAACAAGGCTTTATTGATCAATCCTTTCACATGTAAGTAATATTGCATATAGAATTTGCTCTTCATGAATCTATTGAATAAACTATCATACAATTTATTCATTATGTTCACCATATAATTTTATTGAGATCTCTTCTAGCAGTTCATTTTTATTACTAAATGATTTTACTGATAGGTCTTGTAGTATGCTTTTTCTTCGTTCTAATTCAGAAACTATGTGCTCTTTATTCCAACCCTTGATGTTAGCTACTCGTTTCATTGCATTACTTACTTCAACTAATTTCTCTGCTGCTAAATTGATTCCGTGTTCGTATATTGCTCTTGGCACAATACTTATATCTGATTCTTCATATAGTTCCTCTATAGAATAAAGTATTCTATAACCAGGATTAATCTCCCTCATGTTAATAAACGCTGAGATTAATAATGTAAAGCTCGGTTCAATACTGAGCGGGGGGCTTCTTAATCTAAGAATTGCAGATCTAGCACTATCTGCATGAAATGTTGTCAAACCACCATGTCCAGAAGCCACTGCATGAACTAATGCTTGTGCTTCACGACCCCTAACTTCTCCTACTATGAGTAAATCTGGTCTTCGTCTCCATGCAAATTTAGTGAGCTCAAATAAATCAATCTCATTTACTTCTTCACCAGGCAAAGTTTTTCTTGAAACTAATCTATCCCATTGAGAATGCGGTACAAGTATTTCTGGAGTATCTTCCACAGTCACTATTTTCCAATCAAGTGGTACAAGTTCTAATAATGCGTTAAGCATAGTAGTTTTGCCAGATGCTGTAGGTCCCAGGATAAAAATACATCCACGTGTTTCTAGAATTAACGACAAATATGCAGCAGTAAGAGGAGTAATGCTGTTTTGTTTAATTAAATCAATAATCGACAATCTTTTGGATGGAAACTTTCTTATGGTAAAACTGTGCCCCCATGGTGTTACTTCATTACTGTATGTTACAGCAGCCCTATGCCCTTCCGGAAGCAGTACATCAGAGATTGGCATTGCAAACGATAAATATCCTTTACCACGTTGAACTATCTTTTGCACTACCAGAAACGCTTCATTCTCATCAAGTATTATATTTGTTGGTATCCATTTCTTATAATTAGAGACTATTCTATGCACAACATAGACTGGTTTATTAGGACCAACCATAGAAAGTTCCTCAATATATTCATCTTTTAAAAGAACATTTAACGGACCGTATCCAAAAACATCTCTCTGGACATAATACATAAACGCAGGAAAGAAATCTAAACTTTCATCATTATCAATCTTTAAAGATTTAATAGCACTCCAAATAAGCTCTTCGATATATTTTTTAATATCATCATGTGTATTCTTAGTAAAAGGCTCTGGTTGGGCTGAGTAATATATGTACTCAATAATTTTCGCTATACTGACCTTTGCTTCATCAGAAAGTTCAGGTTCTTTTACAATGTATAAATTGGGATAAACAATGATTGATACAGAATCGATTTGATAATTGATGAGAGGATCTTGAGACACAAAAATCATTTCATCCTGACCAAGAATCTTCACTGAACCCCATTTCCAAACACGTTTCATTATCCTGTTAATACCACCATCTTTATCCTTATTTTTATTAGATTTTTGTAAAAAAATTAATTTTATTTTCTTCATGAACACCAGCCTAAAATTACTGAGCTACAACATTCACTGATGCTGTTATACTTTGATGATTCGCATAAGTGAAGTTTAATACAATCAAATATTTTTGACCGGAATAGAAATTTCCAGGAATATTCTGTGCTATACTTTTCTGTTCGCCTGAAGCTATGGTTATGGAAACTTTTGTATCATTGTATATACGAGAACCAGTTTGATCATAAATAGTAATTCCAGTAAGATTAACATTATACGTACCTTGATTTTGGATTGTTAGCTGCAGAAACGCTCCATTTCCTTGGAAAGTTGTTAATGATGCATCGTTTATGAAGATTAATGATTTGTTGGTTATATTAGATGCGGACGTGAACAATGTTCTGTAGACTATAAATGATCCTGCTATTGCTATTCCTATTAGTAGTAGTGCTGCAATTATTGTGTCAGCACCTCCCTTTTTGTTTTTGTAGATTTCTCTCATAATGTCATCGTTAATGTTTGAACTGAATGTTTTAAAGGTGTCACATAGATTATAAATGTGTTTTTTATAATGGAAGGGTTTTAGCGGGCCCAGCGGGATTTGAACCCGCGACCGACGGCTTAGGAGGCCGCCGCGCTGTCCATGCTGCGCTATGGGCCCAAAGATTTAATGTTCAAGGTGGTATATAGGTTTTTATTTTTCAGGAAAATAATGTAGTATGATATGCTATGAATTTGAAGAAGATTCTTCGTGAGGAGATTGAAGATATTAAGTTGGGGAGTAATCTAAGTGTTTATGATTTAGTTAAGCAGTTGGGTTCTGCTGGTGGATTTATGGCAGCGCATCTTTATGAGGCGGCTGAGATATTGTATGAGATGAGTAATGATAAGGATTGTTATAGGATAATATCGTTTACTGGGAATCTTATTTCTACTGGTTTGCGTGGTGTGATAGCTAAAATGATTGATGATGGTTTATTTGATGCAGTAATAACTACTGGCGGTGCTCTTGATCATGATATCGCTAGAGGTTTTGGTGGTAAGTATTATAAGGGTTTCTTTAATGCTGATGATGTAATGCTTTTTGAGCTTAATATTCATAGGCTTGGTAATGTGTTTATTCCTGTTGAGAGTTACGGTCCTCTGATAGAGAAGGTTGTTTTTAGTATTCTTGATGATTTACCTGAGGGGGAGTATTCGCCTTCTAGAATAGCGTACGAGATTGGAAAGCGTATAAATGATGAGTATTCATTTTTGCATCAGGCTTATCTGAGAAATGTTCCAGTTTATGTGCCTGGTATTGTTGATTCGGCTGTGGGCACTCAGCTTTTCTTTTATTCTCAAACCCGAAAAATTAAGCTGAACATGTTTGAGGATATGAAACGTATACTCGATAGTGTTTTTGAGGCAAAGAAGTTAGGGGCTTTAATAATTGGTGGTGGAATTAGCAAGCATCATACAATATGGTGGGCTCAGTTTAAGGATGGTCTGAATTATAGTATATACGTAACTACTGCATCTGAATATGATGGAAGTTTGTCTGGTGCTCAGCCTCGTGAAGCGATTACATGGGGTAAAGTAAATCCTAAAGCAAAGCATATAACCTTATATTGTGATGCTACTATATGTTTACCTATAATCGCACAGTACGTTTTCGAGAAAAAAATTAGAGGTGTTTAAAGATGACAAAGTTGTTTGGGACGAATGGTGTTAGGGGAATTGTAAATCTAGAATTAACACCAAAATTTATTAGAGATATGAGTAAGGCGATAGGTACGTTTTTTAAAGGTAAAACTATTCTTGTGGGCATCGACGCTAGAGTTAGTAGTAAGATGATAAAGGATATTGTTATTCCGTCACTTATTGATAGCGGTGTGAATGTTTATGATGGGGGTTTCGCCCCTACTCCTGCACATCAGTATGCGGTTAAGTATTATAATTTAGATGGCGGTGTAGTTGTTACTGCTAGTCATAATCCACCAGAATATAATGGGTTAAAAGTGTTAGGAGAAAAAGGAATGGAAGTCCCACACGAATATGAAGACCTCATTGAAGAAATATACTATAAAAGAAGTTTTGTTCAAGATGTTGGTCATTTTTCTGGTGCATTGGATGTTATAAAACCATATGTTAATAATATCTTATCGCTTATAGACTCTAGTAGCGTTCGTGAGCGCAGGTTTAAAATTGTTACTGACACTATCAGTAGTGTTGCTGGGCTTACGGTTCCCTTAGTATTAAGAGAGTTAAATGTTAAGATGATCAGTGTAAATGGGCAATTGGATGGCACTTTTTCTTCTCGTAACCCAGAACCATTGCCAGATAATTTACAAAATCTTGGTAAGTTTGTTAGATCGTGCAAATGCGATTTTGGTGTAGCATTTGATGGTGATGCAGATAGATCGATTTTCATTAGTGATAACGGTGAGGTTGTATGGGGTGATAGGTCAGGAGCTTTACTTGCTGAGCATTCTATGAGAAAGCATGGGAAAGGAGTCTTGGTTGTTGGTGTGAGTGCGTCACGAGTTGTTGAGTATCCTATTAAGAAGTTGGGAGGTGAGGTAATATGGACCAAAGTTGGAAGCGTGATAATAACACATAAAATACTTGAGCTGGAATCTAAAGGAATGCGAGCATTTGGATTAGAGGAGAATGGAGGATTTTTCTATACTCCGCATCAGCCTGCTAGGGATGGTACCATGAGCCTTGCACTAATGTTGGAGGCGTTATCAAAGATGAACATTGGTCTTTCAGAGTATAATAATAGTTTACCAAGGCTTTTTATGGTTAAGGATAAGTTACCATGTTCTAATGAGAAAAAGCCTTATGCTATTGAAAAAATTATTAAGCATTATTCATCATTAGGCTATGAATACGATACTATAGATGGCATCAGAGTATGGTTTAATGAAAATGAGTGGATACTAATAAGACCGAGCGGTACTGAGCCATTTTTACGTATTTTTGCTGAGTCTACTAATCCAGAGAAGACCAAAGATCTATTAGCTAAGGCAAAGTTAGAGGTTTCCAAGTTAATTTGAGGAAGATTAATATGAAAAAACTTGAGTGCGATGTTCTTTTTCTTTCATCTGAAGTCGATGAAGCTAGTATTAATATAAAAAAGAAGCTCATCGAAAATTATGGATTTGTTGAGAAGGGAGAGTTTAGTGGTGCACCATTGTATGTCAAAGATAATATGACTATTTTAACAATTAATAGTGAACATATATATTTTGACATATTGGAAGAAATCGCGAAAACAAATTTAGTTATTGTGTTAAGCAAACACACATCGCAAAGTAATATGCCTGCATTAACTGCACATTTCACAGGCAATTGGAGCTCAAACATTTATGGAGGTAAACCTAGGACTTTGTCTATTGCTCCAGCTTCTAAGCTCAAAATTGCATTAAATACAATGAAAAAATTAGCAGAAGAGTTTTTATTGGATTGGAATGTTTCGATGGAAGTGACTCATCATGGTCCTACATTAAAAAATATTCCTATAATGTTTGTTGAAATAGGGAGTACCTTTCAACAATGGAGAAATCCTGTAGCGGCTGAGATCGTTGCAGTAAGTGCTATTGCTGCTGCTGAATCTAATAATATCTTTAATACTATTGTGGGCTTTGGTGGCCCACATTATGCACCAAGGTTTAATCACTATATTTTTGAAACAGAATTTGCAGTAGGTCATATAGCACCGGAGTACGTTTTTAATGATATTACAGAGAATGAGATATTATTAGCTTTTGAGCGTACATTTGAAAAAACGAAGACAGCAGCTATAGATTGGAAAGGTTTAAAAGGATCTTATCGATCATTTCTTATAAATATTTTAAATCGTAATGGACTGAATGTCATTAAAGCGTAGCACTTTCGGCATACTCTCAGACTACTATTATCATGCATATTTGCGCATATATTTTTTTAGCTCTGTTGCTTTATATTACGAATTCATTAATATTAAGGGAGACTTGTGAATAATTTGAACATGGAAAGTGAGTTTTGTGATAAGTGTGGAGGTAGAATTATAAAGACACAGGAGGGAGAATTCGTATGTTCAGAGTGTGGACTAGTAAAAGGTCATGAGATAGCTGAACCTAAGTATACAATTGCTCCAATAAAAAGTGATCATGTAGGTTATGTTTCTCATGTTTATACTGATGACATGTCAGTAATTTATGGGGTTGGAAGTAATATAGGTCGTAGTAGTATGAGAAAGAATTTTAATGAATCATCCATAAAAACTCTAATTAATTATGATAAAAAGATTAAACTCGAGAAAACTAGACAGATTATTGAAAAAAGAATTCTTAACTCTATGGAATTCGTTGCATCTCATCTCAATATTCCTGATAATATTCTTAAACGTTCTATTATAATATATGCAAAAACTATTAGAATTATAAAAAAGGAAAAGAAACGAGTTCCAGGTGTTAACAAATATGCGCTTTCAGCTGCCTCATTAATTGCAGCCGTATGGGAAGCAGGTAATATAAAACCATTCACACTAGTTGAAATAGCTAGTTTTTATAGAGAACTTGGACATCGTGTGGATAGCAATAATATTGCGTGGGCATTGATACAAACAAGAAAAATAATACAACGACATATAACGATTAAAGAAAGGATAAAAGTTTATGTAGATCGTATAACCACAATGTTATATTCTAATACTTTCATACGTATAAAAATACGATACATGTACAATAAAATAAACTTAAGTACTTATATTCAAAAAATTAAGGAGAATGCATTAAGAATTCTAGATTCACTTGATCAAAGTATATATCAGAGTAAAAATCCATACATAATCGCAGCTTCGTTGGTTTATATTTCAGAGAAAATGTTAGCTTCGGAATTAAAATTCCGTTCGCTTCTCTCACATAAAGTACTTTCGATGACTATTGGAGTTTCGGATTATTCTATCAGAGACAATGTGCAAACGATCTTATCTTATCTCGATATAAAAATTAACTTGTCTTCCAAAGGAATTGTAAGAAATGCATATCCTAAAATATCATAAATTCTAACAATAATTTTATAAAAAATTTCTACAAAATTACTTATTGTGATATTTATTTTTATTGACTCTATCTTAATAATTATGGTGTCGGTATCATCTACTAATGAATTGTTATAAAAATTGATGATAGAAATTATGAATGATACGAATCTTTCTTTAATTTCAGCAGAAGAATTTATATAAGCTAATCTTGTTAGATAATTTTTAGCATTTATTCTTATATTTTTTATTATAGAGTATGATTCTAAGTAAATAATTTTTCTCATATACATTTCATCATAAATTGAGCGTAATTTAGCATATTCCGATTGCATGTTGAATATGACTAATATCAGGAAAAGGATTTGTAAAGTTATTATTACAGCTTTTTGATTTTTATGTAGTGCCATATATTTTAACATTTATATCACCGCATGATATGAAAATTACTGGAATTTGTG
This sequence comes from Thermoprotei archaeon, assembly GCA_038881895.1. Classification (NCBI taxonomy): domain Archaea; kingdom Thermoproteati; phylum Thermoproteota; class Thermoprotei; species Thermoprotei archaeon. The sequence continues at coordinate 315,859 of JAVZOV010000002.1, forward strand.
CGTCTTTCTCATTGCCTTTAATTATTATTTTAATATAGCTGCTACTGTTTATAATTTTTATTGGATATTGCACGTCTAATGATTTAATAATTTCATCTAATGTAACATTTTTACACTGAAAGAGGTTTTCATTGTGTAAAATTTTTTGTTGTAATTTAAAATATCTATAATAATTTTGGAACGTTTCCTGCTTATTAGATAATGTCTGTGGTGTTATGTATGTTATTGTTATTGTGGTAAGGAGTAGAAGTGATATTACTAGGTCTAAAACAGGAATTGAATCAAAGTCCATAATAACCACTTGATCCCGATCTAATAATATTAGCTAATGAATTATTTTGAATGTTATCTATTAACGAATCAGTAATGTTAATTTCTACAATTATTAAGTATATAAGTTGTGTGAATATTAAGAGGAATAATATAATTATTGTTATAATGTTTTCTGACATTTTAACTCTCCTCAACTGCTACATAATCATCTGTGCTCGAGAATGTGTAATATTTGTTAGTTTTTAGTATAGATTTCTTGAATTTTACATCGGATTTAAAAGTAAACGATGCTGAGTTTATATTAATGGTTATGGAGTTATTTTCTAAGTATACTGAAATATTGTTGATAAAAGACTTTATTGAAATTGTAACGCTTGCGTTTAAGGTTTTTGCTAAATAACCTGTATCATTAATTTGAGAATAGATTGTTATTGCCTCTGCTTTTGATATTGCTGTGTAGAGTGAGTTTATGCTAATAGTGTTTATTAATATGATGATGATTGATAGGGAGATCCATGCAATTATATCTATGTAAGATTGGATTAAGCGTTCTGGCATTGAGCCCGTAAGTATCTGTCAATTATTAATTTTAAGGATACAAGAGGTGTTTTTAAGCATTTTTATCCTAAAATAATGGTATGAATGTTAGTAGGAATGATATACTAGTTTGGGGATTGCGTATAATTTTTGATGAACTAAAGGAAATACAGGATAAATTGGCAGAATTAGAAAACAGAGTGCTTTCCTTAGAGGACTTGACTACTAATTCGCTTATGCTGACATCAATTTACCGTATTGAATATGTTAAGTGGTATACTGTGTATGTGTCTAAAATTGAGGATAAACTTATGGAGGCTAGAATCTCATGTCGATGAGAGTTACTCTCGAAGATTTGGCTTTGCTTATGGTTAAGAAAGGCATTTCTCCAGATACTGTTAAGGAACTTTTGACGGAGTTAGGGGCTACAAAGGAACGTATAGATAAAATTATGGACAGTTTTCCGAAATCAGAAGTTGTTGAAGAAAAGAAGAGTAAGATTAATGAAATAAGTCAAGAGAGAGTTGCGAAAGAGCTGATGACAATATCATTTGAGGTTGTCAAAATTAAGAGTAATATAGAAATACACAAGTCAAGAATAGAAGGTTTAGAGACACGCGTTTCAAGTTTAGAAGCTCGTTTTGAAGCTCTCTCAAATATTCTAATAGAATACGCTCCATTTCTTTTCAAGAGGGATAAAGATAATGCTAAATCAAATGTGCAGTGAGTCATGTAAAATTGTGAATGAAGGTAGTACACTGCGAGTTTATTGTCCTCATGATTTTCATGTATTTGGTCTTGAGACAAACAAAAAATGTAGAGAGAAGGTCTTTTCATCTATGTCTAGCAATACTTTTTTAATAGTAATGGAAAACGGAATTATTAACAAGATCTATAAGAAAAATGTCAAAGAGTTGTTTAATTATATTCAACTGATTAATGCTCACTTTGATAAGATTAGAATTCAAAATATTTCTAAAGATGAACTAATCTATGATCCTGCCTTATTACGTTCAAGTTATTCTCCTAATGATCTTATGAAAACTTGGATTTACAAACATTCACCGTTTTTCAGAGAGCTTGTTGATCATTTTGCAATGAATTACTCTGATCATGAAATTTATGAATGGTTATTTGAACCATACGTGGATTATTGTAATGGATTTAGGTCTATCATAGACTCTGAAAGGATAAATGTGTATGATGTGAATGTTGGTTTTGTGAATATTTATGATCACGATAATCATTGTTTTTATATAATCGATGAAGTATCTAGAAAACCTAATGTCCAGGATCTTTTAGAAAAAATGCTGTGGCTAATCATAACTAAAAGCACTAATTTAAGTAAAATATTAGTACCTTTGTACGATGCTCATGTTCAAGAAATGTATCTGGATGGTGAAGATAGATTTATTTATTTGGATCATGAAGAATATGGTAGATGTTCTACTAATATATTTATTGCGCATACTGATATTGAAAGAATAAAGACTTATGCTAGTATTATAGGTAAGGGTAATGTTAGTCTATCAAATCCGTCGTTAAAAATGGATATTATACTTAATGGAATTCCTCATAGGTTTTCTTTAGATTCGCCTCCGTTAGTCCTAACTACATCACTAAACATTAGAAATTTAGCAATGCAATATATGAACGTGCAAAAATTAATAAAATCAGGTACAATAACTGCAGAAGCTATAGCATACCTTATTTTCCTTGCTATGAATAGACTGAACATTGTGATTTGCGGAGAACCAAATAGTGGTAAAACAACTCTTGCAAATACTATTGATTTAGAATTACCAAAAGTTTGGCGTAGAATTTACATCGAAGATGTTGTAGAGAGTCTTAATCTAAAAGATAAAGATGCTCATCAAATAAAAATTCAAACAACACCTTTTGAACAAGGAGCTAAAGTTTTCAAAAAGAGTACTGAGATAGTCAAGTTATTACATAGGTCGCCAGATTGGATATACCTAGGTGAAATACAGACAAAAGAACATACAAGAGCTATGTTTCATGCATTTTCAATGGGTCTAAAAGGTATTGCGACAACACATGCAGCATCGATCGAAGGACTTTTCTATAGATGGACAAAGCATTATATGATTAATTCAGATAGTATACGACTTATTAATGTAGTTATTTTAATGGAACGTGAGATTACAAATTCAGGAAAAATTATAAGATACGTAAAAAATATTGTAGAAATTGATAATAACGGTGATCCTGTAATCATTTTTAGCAGAATTAATGGTAAACTCACTAGAACTATAAGTTCACTATTTGACACTCCGAACGTGAAAAAATTAATAACGAACGGGAAAAGTTATGAGGAGATTAAAACTCTTTTTCTTAATATTCTAAATAGGATTAATGGAGGTATCGTAAATGAAGAAATCTACCAATAAAAAAATAAACAGGGTCACTATTAACGAAGGATCGTTTCTTGCATTAATTTCACTTATGTTACAAATTAGAGATATAAGGTCTATGTTAGAACGTGTTAAGAATCATTATCTTTTAAGCACAGATCAACAATTCTTAATGGGAAAGGTTGATGAAGGCCATGATCCGATTAAGGTACTTAATTCCATTAGTGTATTTAATAACTTAGACGTGCTCTCGACATACCTTAACCTATACTCTTCGCATGGTATAACACCTATTGAACGTTATAACATTCAAGAATTGGCATTCTTAAAAACTGCAGGGCATTTGAAAAACCTTACCAATAAACTTACATTACGTATTCTTGTTATCACGTTCCTAAGTTACATTGTGCCTGTCGCATTAACAATTTTTTCTATTAAATATGGATTAATTGGCATGATATTATTTGTAAGCATTTTAATCATATCAACAACTTATATATCCTTAGACACGAAAAAAATGATACTTCTATTGAGGGATATTGAATGAATGATGAAATTGAAGAATTAATGATTCATTTAAATCAAAATAGTACATTAGGTCTTGGTAAAGCACTGATGTTGTATAAGCCTAAGAGTAAATTCATTAAGAAAATCTATGATACTATCAGTGTGATGTTATTAAAAGGTCATGAACCACAACGTGTTATTAGTTATGCATCTTATTTATTACCCAGAGGGACTTTTTTGAATTACAATGTTCAAAATATAATTATTGGTGATCGTTCAGCAATATCTCGTAATATTAATTCCATCATAATCTCACGAAAAATACAGGAAATACACAGGGATTTTGAACTATGGTTATCATCTATGAAAATGAAGACATTTTTATTAACTATCATGAGTTCAATATTTTTAGCTGCTATGTCAAGATTACCTTTTATTCTAATTAGCAAAATTGAGCATTATTCAGATTGGTTTAATCTTATTCCATTCCTCTATGGATTTTTATGCATCGTGCTTGCTTTTCTTTCCTCAAACATTTATAGTGAAAAACGTTTCACATTATTAATATCCATACTCTCATTAGCTTCCTATACAATTATGATGATAATAATCAATACACTATTTAAAGTCTAACAATCAGTTAAATTTGTGTTTAACTAAATTATCATGGTGAAAAATGATGATAAGAGAACTATACGATCTGATAAAAAATCGTAAAGCATCACCATTAGTAGAGGAGGGTATGCTCTTGGGTTTAGCTGCGATAACATTTACAGTAATCCTTAGTATTGTTTCTAACATTATTACCTCAGTACAAAGTTCATCCGCATCAATGTCATCATCATTAAGTTCGGGTTTCACTAATTTTCTTAATCAATTAGCCGAGATACTCAATCAAATTGCAAGAGCACTAGGTATAAAGTGAAAATTATGAAATACGATAAGAATGACATAATTACTCTTTTTTCTTTGTTAATTATAATCGCAATAACCTTACATTGGATAAATCAGTATGTTTCTTCTTTGTCATATACATTTTATCAGTGGTTAATAATGCCCATCACAATTATTACACTATTTACTGTGGTTTTAAAGCTTTTAAACAAAAATAAATTACATGAGTATGCTAAAAAACATGGTTTTGTCTTAAGAACGTATAATAAAAATCAATATGCTTTCTCTATAAATAAATTAAATGTGTTAACTAATAATGTTCAACCAAGCGATGAGAATCTCTTACAATTATCTTCACAATTGTTGGCATCGCAATTACTTTTTTCTTTAGTCATAGTGCCGACAAACGATAATGCAGAATTGTATTTGATCGTGTCAAAGCCAGTTAAAAATCGTTCAGATATAGATAATCTTATCGATCAATTATCAGGTATAAAAGCTGTATTCAATGCACATCTTGGATTTACGATTACAAATGAGTACGAAAGAGTGATAAAAAATGAGCTCTCAATACCCTTCTAAAAAAATCAATGATGAGTATTCTCATATTAAAAATATTATCAAAATAATAATATTTGTTAATAAGTTGAAAGAGATTAGTATGAAAAATGGTGAGAATATATTGTTAGGTAAAATAGATGACAACGGACCATTATTTTATATTTCTAAAAATGATTTGATAAATCATATTGGTATTTTTGGTCTTAGTGGATTTGGTAAAACAACTACTTGCATGAGGATATTGGAAGGGTTGGCTAATAATGGATACAAAATACTAGTTTTTGATTGGCATGGTGAATATGAAAGATTCATAAGAAGTATTGGAGGATATTCTATAAATCTCGGTATTGATGATTATAGCATAAATCCTCTCATGATAATGCTTAATAATGATATTGGTGAGCATGTTGGTTTTCTTACTGATATGTTCACTGAGGCTTTTCAATTATCTATGCCACAATCTTATGTTTTAAGGAAGATTCTGCTTGAAATTATATCTAAAAGTAATATACAAGGTCTTACTGTTAACAGAATAATTGAGGAATTATCTCCGAAAAGAGGTCAATACGTGTCCAATTATGAAACAGAAATTAGGATGGCACTGCTTAGGAGATTAGAACCGTTAAATTATGGTATAAGTAAAAATATTTTTAATGCTACGAAAGTGCTTAGCGCAGATGAATTGTTAAGTAATAATATATCTATAAACTTCAGGAATTTATCTGAGGAAGGATTAAAGAGAATTACTGCTTATACTATAATGAGAATACTTTATTCTCATTCTATAAAGCACAGTTTAAAGAGAATTGTTGTTGTTCTTGAAGAGGCCAGAAACATTATACCACAACGAAGATATGGTGATCCTCCATCATTAGGTGAAAAAATGGTGTCTGAGCTTAGAAAACATGGCGTGACCATGATAATAATAACACAGCTGCCATCGCAAATTTCTTACGAAATTGTAAGATCGCTTTCTTTGATAATACTTCATAGAGTAAATTCATTTGAGGAGGTTCTTAATGCAACAGGATTACAGAGTATTTTAATGGAAGCTGCTGAAGTTGCAAAGAAAGTGAGAACCTTAAATAAAGGTGAGGCGTTAATATTTTTACCATCAGAAAGTACACACTATAAAGTTTCAATATTGAAATCTAATTTAATGAATGATGAGAAAGATAGTAGTGAACTAATAATATCATGATGAACTATTGAATGGTCTCATCTGTTTTTGGATAAATAACTTAAAAGTTCTTCTAGATCTTTATCGTTTAAAAGTGTTAGCCACTCTATCCCTTGATTTTTAACTATTTTTTTACTGGCAGATATTATAAATCGTTCTATTTCTTCGGGCTTTTTATCTGTTACATCTAATTCAAAGACCTTATTATGAAACCTTCTATAAGCGTCAGATGCACATATCCCTAGAAGTTCTGCCTCTACATTCTCTGCTATCTTTTTTTCACTATATCCTCGTGATTTAAGTATGCCAAGCAATCTTATTGGATTTAATCTGAAAACTATCACCAGATCAATATTTTTAGGGGCCGCATCAACTATATGAGTATCGATAATAACATCATCATTTCTTTTTAAAAGATTACGTATTTTACCTCTTACTCTATCGATATTTATGATATAAGAATCTCGTCTATCATCGTATTTTAAAAACAGATCATATTTTTTAGCTAAATCGTTTACGTTAATATAATAATAATCATGTGCTTCAGAAAAATAAAGGGAGAATGTTGTTTTTCCAGTTCCTGGGGTTCCTGTTATTAATATATGCATTTAATCTTTTTCCTCTTCTTCCTTCTTCTCTTTTTCTGGACCTTTTTCAGCCTTGCTTATCTTGGATGCAGCTATTATATCGTCTATTCTTAGAATCGTTGCAGCCGCTTCAGTGGCAGAACTTACTGCTTGTATCTTAACTGATGCAGGTTCAATAACACCTAGTTTCTCCATATCATCAATTTTGCTCGTGTATCCATTAATTCCATATGACACGTTGCCTTGCTCGTGTGCTGTTTTTAGTTCTGCTAATGCATCTATTGGATCACCGCCAGCATTCTCAGCGAGGGCTCTTGGGATTGCTTCTACTCCTTTTGCAAATGCTTCAATAGCTAATTGTTCTCGTCCACCGACAGTTGATGCGTATTTTCTCAATGTCTTACTTATCTCAATTTCTATTGCTCCACCACCATATACAACTCTTGGATCCTCTATTACATCTGATACTACACTCAGTGCATCGATAATTGATCTCTCTGCCTCATCGACTAATCTTTCGAGTCCACCCCTTATCAATATGCTTACTGATTTTGGATTCTTGCAACCTTCCACAAATACCATTTTGTCGCCTGCAACGCGTCGTTCTTCCACTAATGCTGCTTCTCCTAAGTCTTCTGGTGTCAAATCTTCAATGTTTGTAACTATTTTACCACCTGTGGCAAGAGCCAGTTTTTCCATATCAGATTTCTTCGCTCGTCGTACAGCCAGAATGCCTACTTTAGCTAAATGATGTTGCGCTATATCATCAATACCTTTTTGGCAAACGACAACGTTAGCACCGGTAGACTTTATTTTGTCTACCATGTTTCTTAGCATTCGCTCTTCTTCATCCAAAAATGCTTTCATTTGCTCTGGATTTGATATTCTAATTTCTGCATCAATCTCAGTTTTCTCTATTTCTAACGGAGCATCTATTAATGCAATCTTAGCATTAGTAACTTTTTTAGGCATACCTGGGTGCACAACCTCTTTATCAACTATTACTCCATAAACTAATGCTGTGTCTAGCAATCCTCCACCCTGTTTTTTGATTAACTGTATCTTATTTATGTCGGCAATTCTCTTCCCGTTCCGTTCTTCTGCTATTGCTTTAACAGCTTTCACGCATATGTCTGCAAGGTGTTCTTTGACTGAAGAAACTGATTTACCATGTATTGATGTCAATGCTACTTTTTTAAGTATTTCATCATCATCAATGTTTACTTTTATTGCTAATGAGTCAATAACTTCTCTAGTTTTAATTTCGGCTTTTCTATATCCGCTAACTATGACTGTCGGATGCACGTTTTTATCGATGAGCTCTTCAGCTTCTTTTAGTAGCTGACCTGCTATTACAACTGAAGTTGTTGTGCCATCTCCAACTTCATCATCCTGAGTTTTTGCTATTTGAACTAATAATTTTGCTGCAGGATGTTGAACCTCTATTTCGTTAAGTATTGTAGCACCATCATTTGTAATAGTTATGTCACCAATTGTATCAATAAGCATCTTATCCATACCTCTGGGTCCTAATGATGATTTTACAGTTTCCGCTACTGCCATTGCAGCAGTTATATTGGCTCGTAATGCATCGTAACCAGTTGTTCTTTGCGTTCCTTCCTTGAGTATTAATACAGGAACCGCTGATGTACCACCCGAAGGCACACTTGCCATAGAATCCTCACCCCAGCTAACCTTTAAATAAAAAAGTTAAATATAAGCTTAATCCGGCATAATACTAACATTAATATTAGAAAAATTTAAAGATACAATGAATAAAATAATGAAAAATACGAACTAATTTTTGAGATAGTTTCTCATGAAAGTCTAAGTTTCAGTCTCAGAGTTTCTCAAAAAGTGTTGGACGTTTCTTAATTTGAGCAGGTCACTCAATAATGGAGCTATGAACACATGTAAGCGGAATTATTGTGCTTGCCTCCATAACAGGTAGTACCGTTGACACAGTTTGAAAGCAGCCCTTGTTTTCAAGAGGAGGTTGGTGTGTTTTTACATTGAGTTCATTTAGGTATAAGCAGATTTATATTTCTCTTTGAAATAATATTCTAGAACATAGTGAGGCGATAGGAAATATGGTTTTGGATGCAAAATCTAGAGAGGTCGTAAGAAAAAAGTTATCTGGTATGACAAATCAGCTTACGTTACTTTATTTTCATGATGAAAATAAAGATGATTGTCCTTATTGTGAGACTTTGAAAGAATTCCTTTATGAAATATCTGAACTCTCTAACAATAAACTGATTATCCAATTATATGTTAAAGATAAAAATGATGACATATTTGCCAAATTTAATGTAGAGAAAGCCCCGGTAATAATATTCGATGGGTATAACATTAAATACTTAGGAGCACCTGTTGGACAAGAGACCTGGGCTTTTCTAGAAACTATAGTTCTGGCCTCAAAGCATACGCCAAAACTTTCAACTGAAACTTACAACAAATTAAAAACGCTTGAGAATAAGGCGGTTGTGGAAGTTGTTGTTACACCGAGTTGTCCATGGTGTCCTTACGCAGCTCTGCTCTCTAATAGTGCTGCAATAGCAACCAATAATGTAGAATCGAATATAGTTGAAGCGTACGAATTTCCGGAGATTGCTGACAAATATAACGTGAGTGCTGTACCAACAGTTGCAGTAAATGGGCAAGTCATGTTCATAGGAGTACCCCAAGAAAATGATTTTGCAGCTGCACTGAAAGGAGAATATCAACCACACCTAGAGGAAACTAGTGAAGAAGTAGAAGAATTAGAGCATGAACACGAGCATCACCATCACTCTCATTAGGAACAGTAAATAAACTAATTTTTATTAGATTGTTAATTTTAAAGCAAAAACCTTATTTTTAGCGAATATTCCTTTTTTAGTGGTGATAGTATGGGAAAAATTCGTACACGTATGATAAAGAGGATCGCGTTGAGGTTGCTAGAGTTATATCCAGATCAATTTACTACTGACTTTGAGAAAAACAAAAAATTTCTTAAAGAAAAATTCGGGTCTATAATGTACTCAAAAAAGATAATGAACAAAATTGCAGGTTATATTACAAGTCGTGTGGATATTAAAGAGAGAGATAAAGAATTATCACTTTAGTCACAGCTATTTAAAGATTTTTAAGAATATTATCCTCCGTGTACTACGGAAATTATTGTGATAGTGTCGTTATTTTTAAGTGGAGTGCTAAGGTACTGTAAAAGTCTGTAATCAACTTTATTTATTAATATGATTATGTCAGATTCTATCTCGTTATTCTTAAACAGTCTTTCTTTGAACGATGCGTTTTTCGTTTTTACTAGTTTTTCTAGAAGATTTTTTAGTGTTGAGTTTTCTGGGATTTGGATTATTTCATGTTTTGTACCTGCTAGGGCTCCTATTACACCATAGTATTCTATCTTAATTGTTATCTCATTGATATTCATAACATGCTTCATCTTTTACCTCATTTTCATAAATACATGGCCTTGGTATATATTTAACTAGTCTATTAGAAAGCTGCTTGGTCACTAATGCTTCAAGCGAGGAAAAATCTTTATTATTTTTTAATAATTCTAAATCAATGTTTACATTATATACCCTGGCTGGAAATACATGACATGTTGATTTGTGTGGAAAAAGTTGATTCTTGAGAGCGTTTTCTTTTACGTCTTGTTTAGAAATATTTTTACCAGTAAAAAATAACATATTAGGTTTAATTATCGATGATCCCAATAATAGGGAATCTTCTCTAATGTATTGGATTGTTTTTTTCATTTGTACTAGTTCATTTTCAATCAATCTTACTATTTTATAACTTTGTAGGGAATCAATTTCTTTATTATTAATAAAAATTTCATCACTATATAGCATTACTAATTTTACACTGTTTTTTACTTTTTCAAAGATGTTTTTGCTTATTTTTTCGAGTCTAAATTTGGATGCTAATCGTACTACTATTTCTCTATCTTTTATTTCTGATGAGCGCCACCACCGTAATATTTTTATTGATGGATCGTCGTATGAAACATAAATAACCGGTATAAATTTTAATCCTAGTATAAAAGCAACTTTGTGTCTGTGCATTCCATCAAGTATTATGTTTGTTTGTTTATCTACGATTATAGGATGTCTGAACATTTTATTTTGGCTAACTTGGTTCATCAAGTTTGTTACCATTTCTGGTATTGTTTCTTCGTGAGGTTTTAGAGCAGAGATTGGAGCTATAGAGACTTCCATTATAAAACCATTGTGATCCAAAACATGAGGCGACAATCATAACCACCTCTTAATGGGGTCAGTGGAGGTGCATTCACCCATATTGTATCGGTGCAGATCAGTCACGTCATCCCCCAAGAGAAATATAATAAATGATTATAAAAAGTTTAATGAAAGATCACAGTTCATGTGATGTTCGTTCTATGACAGAAAGTCTAGTGTCGTCATCAGATATAAATTGATAACCATTCTCTACATTCGCATAATAAATTAAATATTTGCCTCTAGCACCGCATACAGGACATGTTTTCTGGATTCCGACACTTAATCTTTTGCATGCCATACAAAAAACAAAATTTTTGTTATATTGAAGTATGTTAACATTATAGGATGGGAATGTTCTGGATAAGTGATTCATTATTGTTTCTGGTGATGAAATTTCGTCATCTAACCATACTTTTACGGCGTGACCACCAGATAAAAATGGATCTACTTCTGAATCTAAAGTTATTAAGTCTTGTATATCAATAATTCTCCATTCTTCTATTAATCCATTCGAATATTTTCCAGGCTTTGTTCTTGTCATTAGTATACTGTAGTATTTTGGATAGAGTTTTCTGTCCAGCATTGAAAATCTGTATGCCGGTTCGTCTCTTATATTTTGGGCAAGTAGTATTTTTAAACTCTCTTGTTCGGAGTATTCTCTAATAATTTTGTTAATCTCGTTGAGTATTTTAATTAACAACGATCGCGATGATGGTGTGGAAAAATAATCGTGATCTGTTAAAAGAAGTATTGCTTCATACAAACCAATTGGTGTGATTATATGGAAGATATTATCATTATTTATGTATAATGTTCCCTTATATTCATGTAATGTGTAGGGTAAAGTCTCATTTTTTATCATTAATTCTAGCAAGTTATTCTTAGATGCAGCAATTTTTACAGCAGACCTTATTATATCTCCAATAAAGTTTGGTAATGTATTTTCATTTAAATCACTTTTCATAACTAACCTAGGCATATTGATTGCTGTAACCGATGCTATGTCATATTGTGAGGAATCATAATGAGAAAGTGCAACTCTATAAAGATCATTAGTGTAAATAGTATCCAGTAATGATGACCTCAGCTTATTAATAAAAGTAACCGTATAACCTGATAAATTAAGTTTTATTGCATTCATCAGATTATTTTTTGAATCATCACTCAGAGATTCTACATAAACATGTATGATTGGAAGAATAGGAGGCCTACCATTAGAATTAAGTTGCAATAGTGCATTAATGAACGCATTAAAAACACGGTGAGCCTCATCAATATATTCATTAAGAGTATGAATTGTACCATTTATTTTGATCTCCAGATTTTCGAATCCCTTAGGTAGATCTGTATGTAAACCTAAAGATACTGTTAATTTGTTTCTCCATATGAATACATTATTTATGTTATAAATAAAGTGAATAAAATATGTTACTAGTTCGTTATCAGGAATATTTTTTGTATAAGGAGCTAATAAGAAATTGAATAATGGTAATGATTGGCCACCAGAAACTTCCTGATCAAAGTTATATAGCATATACATAATTCTCATTAACGCATTATTAAGAGACTTCATTCCATTTGATGGTAAAAAAAGATTCATATCATCAAATTTATAGTTTAATAGTATGTACATGTCATGATTTATATTAACAGTAGACAATGACCACTCATCAAGATCTATAACATGTAAATCACCAGAGGAGTGTGCATCTGAAAGATCTTTAGAAAGAAGTCTTAATAATGTGTAGTCTCTAAGCATTGATGAACTAAGTTTATAGTGTATGAGCCTAGGGTTCTTTATTTTTCTTTCATTACCAAATATTATCTGATGCACATCATGAACTGGTAAACCTAACCTCATGACCTGTAGGCGAACGTCATCTAATCCTCTTTCAACAAGAATAGAATTCACCAGCTCTCTTATGAATGCAGATGTGAGATATTTTATAGGCATTTTGCTAAGTCTGAGCTCTGCTTCTCTTGCTATATCCTCTGCAAGACTCCTCGGCAATTTTGCCTCTTTAATTAATGAGCTAACAATTTTTTGAGCATCAAACGGTTCTAATGCTGGTCTCGATGTTCTTACAAGAAGTTTTGAATACTTAATTGAGTATTCTATTTCATTAATAAGCTCTAAGATTTTGCGTCCTAATCCTGTCAATATATATTCTCCTGTCTCTAAATCTTTATCGATTAATCCATGAGACTGTAACATTCTTATATGATAACTTAAGTTGCTTGTTTCTTCCTGTCGCAAATGGAGTTTTTCTTTTATTTCAGAGAAACGTAAAGATCCATATGAACCTAACAACTTAAGTATCTCAATGCGCTTCCCTTCACTAACAATCCCAAATATGTTATATTCAATATGCCACGGCATTGTTCTCTAATAAGAGTATTTTTACCCAAATATAAATTACAACCACGCCAATAACAATGATAGACTATGTAGTACTGAATTAGCTCGCCTGTGGAGGCAAGGTTAATAGGCTAGCTGATACAGCCCTTAAATGAAATGGAATGAAGTTAAACCCAAAGGATAATGAACAACAAACCAATGAAAACATTAAAACAAGAACCCAACCAACTTTAAACACAAAGAATATTAACTAAAGAGTAGGTGTAACAGATCGATTATTCAACCTGCATTGTTAAATAAGAGAGGCAAGTAGATGAAATTCTTCAGAGTCTGAGACCAGAGTTTCCAGTGTTGGGTTCTGGATTAGTAGGAATGCATAGTGAATTGCTATTTTCATTCCTACTTAACCCTTCCCCCTCAATTAGCTCATCGGGGTCTCTCTGGGTGAACCCTTCTCCCCGCATCTGAAGGTTTAACACCGCTACAATATCCCTATCCATTGTTAATCCGCATTCTTCGCATCTCATTATCCTGCCCAGATAGGAAGCCATGCTTCCGGAGCAGACTGGGCAGGTTTTAGATGAGTTGGCTGGGTTAACGTATTTGACTAGAAGGTTAAGCCATTTAAGCTTGTATTCAAGCATGAGTTGGAATGTTCTTGCGCTCCACTTTGAGAGCTTGGGTTGGTGAGCAGTTTTTGAATAGATAGATTTTTATAGGCGTTTTGAGTTGATTTTTTATGCCGATATGGGTCCTGCTTCCAATGCGAATAGGACGACAGGCAGGCGGGGAAACTTCCAATGTGCCGTCCTTCACCGTTGGCGGCGAAGGCCCTCGAAAGCGTTTGCCGATAGAGGGAAGGGACGAAAATCCATGAATCCCACAACGGTTTACACCCCAGATTGCTGGTTTTGAGAGACTCGCAACTCTCCCAGAGCTCGTTATCCTATGAGTTATTGCGTTTGGTTCACATTGTAAACATTACCTACCTAGCCGAGCATTTTCTTATATCGTATTTATCCTCAGAACATTTAAATACCATTCATTTCATTAAAGTTCCAGATTTTCTGGCTAGCCAATTAAAAACCTAATACAGTGAAATTATAAGAACTAGAGTAAACTGCAAATGAATTGTCTAAAGAACTTCAGTTCTAAAGGATGGAAGAGAAGATCATTTTATAAAACCATTTCAAGCGACTTACTTTTATCTTAGAAAAAATCTAGATTTACATTTATTGAGCAAAAAGGTATAAGATTACGAATGAATTACTCGTGAATTCGTCTAAGTGATGTTAAAAGTTTTTCAACGCTATCAATTTTAGATAATATTAGTGGTATTTGTTCTATTTCTGCGATTTTTACTGGCAGTTGATCATTAATCTTTTTTGGGCCATGAATTATAACTACCATTGGTTTTATAGGATATACACGTACAGCTATCATAGGGGAGCGTCCTTTTGATACGTTTGTAAAAATTGCTGCACGTGCTGTTGTTAATCCCATTAATCTAAAAAATTCGTATCCACTCATTGATAATATTGCTTTAATACTATCGATCACTGTGTATCCGAAAACAGGCCTTTCAATTAAATGTTTGCCGTAAAGGATATCACCCTCAACAGCCTCAGCAAAATTTTTTACTGATACTGGGGTGGTGAAATCTTTCATGTCAAGTATGGCATCTGATTCAAACATAAAGCCAGCTATTTTGCTTGAGATCGGATAGCCTCTTTCACGATCTATGTCTATTAATCCTCTTACGATCTTATCTATAGCCTTTATTCCAGGGAGTCTACGTCCTTGTTCATAATTGCTTATCACTGGAGGTGGAATTCTGATCTTTCTTGATAGCTCATTTTGTTGCACATTAAAAATTTCTCGCCATTTTCGCAATCCTTTTCCAGGATTTTCAGATGTTATAATGTCTCCAGCAATATACATCATGAGATATTTAATGCTCTTTGGCACTGTAGACATTTTTATTCCTAGTTAAGTATTCTATTCAGATTAATATAAAGTTAATACAACCTACTGTAAAGAAATTATCGCTGTGCTCTAGTAATTGTTAATAAGTTTAAAATCTTTAATAAAAATTAAATTGTTATTGATTGGATTTGCTAATTCTAAGGATTTCATGTTCCTTTTACAATATAAACTAAGGAATCTGCGATATATGTTGCATGATCGGCTATACGCTCTAAATAACGTAATATCAATAGTGACGTTATATCGCACAGAGGATTATTAGTGTGAATTGCTTTTTTGAATGCTTCTTCGTATATTTTGTCTATTTCATCATCTTTTTCGTATATTAAATGTGTAAGTTCTACATTTCTCAATATAAACGCTTTTATAGCATCTCGCATCATTGTAATAACAATTTTCGAGGCATTTTTTATTATTTCTTTGTCGCATTCAGAAATTGCCCCTACATCACCTAGTATGACTGCTATATCGTAAGAATATCGCCCAAATCTATAAAAATCGTAAGATATTTCTAATGCAGACTTTATGAATCTTAAATCTGATGCTGCTGGCTGATATCTAGCAATGATCTCTACTACTAGTTCTCCAATTTCTTCTTTCATTTGTTTCAGTTGTTGAGCCCGTTTTAAAACTTCTTCTTTAACATCAACGCCAGACATGAATGCCTCTAAAGATAGGTTAACTGTTTTTTCAGAAAGTGACGCCATTTCACTTAGCATGTTGTTAAGTCTTTCTAAACCCAATTCTATGAGCCTAACCATAAAATTCACCGTCAAATTAATACAAAATAATAAAAAGTAGTTTATAAAAATAACCATCGAAATCTATACAAATGTATTTAAGAAATATAGATTAGAAATAAATATATCAAGATATTTTCTCTATTTAGATTTAATATGTCGTATATAGTTAGACGTGTTCAACTTACAGGTAAATCAACATTTATTGTTTCATTACCAAAAAAATGGGCATCAGAAATGGGATTAAAATCTGGCACACCAATCATGTTTAGAATTGGTCCAGATGGTTCATTATTAATTTCTCCAAGCAACATCATAAAAGAAACGCCTATCAGTACAATCGTTGTTGGAGCAGATTCAAACGAAGACATAGTATTCAGAGAATACCTGGCGCATTATCTAGCAGGTTCAACTGTAATAAAAATAATGTTTATCACAAGCTCTAGTTTACGGTCAATAATAAAAAATTTAATAAGAAATAAGCTTATAGGAATAGAGATAGTTGAAGAAACTTCAAAGGATATAACAACACAAGTTCTCACAAATCACTCACAACTTCCTCTTCTTAAAGCTATTAACCGAATGCACCTAATTTCACTCTTTATGTATAAGGATGCACTGGAATCATTAAAAACCCAAAATATAGAATTAGCAAAAGACATAATAGAAAGAGATGATGAAGTTGACAGGTTTTATCATTTTATAGTAAGACAGCTAAACATGGTAGCATTAAATATATCAACAGTCAAGGATATAGGTCTTAACAAATTATCAGAAGGACTTGAATATAGAATAATAGCAAAAAGTATCGAAAGAATAGGGGACCATTCAGCTAGAATCGCCAAATCAATAACCAGAATACTAAAATGGCCAACCACAAACTCATTAGATTTGTTAGAAGATTTTGGAAATAGAACAGTTTCAATTTATGAAAAAGTTATTCGAGCTCTTAATAAAATGGATAAAAAGTTAGCACAAGAATTAATTAGCGACACAAGCTTTATTGCCGATTATGAACAAGATATAACCAATAAACTATTGGAAAACAATACAATACCCACATCCACAATGATAGAACTAAAGCTAATAATGGAAAGCATTAGACGTATTGCAGAATATAGCGAGGACATTGCAGAGTCAATTATTAACTTATCAGTTAGTGGGGCCGAGGGGATTTGAACCCCTGGCTTCCGGGTCTCCCCTATATCATCCCAAATCCTCATCGGATAGTCAACGCTCCAATAACTGGAGCCCGTCGCCATACCTGGCTAGGCCACGGCCCCACAATCTATCTTATAAGTAAGGTGAATAAAAAAGTTTCTCATTATAATTGTTCTATAAACTAAAATATCAATCAAATAACCTAGCCCTATTATTAGGTTTTCAGCACTTTCTGAATAGGTAAATTTTATGGATTTTTGTTTTTTGTGTTGTGATGCCTTTAATGAACCTCTAGTAACAGAGATAAAGAGGAAGGAACAAAAATCCACTAATCACACAACAGTTCTGCAGCAATTTTTGTTGTAGTACTTTTTATCACTCAGTTTTTAACTAGGTAGTAAGTGTGAGTCCTGTTTCCAAAAGGAATAGGACAGATAAGGATTAACGTCTAACATGAAGTGCTTTACTAGCCCTGAAAGTTTATGTTATAAAATTGATCATGCTATTGAAATACTTAAGGGGCCGCCAGCTTTGCGGCTTTCGCAGGCCCTCGCGGAGCCTACTACTAGCCGCAACGGAGGGCGGTTTAACTTCCGAGTTCGGAATGGGTTCGGGTGAGACCCGCCCCCTATGGCCGGCGTACCCCAATATTTTCAAAAAAATCTTACATTTAAACTTTCATATTGGATTTTTCACAATTCTGAAGAATGGATCTACATTTGACGCTCTCCACGACTAAAGTCGGGGATTCTCGATCGAATCATATTTTCGTTCACAGTTGTTGAGTTCTGGGCTGTGTCAAGCCAGTTGTTATGGACATATGGTTTGCTTGTCTGAGCCTCCTCACCAGCTTCGTTCGGGGAGCCTTATTCAGGCTTTTAAATATTCACCACATTCGAGCGACACGCTCAAAAACATGTGATGAACATCACGTTCAAACCTAATGGATAATTCATCCCAGAAACAAAGTTCTAAGCTTTCCTGTCGAGTCTTATGTAAAATTTTCGATAATGTATACTTATTTTTTTGAGCAGTTCGTTTACATTTATATGTAACATATTTCTATTTTTCTTTGGTGAAAAAAAGAAATGATGGAAGTATTTTATCAAGTACTTTATGACCAATTTGGTTTTGGGGAGACTTCGACTACGAACTGGATTAGTTTAATCATAGGAATAGTATATCTGGTTACTCTTTTCTTGTTTATGTTTGGGCCTGTTCAAATGTGGCTTTATACCGCTAGGGTAAGCAAAGATCTTGTTAGGCTTGAGATTTACGCAAAGAGAAGTCGTGAGATATTCATCTCAGTAGCAAGTAAGTATAATCAGAATAAGGAAGAATTAGAGAAAATTGTAAGTGATGCATTAGAGTTCTTTTATATAGAGCCTGTAGAACGCGATCCTTATGGATTTATAAAACGGTTAGATCACTTGCTTAATGTTTCTAGGAATAAGCTTAAGCTTTTAGTAAATAAAATTGCGCCAATTGCTGATGGAGAAGAGAAAGCAAATTTAGAAAACACATTAACAACAGCTATGGCGTTGAATTCCATATATAAATATGCTAAGCACTGGTACATAGTTGGCAGAAAGGCTGGTAGTATAGTTATAATGGCGCAACTGGAACTTTTAATGGCTCTTTTAAGAGATATAGCTAGAGCTTATTATATGTCATTTTTCGCTACAATTAAAGGAATACCTATCGGTGATGGTGTAGGAGCAATGGTTGCTGCGAGGTTAATGATGAAGTCTCAAAATTACAAAGTAATTACAACTGAGACTATCATGTCAGAGTTAGATATTGATGGAAGAAAAGCAATGATTGTTAAAGCGGCTGGTCCAGGTGGTAGAGTTGGAAAGCCTGGTGAAGCAATACAAAAGCTTATAGAAGAATACCAAAACAAAATTAATTTGATAATAATGATTGATGCCGCAGCAAAATTAGAAAGTGAAGAAAGTGGAACAATAGCAGAAGGTGTCGGAGCTGCAATAGGAGATCCTGGTCCTGAGAAGTATAAGATAGAGGAATCATCAACGAAGTATGGTATTCCTGTAGAATCGATTGTAATAAAGCAAGGGATTGATGAGGCCGTATCAGCTATGTCTAAGAAATTAGCTGAGTCTGTCGATAAAGTTATTGAACGGATTAAAAATATTATACATGAGCGTGTACCTGAAGGAGGAATAGTAATAATAGCTGGAATAGGTAATACTATAGGTATTGGTAATTCGTTAGGAGGTTAAAATAAATGAGCACAACAAAACCATCGTATGATCCTTTAACCAGTTTATTGAATGAATTTAAAGACTTCAAGATTATGTCTCTCCTAGAGTGTACTTCTTGTGGATACAATTTTGAGAGAGCTTATAAAGAGAAAGAACACGTAAATAAAATTACTGAAGATTTATGTCCTAAATGTAATTCGAAAATGTACATTAAAGCAGTTTATGTTGTAAAAGAAGAAAAAAGTTTGCAAAAGAAAGGTTTTCTTAGAGGACTACTGCCTTTGACTATTTTTACAAAATTCTCTAATAAAATTTTAAATTTCAGTAAAAACTAGGGGTTTTTCTTTAGTAACTAGAATGGTATGCTCAAATTGTGCTACATAACTGTTGTTTATCTCTGCTAATACAGGATATTTTGTAGCAATTTTTCTTTTTACCATCTCATTAACTAGTTGCTTTGCATTACTATAATTATATAAGTACCATCTTGGTGTGAATGGTAATCCTTTACGTTCGTTCCATATTCTAACTGCCAGTTCATCTACAGTATCATTCACTCTTTTCGGTTTTGATAATAGAGCATAAATACGCGAATATGATAGGTCGTGGACTTCCCCTCTTCCATTCGTAGCGAATGGTTCTATTGCATAAATCTCTCCCTCTATTACTTCTCCGTGTTCTAGGAATGCGTACACATTAGGTACTATTTTGCCTGTGTGTAAAATATATCGCGAGATTTGATGTCCAGTAAGGTTTGATATCGGTTTGTAGCCATACTGTCGTATAGTGTTTTCAATCGTTTTACCTAATTCTTTAAGACTTATTCCAGGTCGTATGATCTCTAGTGCATTTGATAATGCCTTTTGCGCAGCTAATAAAAGTCTATCGTAATCTGGATCAAATGAAACAGTAATAGCAGAATCGACGATGTAGCCTTCGATATGTGCTCCGCCATCTATTTTTACGATACTATTAGGTGGTATTACTCTTGCATCGTTTACATCAGCTGTATCGTGCGCAGCTATATTATTTATTGATATGTTACATGGAAATGCAGGTTCTGCTCCACCGGATTTTATTTCGTTTTCTACTAATTCGCATAATTCTATGATTGGCATATCTACATGAATCTTGTTTGCAGCTTTTTTCAGTGCAGTATAAAGTATCTTCCCTGCCTTTTTGTATAACTCTAGTATCTCATTCATCATGTTAAAATTAATATACAGAAAGGCATATTTATAGGCTACTTTCTATTTAAAAATTTGATACATAGGTCGGTCTGGCATGAATGTAAAAATACTTGAAAAAGACCAGCTAAAAATGATGTTCGTGGTAGAAGGAGTGGATGTTACATTACTAAATGCTATTAGAAGAGCGACTATAAACCGCGTACCTACAATGGCTATTGATACTGTAATAATATTAGAAAATTCATCAATTATGTATGATGAGATTCTTGCACATAGACTTGGTCTTATACCATTAACTACTGACCTTGACGAAATGCTGCCGGATACTACTGTGATCCTTAAGTTAGAGGTTAAAGCCGCATCCGACAATCAGGTTGTTTATTCTTCACAACTTGTATCATCTGATCAAAGTGTTAAGCCAGCTTGGAGCACCATTCCTATAGTTCTTCTTAAAAAAGGACAGCGCATTCAATTAGAGGCTATGGCTAGATTAGGAACAGGCTCAGAACATGCTAAATGGCAACCGGTATCAGTTAGTGCGTACAAAAACATGCCATATATAGAAGTTGATAAAGAATTGTGGCAAAAATATGATAGTAAGACTGCTGAGAATATAATAAAATCGTGCCCTAAGGGTGTATTAAAAATTGTTGATGGATATCCAACTTTAGCAAATCCAGTCAATTGTACACTTTGTAAATATTGTGAAGATATTTCTAATGGCGCCATCAAAGTTCGTTGGCGTGATAATGAATACATATATAGACTTGAATCAACAGGTGCAATGTCACCTGAGAAAGTTTTTCTTAAAGCGATTGATTTATTAATCTCTGATTGTAGAAATATTAGTTCACAACTGGAGAATCTGGAAAAGGGGGTTGATGTAAGTGGTTAAGAAAGCAGGACCGACAAATCCTGTAATACGAGTTTTATTAAGGAATTTAAGGAAAGCAAGTAAAACTTGGGGAGCACCGATTTGGAAAACTGTAGCTGAGCTAATAGAGAAACCTAAACGTCAACGTATTCATGTAAATATAAGCAGAGTTAACAGATACACAGAAAAGGATGATGTTGTGATCGTACCTGGTAAAGTATTGGGAGCAGGAAAAATTGATCATCCAGTAACAGTTGCAGCGCTCTCATTTTCTAAAACTGCACGCGAAAAAATTATGAGCGCAGGAGGGCAATGCATAAGTATTAATCAGATTGTAAAGATTAGACCTAGTGGATCAAACGTAAAAATTATAGGGTGAGTAAGATGAATGAGGAGACTGTTATAGTTGATGCAAAAAATCAAATACTAGGTCGAATGGCGAGCAAGGTGGCATCTTTACTACTTTCAGGTAAGAATGTTATAATTGTGAATGCTGAGAAAGCGGTTATAAGTGGAACGAGAGAAAGGGTTCTAGAAAGATTCGAAGAAAAAATTGAAAGATCAACACTGAAAAATCCTGAAAAACTCGGACATCGGAATCCTAGGAGACCTGATGGTATTATAAGAAGGACGATAAGAGGTATGCTGCCCTATAAACAAGAGAAAGGTAGAAGTGCTTACAAAAGATTGAGAGTCTATATTGGTATTCCTGAAGACTTACAAAACTATAAGTATATTAGATTCCCTGAAGCTGATACATCTAGACTTGGCAACAAATATGTTTATTTGGATGATGTTCTAAAGATTCTTAGACAAAGCTCTTAGGGGTGATTAAATGAGCATTGTAATAGCTTCCGGAAAAAGAAAGACTGCAATTGCGCGCGCAATAATCAAACCAGGTATTGGGAGAGTTAGAATTAATAGTGTACTATTAGAAGTTTATGAACCAAAATTTATTAGGATGTTAATAAGTGAACCATTACTTCTTCTAGATGAACAAACTAGAAAAATGTACGATATCGATGTGATAGTGCAAGGAGGAGGTTTTATGGGTCAAGCTCAAGCAATTAGGACCGCAATAGCACGTGGGCTTATCAAGATTACAAATCGTGAAGATATAAAAGCTTTATATTCAGCATATGATAGGAGCTTAATCGTAGGTGATCCACGTCAGGCGGAACCTAAGAAACCAAGAGGAAGAAGCGCTAGAGCTAAAAGGCAGAAATCCTATAGGTAATGTTGGTGATCGTTTATGATGATTCCAATTAGATGTTTTACATGTGGTGCACCGATCGCACAGTATTGGGATGAATTTGTAAAGAGATATGAAAAAGAACATGACGCTGGTAAGGTTCTTGATGAGTTAGGGATTAAAAGATACTGTTGCAGAAGGATGTTTATTAGCCATGTAAACTTAATAGATGAAATGATACAATTCTCACCAGCACCTTCTCAAGAGGAATAAGTTTATTTCCTAAAGTAACTAGTTTTAAACATGGATACTGAGATACGTGAGTTAAAGTCACGCATAATTTTAGACAGTCGGGGAAATCCTACAATTGAGAGCGAAGTATATACAGTCAAGGGGTTTGGAAGGGCATCTGCTCCTAGCGGATTAAGCACAAGTGCGTATGAAGTGCCACATATACCTGAAGGTGGCCCAAGAAAAGTATTAGAGATCTTAACTAGAGAGATTTTTCCTAAACTAAAAGGGCTAGATTCCTCAAACCAAGCATTTTTTGATTCCCAATTAAAGGAATTAGATGGAACCACGAATTTCTCAAGAATCGGGGGAGCAGCAGCAACATCTTTATCTTTTGCAAACGCGAAAGCTGCATCTAATACATTAGGATTACCACTGTATAAACATCTGAACAATCTAGGTGTATACGAGCTACCTTTGCCTCTTGGTAATGTAATAGGAGGAGGAAAGCATGCACGTGATAGGTCGATACCATTTCAAGAAATATTAGTATTTCCTTTAAACCCACCTACGATATTTGATGCTATAATGATTAATGTAATGGTTCATAAAGAACTTTCTAAAATACTTTCACATATTGATCCATACTTTGCAGGAGGGAAAAATGATGAAGGAGCATGGGTTACTAAGGTAACAATAGAGAAGGCTCTTGATGCTGTTAACGAAGCAATAAAAAATGTAAAATCTATGATTAACGTGCCTGTAGAAATAGGAATTGGCATGGATATTGCTGCATCTAATTTATGGTATCCTGATAAAAAAGTTTATAAATATGAGGATAAAGTATTTACTGAAGATCAGCATCTTAATTATATGTTTTCGTTAATAGAGAAATATCAAATATTATACTTAGAAGACCCATTTCATGAAGATAGTTTTGACACTTTTGCTGAGCTCACTAAGATAGTGAAAGATTATGGTACTGTTATAGTAGGTGATGATATATTCGCAACCAGAATTGATAGACTCATTGAAGGTATTAATCGTAAGGCAGGAAATGGAATAATAATAAAACCTAATCAAGTTGGCACAATAAGTGATGCAATAAAAGTCATTAAATATGCACGTGAATATGGATTTACACCGATTGTTTCACACAGAAGTGGAGAGACCACTGATGAGACAATAGCACATCTAGCCGTTGCGTATCAAGTTCCAATTATAAAAACAGGTACCGTAGGAGGAGAACGGATCAGTAAACTCAATGAGCTTATTAGGATTGAGGAGTTAGATAACAATATAAAACCAGCTTTTATTTATAGGATGAAAAAATAAATATTAGAAGTTTTATTCAAAAATGTACTAGGTGAAAAATAAATGAGCAAACAAGATAATTCATCAGGAGAGAGAGGTAAAAAGACTGAAAAATACAAGGACGAAGAGAGAACAGAGCAATTAAAAGTGGCACCTACAGAACTTTATGTTACTTCTGGTTTACACATAGGTACACGTTACAAATCCAAATATATGCAACGTTTCATTTTTAGAACACGCGTTGATGGGATAAACATAATAAGTCCAAAAGATATAGATGAACGGATTAGAGTGGCAGGAAAGTTTTTGTCATTTTTTGAGCCTGCAAAGATATTAGTAGTTGCATCTAGACCATATGCAATACAACCTGTTAAAAAATTCTGTGAACTTGTAGGTTCTATATCATCCTTGGGTAGGTTCTTACCAGGCATGCTCACAAACCCACAATTACCATTTTATTTAGAGCCTGATGTAGTGTTTGTTAATGATCCAATGGCGGATTCTCAGGCTGTTGAAGAAGCAAGCAAAGTCGGAATACCAGTGGTGGCCTTATGTGATACTGAGCACGAATGTAGCAATATTGATCTTGTAATTCCGGTAAACAATAAAGGTAAAAGGGCTTTAGCGACAGTATATTGGCTTTTAGCAAGACAAATATTAAGGGAACGTGGTGAAATACCGCCGGATGGTGATCTAAGCGTACCAATAGATGATTTTGAAGCAAAACTTACTGAAGAAAGTTAGCATTTAATAAATTTAATCAACTAATGTTAAGTCAAATGCATAAATTTTTGTGCATGCAGTTACTTAATTTAATAGAAGACCTATGGAACGTATGAGAAAGAGCGCAGTTTCTGGAAGTTTTTATGAAGCTGATCCAGAGGATTTAAAAAAGCAGATTGAATGGTGTTTCATGCACCCAATAGGTCCTAGAGAATTGCCAAAACTACGTGAACCTAGCATTTCTAGAAGGTTAATCGGTATAATTTCACCCCATGCGGGATACATGTACTCAGGACCAGTAGCAGCTCACGGATATTATAAAGTTGCATCAGATGGTAAGCCTGATTTGATTATAATAATAGGGCCTAATCATACAGGATACGGTCCAAGCGTATCGGTCATGTCTGAAGGAATTTGGGAGACACCATTAGGAAAAGTACGTATAGATAGTACAATAGCAAAAAAGATAATCTCTGGTTGCAAATATGCAAAAGATGATCATATAGCACATATTTATGAACACTCAGTCGAAGTTCAATTACCATTTCTCCAATATATTTTCGGTTCCGATTTTAGATTTGTACCGATTGTTATGATGATACAGGAAGTGGAAACTGCTGAATGCTTAGGTAATTCCATAGCAAAAGCAGTAGAAAATGAAAATGTTTTATTGATAGCCTCATCTGACCTAACGCATTATGAACCTCATGAAAAAGCTATTAAAAAAGATGGTATCCTGATAAAATCAGTACTTAGCATGGATATAAAAGAATTATTCAAAACTGTTTACATGCATGATATATCTGCATGCGGACCTGGTGCAATAGCCAGTGTAATTCATGCTTCAAGAATTTTAGGAGCTAATAGCATTACTTTATTAAAGTATGCAACATCAGGTGATGTATCAGGTGATAAATCACACGTTGTAGGCTATTCCTCTCTTGCTATAGAAAAATGAAATTTTGTTTTTCATTATAAACCGTTTACTGCCATTAGCATGTAACTCTCGCAAAATGTGTAGAAATAATGACAACTACAGATACGAACTAACTTAACTAGGCACTTATCTATTGCTTAACAATTCTCGTATTTGGGAAATATGTTTGACAGATTACCATTCAATGAAACTCAGAAAGTACAAGAAATTTTCAGCTCTCAATTTTTGCACCGTTGTAGTCTATAGAGGAAATGAATACCGCATTGCTTCTTCGCTCTAATGATTTATGAACATTTTTAAGTATATCATCTTTAACTAATGCCATCACTAATCCACCATTAACCCATGTTACTTTAGCACCCAAAGCTCCAGATCTGAGTGCAGCATTGACCAACTCATCTATTTTTGGAGTTGTAATATTTAATGCTCTTATAAGACTGTGAGCTAGATTCATTAACATTCCTACACGCTCAGTATCCCCTTGATCTAATGCATTATAAATGTTTTCACTTATCCAGTTCATACTACGTGTAATATCGTTTATATAGCCTGATATATTACTTAAAAATGGTCTAAGTACTATTTCTGGACTGCTTGCTAATGAATATTTCTTACTGCTTAAGGCTATTAAAAATAACAAATTTTTCTTTGATTTTATAAAAATCGGCTTCTCTCCAATCTTAAATACAGCTAAACCGCCTGTTATAAGAAGCATGATTTCGAAAGTTGAAGGGCTTTTCCTTATGCTTCGCTCCGAATCAAAAACTACTTTCCAAAGAAAGTCACGATCAATACGACCACTTAAACTGTGCGTAACTGACATTACAGTTGCTATAGATAGAGAAGTAGAAGGAAATACTGACACTGGTATGTCAGACTTTACTGTGATATCTAATTGGTTACTATTCCTAAGAAACTCCATTGTTTTAAGAGCACTTACAACTATCGGTCTTAAAACTTTCTTAGCTAATAATCCCCCTTTATCTACAATAATTCTTCTACGCTCATAACGTAAAGATAACATTCCATCCTCAGTGGATACTCTTATTTTATTTTCCCCTTTAAAACGAGGTTCCGTATAAATTACTATGCGTTTATTAATTGTAGTTGCTAAGCTTGTTCCTGTACGAAATAATGTATGATCACCAGATAAATACACTAAACCTGGGGCAGATGCCTGACTCATATCCTCTCACATCTAACTTACCAAATTAATAACATTTCACATAAGTTTTAAAGTTATCTATAAAATTATTAACACTACTTCTACACGTTTTAGCAAGTGTTGAAATCTATCCCACAATTAAAGGTCGTAAGATTTCTTGCTGAATTCATGTAATGCAAATACCTAAAAATTTATTTTACCCTATGTTATTTGTTTTTGCATCGAATTTTATAACTTCTTGGATAAATCTCTTAAGGTTTGGATTTTGAGTAAACACCTCAAAATTCCTAGAGATATCGCAAAAATTATGCGAATTATCTGAAGTAAGATATGTAGCACCTCAACGGGCGATGCATGATAATGATTGAAATATGGGTGAAAGATACAAAAGAGCTGGCAAAACAATCTCTGAGAAAAATAAACACTATAGATGGTGTCAAGAAGATTTGTCCCGTAATCCTCAAGAAACCGAAAGAATAATATTATAGTATGAAGAGATCAGATTGAGGATTAGGGGGACTTTTAGCTGACGGCCATGAATTAGATAAATATTTATATATAAACGGATATATTTAAAAGAAGAGGTGAAAAATTTTTGGCTTCTAAAGAGCTGCTAGATTTATTGAATGAGGCTATAGCACGAGAGCTCCAAGTGTCCATTCAATATATGTGGCAGCATGTGCAATGGATTGGTGTTAAAGGCTTTGCGGTTCGAGAGGAATTGAAGAAGATAGCTATAACCGAAATGAAGCATGCCGAGGCTATAGCGGAGAGACTTTCCTATTTAGGTGGTACCCCAACAACTGAGCCAGCAGAAATATTTGTAGGGAAGACGCTGAAGGAAATGATTGAGCAGGATATAAAAGACGAGGAGAACGCAATAAAACTCTATAAGGAGATAATAGAGAAAGCCCATAAAGAAAACGATGTGACAACATCGTTTCTATTTGAAGGAATACTAAAGGATGAAGAGGAACACCACGACTTCTTCACAACGCTCCTAGAAGAAATTTAACAGCACAAAAAATTACTCTATTCTTCTTTCTTTTTTCTTTTCTTCCTAAAGGATAGATTGCTAATTTTACATAAGACTCGACAGGAAAGCTTAGAACTTTGTTTCTGGGATGAATTATCCATTAGGTTTGAACGTGATGTTCATCACATGTTTTTGAGCGTGTCGCTCGAATGCGGTGAATATTTAAAAGCCTGAATAAGGCTCCCCGAACGAAGCTGGTGAGGAGGCTCAGACAAGCAAACCATATGTCCATAACAACTGGCTTGACACAGCCCAGAACTCAACAACTGTGGTGATGATTTGACCAAGAACCTCCCACCCTAGTTGTAGAGAATGTCAACATCCAGTAAGAACAATATTAGAGTTAATATTAGGAAAAATAACACAATTCATAGCAAAAAGTTTAGTTGGTACTCTTATAATTGAATTTAAACGTTGAGTCTGAATCGTAAAATTGGTTTAGATTATTGTTTTACTAATATATGTTTTAAGATAACGAATAATATCTGGCATGTTTATTTTCATCGGGCATACTTCTTTACACCTTCCACATCCTAAGCATATTAATGCTAATTGTGCAGCAGTGTCAATGTCTTCTGTTATAGCTGTCCATACAATACCCATAGGGCCCCCATACACGCTACCACCCCAAATATTAGCTACTAAATCCCAGATAGGGCATTCTGCTTGGCATCTACCGCATTTGATACATAAAAGTTGTTCCCATAGATATTGATTTTTAATGGCATCAGATCTCCCTCCATCATACAATATTAAATGGAACTCTTTAGGACCATGCACACCATATACACGATGATATTCTATGTCAGCAGTACTGCTCGGACCAGCTGTTAAAGATAAATATGTTGGAGGATATAATCCTGCATAACCAGCTTGCACAAGTGCTTGTTTATAAGCATCATTTATAGTAGGCATTATTTTCTCTATACTTGCAATCGCAATGTGTTTTGGTGGTAAAATTGTAGATAGTCGAATGTTTCCCTCATTTGATATAAGGATAGTAGCACCTGAATCTGCCGCAACTACATTTGCTCCACTAATACCTACATCAGCATTTATGAATTTCTCTCTTAAAAACATCCTAACACCTTTAACTATATCTTCATACGACATTTCTTCTGAGACATGAACTCCTATATTTTTAAGAAGTTTGACTGCTTTTTCTCTAGACATGTGAATTGCTGGGGCTATTGCATGCATAGGTTTATCTTTAGATATTTGTATTAAAAGTTCACCTAAATCAGTTTCGTAGACAATATGACCTTTTTCAATTAAATGTTCACGTAATTTTAACTCTTCAGTTACCATGGACTTAGCCTTTACTATAAGCTTTCTATCATTGCCAACAATCTCATCGATTATTTTAATAGCTTCATGCCTATCTTTAGCAAAATATCCTTTTCCATTAATCGATTCTACATTTTTGATAATTTCATCTATGTAATAATCTAAATTTTTTAAAGTTTCTTCTCTTATCTTTCTTACCTCATCAGCGAGTTTAATTAAATAAGGCCAGCGTTTTAATACTTTATGAGATGCCGGTAATAGGTTTTTAAGTGTTCTTTGTAACCCAGATTGTAATGATTGATCATCAAGTGCAGTATAAATCTCTTTAAGTATTGCATCAATCTTTTTCATAGATATCATCTATATATAGTGTAAAGATAATGAGAAACATCTTTAACAGCAACATCTTTTGGTTTAACCCTAGATAAATTTGCATAGCATATTGGGCACATAGTAATAATGTTTTTATTTGCAATAGATAATTCACTCACTCTTAATTGAGCTACACGTTTAGATAATCCAGGCGTTATTGATTCTATAGGACCACCACAGCAAAATGTTAATTCTTTATTTCTCTCAGGCTCCATAATGTTAATGCCACCTTTTTCTAAAAGTCTGCGAGGTTCATCGATGATTTTTAAATATCTTGCATAATAACATGGGTCATGTAGTGTTGCACTCTCCTTTAAGATTTTAGTTGGTTCAATACTTGAATTCGTAAGTATCTCAAAATAGTTTTTAACCATTAAATCATAACCAGGTATAATATTTTTGTAGACTTCTCTCATCATATACGTAGTATGTGGGTCAATAGTGATGAGTGTCCTCACACCTAGTGATTTTAATTTATTATAGACCATCACAGCATATTCCCTGAAGTCATTATCTAATCCCATATCATAAAGTAATGCGCCAGAATACATATCATTTTCGTATAAATAACCGAATTGAGTGCCTGTCTTTTTTAAGAGTATAGCGATCCCTCTTAACACTTCATATTGCTCTTTGAGTTCTTCTTCTGAAACCCTCAAAAGTAATTTACTTATTACACTTACGATTCCGCCAGCTTTCATTAAAACGCTAAGATATTTACTTTCCTCTACGGACTCTAAATATTTTATTGAAGCATTAATATAGGGGATCATTTGATAGAGAAGTCCAGTAAATAACACTGTATCACCACCTTTCGGTAGGTCTAATCCATCTGCCCATTTATAAATGACTTCTTTAGGCATTGGAAACGGCATACCATATTTTTTAGTATTATCAGCAATCATTTTTAAAATATCTTTTACAGGTAGAGGCATTTTTATCACCTAAATTTTAAAACTATTATATGCTAGATAGTATCTAAATGATCTTATAAATTTATCGATCTTAATTCCTGCAGGACATTGTGTATTGCAGGCTCCACATAATAAGCAACTAAAAATAGAATCTAAACCTGGTGCAGTCCAAATATTATTCTTTAATGCAAATATAATAATGTTAACTCTTCCTCTAGGTCCATATAATCTAGACTCATTAACTTTTAATGTAGGACATACCCACTCACAAAATCCGCAAAAAGAGCACTTCAAAAGTTCTTTCATAAACATCTCTTTTTCTAGCTTGACCTCCTCTAGCACAATTATCACCTTAGAAACATTTTATCTGGATTTAAAATATTTTTAGGATCAAAAATTTTCTTAACCTCCTTCATTAGTTCTAAAGCTTTCATACTTCCTTTACTTTCTAATTCCATAATTAATCCCTCCTTTTTTGTTTTCCCAATTCCGTGCTCTGAACTCATTGTACCATCTAATTCAATACCTATTTTCATAATCTCTTTAACCATTTCATAAAGAGCATTAAGCTTGTCCTCATCCTTTTCCTCGACCCAGATAACAGGATGAATGTTACCATCACTAATATGACCACCTAATGTCATAGGTATATTGAATTTATTCTCTAAATTTCTTAACCTATTAACTGCATCGATAAGTTTTGAAGGAGGAACTGAAATATCTTCAACGTATACCAATGGTCTGCTCATTGGATCTTTACGAGTTTCTGCCGCCAATTTAATTGATGCTGGATAATAATTTCTCCTGATATCAAAAAGGCCCATTTTTTCTGTTTCGTCCTGGTTCTTAGCCTTATAAATAGAGTTTGCTCCATGAGATGCGTATATGTTTTCTAAAGTGGACAAAATCCTTTCGGAAGCTTCTGGTGCGATAGCAACACTAGTTATTAAGAAATGTCCACTACCTTTTATTTTAGAACCCACAACTTCAGATGCTATTTTTACACTTTTATCATCAACAAACTCCATTATTAACACATCAATTTTACTCTTTTTTATATCAATAACAGTTTTCATCAAATCCTCGAGCTCTGAAAAGAACCCTGCTATAGTAACAACATTCTCAGGTAACGGTATTATTTTTAAAATTGCTTCTGTAACTATTGCCAGCGTACCTTCACTGCCAACGATTAACCTAATAAAATCATAACCCTGCCTATATTTCGTTGTCTTCGATCCAATACGAAGAATCGTTCCATTTTCATCAGGTAAAACAAATTCTAATCCCAACACCCAATCCTTTATTGTCCCATATTTAGCTCCCATCATTCCACCAGAACCACTATTAATAGCACCACCTATAGAAGCCGATTTAACTGATGCCGGATCTATCGGAAAAATATAGCCATGTTTTGCTAATTGCTGGTTTAGTTCAAACAATTTCAATCCAGGTTCAACAATCACATAAGAATCTACGATATTAATTTCCTTAATCTTTGTCATCCTTTCTAAACTTAATACAATACCATTTTCAGATGGTGTTGATGAACCAACAATCTCACTTGCAGAACCCTGGGGATAAATCTTCACATCATTCTTATAACAATATTTTATAATCTTGGACACATCTTCAGCAGATCGTGGAAAAACTACAGCTATCGCAGAACCTTCCATA
Source organism: Thermoprotei archaeon (assembly GCA_038881895.1). Classification (NCBI taxonomy): domain Archaea; kingdom Thermoproteati; phylum Thermoproteota; class Thermoprotei; species Thermoprotei archaeon. The sequence goes on from JAVZOV010000002.1 coordinate 348,403, forward strand.
TAAACAGCATTTTTAACATAAAGCTTAATTACTAATTCATCGTCCTCCACGTTTTCACTTCCAATCATTTTCCGTAAATCATTAACAGCATCATCCTTTTTAACCAATTGCATCAACCAAGTTTAATTAATGCTCTATCTACAAAATATAGTTTTCGTATTTAACATAACTCTTATCATCACTATTCTAAAATTTAGTAACAGACCTATATATAATGTTATCCTATTTCATAACTTAATATTTAAGATTATCATATTATAATAGTAAAGTTTAAATAATACATATGAACAAACTATTAGTGTGATCTAGCATGGAAAAGAAGGATCCTGATGAAACTACACTTGGATATGAAGTTGCTGATAAATTACCTACACCAGAAGAAGTATTTAACGTGACTAAAATAACTTGGAAAAACAAGGTTATACTACTTTGGGGTTCAGCACTTATAGCATTAGGAACATCAATTGGAAGCGGAGAATTTCTCTTAGGGCCTTCAATGTCAATTACTATCGGACTTGGATTATTATGGTTAGTATGGATAGGAGCGCTATTACAGACAGCATTTATATACAGCTGGGCTAAAATTACGACAGCAACTGGAGAAACACCTATAACAACTATGTTCAGGATCGGAATATGGGCAGGAGTAATAGGTGCGGTGCTAGTTTTTCTCTCTTTTGTGTGGGGAGGATGGGCATATAGCAGTGCTGCTGCTCTCACAGGTGGAATTTTAGGAAGAATGCCAGGACCTGGTGATAGACCCTTAGTTGCTACTACAGGAATAATTCTATTAGGCTTAACATTCGTAATCTTATCTTTGGGTAAAAGAATCGCTAGAACACTTGAAATTTTTAATTGGTTTGATTTAGGTGTACTCTTTACATCATTTATAATTTTAGCTATAATACTTGTACCATTCTCTATTTGGAGTGAAGCTGGAAGGTACTTAATCTCAGTTGGGTATTTTCCTCCAAAGATAGATCCTGTTATGTTCGGGGGTTGGTGGGGATATATCGGCTATGCCACAGCTATTAATTATATCATTGTAAATTATTTTAAAGATAAAGGATTTGGAATGGGTTCTGTTACAGGATACATTCCAGCCATCGTTGGTGGTAAAAAGATACTCGTGTCACCTGTCGGAAAAATATTTAGGCTCACCGCTGAAAATCTTGCTACTTATAAAAGATGGCTAAAACTCGCTATGGAAGAGCTTTTAATAATATTCTGTCTTGGCGCAATTGTCGGTATGGCTATACCTATGATTCTCGCATATTCACTTGCATATGGTTGGAAAATATCAATATTGTGGAATGTCCCATTATGGTTAGCATATGGACTTGAAAAGTTTTATGGAGTGCCAGGATACTGGTGGGGTGTTATTGTTGCCATATTAGTTCTATTTAAAACACAAATGGGCGTTGCTGATGCCATAGTAAGAGCATTTAGTGACGCATTTTGGAAAATAGAAGGAGTAAGAAAGTGGGCCAAAGGTGATATTAGATATATATACTATATAACCTTAGCGGTAATTCTGGCTTGGGCCTCTGTGGCAATGTTCACATCTGCACCAGTCGGATTAATTCTGATAGCAGCAAATGCAGCTAATTTCGCAGCGTTCTTCTCTATCCCATTTCTGTTATATCTTAATTATAAGCTTCCCAAAGAGCTTAGACTGCACTGGGTCCTAGTACTTTCAAACATAGTTTTCATGATAATATGCATTATTGTCTTTGGATTCTCAATAACTAAGGCTTTAGGATTATGGTAAAATTTATAATACTTATTTTTTATGTCCTATTATGAGCATTCAGAGTGAAGTTTTCAGTTACAATAAATTTAAAATAGAGGATATTAATTGGAATTGTGATTAAGATGATGGAAACCCCACCAGCTCACTTAAACATTGTCCCCCCAGAGTGGTTTTGGGTTGTATATCATACTATTATAATCGTGTTAATTATTATTGATCTTAAATGGGCTTGGGGTGGTAAACATAAACCAACTTTAAAAACTACTTTGATGTGGTTAGTTGTGTGGATTTCTACGGCATTAATTTTTGGAGCATACATAATGTTAAGTTATGGTCATTTGGCCGGATTATTGTATTATGCTGCGTATGTTATTGAATATTCGCTTAGCATAGACAATATGTTTGTTTTCGCAGTAATATTTACATATTTTGCAGTTCCGTTAGAGTATCAAACAAAAACGTTATACATAGGTATTTTAACAGCAATAGTTTTAAGGGCTATTTTTATAGGGGTTGGAATCACAGCCCTTATGATATGGCGACCAATTATATATGTTTTTTCTGCTATTTTATTCTACACTGGATATAAGTTAATGAGGTCCAAGGAAGTTAGTATAGAGCCCGAAAGAAATCCATTAGTTAAACTTGCCAGAAAATATCTTCCCATCGTAAACTTCTATAAAGAAGACAAATTTATTGTTAGAGATAACAATGCATTACTATTTTCCCCATTAATACTTGTATTATTCACGATTGAGAGCACTGATATTATGTTTGCATTCGATTCTGTACCCGCAGTTATAGCTGTTACTGAAAATTTTTTCTTAGCATACGCATCTAACATAATGGCTATCTTGGGTTTACGAAGTTTATACTTTGTAATTGCAATAGTAGCATTCAGGTTAAAATATTTAAGTAAGGGATTAACAGTAGTACTAATGTTTTTAGGAGCAAAGATTATTGTGAATGAACTAGGTAGAGCATATGGTTTTGAAATACCAACAATAATATCAATAATCATCGTTCTATCAATAATATTTACATCAGCAATTGCATCAGTAGTATCTAAAAAAAGAGCTAAATAGCTGTTATCTAAACGCTGTCATAAGCAATTCTCTGTACTCAGATCACAGAAGATCTTAAAGGAACACTAAAGTATCATAAATATTGTAATTGAAATCTTCAATCTTTAGGGCAAGGATGTTAATATGTTAAAAAGCTTTAAGAATTTCGTTAAAATATGTTCTTCTATACGTTTTTATGTAAATTCTCATACTTTAATCCTTATAATACTTAGTCATAAGAAATTCTAATCGTTATGTGGAGGTTATTGGAGATGGTCTTTATGGTGTGTTTTTATTATTTTTACTATTTTTGGAAGAATTTCATCTGCTGGCGCTCTCAGTATGTGATAGGCTAAATCATCTATGGGGGTTTCAAGTATGTTTATTACTATGAGTTTTGAGCCTCTTTCGAATGCTTTTATTGGTAAGCTAGATGCAGGTTCAACGGCTAACGATGTACCTATTACTAGCATTACGTCAGCATTCGATGATAATTGGAGAGCCTTTATATAAGCATCTCTAGGTATAGGTTCATCAAACAAAACTGCTGTCGGTTTTAATATTGAGCCACAATTTTCACACGCTGGCACAATGCCTTTCTTAATTTTTGATACTAAAGGTCTAGCATCGTATTCAGACTTACATATTGGACATTTTAGTTTACTGATATTACCATGAAGTTCTATTACATTGGAACTACCAGCTTTCTGATGTAATTCATCAATATTCTGAGTGATTATGCCCTTAAGCAAACCTAAACGCTCAAGCTCTGCAAGAGCCTTATGTGATGGAGTAGGTTTTGCTTTAAGAAATAATTCCATTAAATCTTTAACCATATTCCACCAATCATAAGGTTTTTCAAGAAAGTAGCTTAATGTGAACTTATTAGGATCTAAACGTAACCATAAACCCTCAGGTCCTCTAAAAGTAGGTATACCAGCACTAACTGAAATGCCAGATCCTGTTAATGCAATCGCATAATTAGAATATGCTAATATTTTGCTAACTTCCTTTATTAACTCAGGCGTAGTCATTAATCATTTTTATTTATCTCAGGTATTTAAATATTTAAACGTGAATAGAAAAATTCACAAGTCCTCTTTCTCTGTGAATGCAGGACCTTTAACTTTTACCATATCACCATAACTAGCCACAGGTTTTGCGTTAAATTTTCTTAGTAAGTTGAGTACTTGAACGTTTTCTCTGAGCACATATGCATAAAGCCATTTTACACCTCTCTTCTGCGTTTCATTGATAAGTATACTTATCAGCTTTTTACCTAAACCTTTATTCCTCCAATCTTGACGTATAACAACGCCCACCTCTGCTTCTTCGTTAAATATATGCGCATCGGCGATACCAATAATATTGCCTTGTTTATCATGGGCAAGTAAGCACACCGTATTCTTATCACACGCAATTCTTTGCGCAAAATCATCAAAAAATTTTACAAAGTGTCCAAACCGCATGTATACACTTTCATAATCAAGCTGGCTCAAGAATTCAATAATCTTTTTAATATCTGAAACAGAAACAGTGCGAATAGAAACCTTTGAGCCATCTTTTAAAACAACTTCATATCTATCCATTTTATATCGTATGTATTATGCTATTTTTATTTTTAAACTTAATCCTTATAAAGATGGGCTCTAAATTATGTGGTTTTTGATGGACGTACGTAGCTTTTCCCTCTCGATTTTTTCATCGAGGCGCTTAGAAAACTAGAATTTTTGTTTTGTGATAAATAGACAACGCTTAAACATGCCAAATCTTAGGAAAACAGGAGGCACTCAAGGATTATCTACAATAGGAACTTGAATGCATACGTACATAGCTTACAGAATAATAAGATCTACGGGATGGAAGAACTGAAGAGTTCTTCAAACCAGTAGATAAAGAATAGTTGACACTCTCCACGGCTAAAGCCGGGAGATTCTCGGTTCCTCAGGCTTAAGCCTTCATCGTACTGAGTTCTGGGCTGTGTCAAGGCAGCCCCTGCCATGAGCATGTAATTCATAGCCCGCTTGCTGGAATCATCCCCCACCAGTCTTGGATGGAAGCCTTATTCCAGCTTTCGGACGTCCCCACCATCTCCTTGAGCGGGTCGCTCGCATGTGGATGAATGGAGGGATATAAACTTAACGGCAATTCATCTCCACGACTGAAGTCGGAAGCCTTCTCGCCGAAAGAATAGGTAAAAAGCTTACTGAATACTGAAAACCTTCTTAGTCATGAGGTGGCTCATTTTCATTCAGATTTCTTTGAAATACGATCGAGATAATTATATACTCCCATGACTGTTATTGCTATCGAACCTATAGCATAAATTGGTGTTCTCTTATTAGTAACCTCTTTACTAACTTCAGTTGATAAGAAAGATACTATATCATTCTGTGTTGATCCTTGTGAACGCATTTCACTAATCAATCTTAACCATTCGTTCATCCTGTCCCTATTTTTCTTAAATATATGTTCATCGTTCTCAATAACACCAAAATGTGGTATCAATATAAGTTTTGGTTTAAAGGATTCTAACACATCAATGCTCTTTAAAGCTAGGTTAAGGTCAAAACTCGGAGGGGGCATTGTAGGTATTAAGGCTGGGAAATGAGGATATATAATGCCTAATGCATCACCTGAAAACAGAATTTTTCTTGTTTCATCAACTACAGATATATGATGTGGCGCATGACCTGGTGTATAAATTAATCGCAGTTCAGTATTGTTTCCTAAATTTAAAAATAATTCATCTTTTACTGCTTCTACACGATCTTGTTCAACAGGTTCTGGAGTTCCGTATATTTTCATTAATTCTTCGCCATATACTGAGGTAGCGCTTTGTATTAACTTTGAAGGATCTATTATATGCCTTACAGCACGTTCATGAGCTATGATTTTAGCATTTTTCATATGTTTCGCAAGTGCTCCGACCGCTCCAGCATGATCTAAATGAACATGAGTGGGTATTATATAATCGACACACTTGAGGTCTATATTAAGCATCTGAAGACTCTTTATAACATTAATATAAGATGATGCGTATCCAACATCAATTAACGCAATCTTAGACCCTTTTACTAAATAAGATGCAATAGTTTTCTCAAAATTTGCTCCTAAAGTATCTATTAAATAAACATTCTCAACTACTTTAGATACTAATGACATTTTTATTCTAGTATTAGGTAATAAAGCAAAATTATAAAGTTTTCACATATCTTAAGTCTTTAAAACTCAAAGTGTTCATGCAATACTTTGTTAAAAGATATATAGAAGCCTTTCATTTCTTCTCTGTTGAGGGGTTGAGTTGTGGGCCGAAGGATTCATGAACCGCGGAGGGGGTCGCACGGATTTTATCCTAGAGTCAGGGCTAGCTCTCTTATACCTAGAATTAGAACGTGGCCTAAAGTAATTGGATCCCCCCGTTTATTAGGTTTTCCAGTTTATAAGGTTGGTATGGGTTATGTTATTAAAACCGAAACTTATCAAATGAGCCCTTATCATGGCAGAGATATTGCTAAACCTGTCACATTTCTCGAAGCACCACCGATATTTATTGCAGGAATTCGTGTATATGGAGAGAATAACGGGGCACTCAGGTCACTAACAGAAGTTTATGCAGAAAAACTTCCAGATAAACTATTTAGATTGATCAGTAGAAGAAAGAAAGAGACAAATACCGATGAAAAAATAAAAGAATTATATGAGAATATTGACAAGATTAAAGAGATACGAGTAATAGCAATAACACAACCATACAAAACAACAATTGGTAAAAAAACACCAGAATTACTAGAAATCGGAGTAAGCGGAGGAAATAACATTAAAGAACAATTAGATTTTATAAAGAATCTCCTAGGAAAAGAGATTAATATAAAAGATGTGTTCAGTAGTGGGCAGTTAGTAGATATTATTGGTGTCACAAAAGGTAAAGGCTTTCAAGGTGTTATAAAAAGATTTGGAGTGAAAGAATTGATCAAGTGGCATAAACACCGTAAAGGTTCTAGAAAAGTAGGAGCAATAAGTCCTCAGCATCCCTCAATGGTTCGCACAGTGCCTAGACCCGGACAAATGGGATTTCATAGAAGAACAGAATACAACAAACGTATTATAGAGATCGATAATGATCCTTCAAAGGTTAATCCATCATCAGGATTTAAATATTATGGCATTATAAGAAATAGTTACGTAATAATTGAAGGTAGCACACCTGGACCAGCAAAACGTATACTTATGTTAAGATACCCAGTAAGATCAAAACCAAGCTTATTGCAAATTCCACAAAAAGTAGTTCAAATCATCGGAGGATGAAATGAATGTCGACGTCAAGAGTAAAAGTTTTATCATTAAAGGGAGACACAATTGAGGAACTTAAAACAATACCAGAAGTCTTCACAATACCATATAGGCCAGACTTAATAAAAAGAGCTTTCCTTTCTGCATTAACGGCTTCTAGACAAGCACAAGGAAGAGATTCAATGGCTGGTAAAAGAACGACAGCTGAAAGTTGGGGTGTTGGGTATGGTATAGCCAGGGTTCCGAGAGTTAAAGGTAGTGGATACCCCGAGGCGAACGCAGGAGCCTTTGCTCCAATGACTGTTGGAGGATATAGAACAAAGGGTCCAAAAGTTGAAAAAGTAATTAGAGAACGAATCAATAAAAAGGAAAGACGCTTAGCTATAGCTTCAGCCATTGCAGCCACAGCAGAACTTAAAATCGTAGAATCACGGGGTCACATAATACCAAGAAACATTGAATTACCAATAGTGATAGATAATGACATAGAAAATATTAGTAAAACTTCTGAGTTAGTCAACGTCCTTAAGACTCTTAACTTGTACGGTGATGTAAGCAGAGCTAAGGATGGAGTTAAAACCAGAGCAGGTAAAGGTAAAATGAGAGGAAGACGGTATAAAAAAAGAAAAAGCCTCCTGATAGTCGTTAATAAAAGTGAAAATATCATGAAAGCAGCACGAAATCTACCCGGGGTCGATGTAGTGAATGTTAGAAGATTAAGCATACTTGATCTAGCTCCTGGCGGCAGAGCTGGCCGCCTTACAATTTGGAGTAAATCTGCATTTAATGAACTCATGAACTTCAAACTACAACATGCTTACATTGGATTGGGGGTGTCATAAATGGGAGTAATACTTTATCCGGTTCTTACTGAAGCCGCAATAGCTAAACTTGAAAAAGAAAACAGGTTCACATTTGTAGTAGATCTAAAAGCAAATAAGACACAAATAAAAGAAGAAGTCGAGAAACTATATGGTGTAAAAGTTGAAAATGTAAAGACATTAATAACACCACGGGGAATCAAAAAAGCTTACGTAAGATTATCAGAGGAATATTCAGCCATAGAATTAGCTACGAAATTAGGACTCTTATAAGGTGGTAAAAATGGGTAAACGTCTTCTCGCACAAAGAAGAGGAAGAGGAGTTTCACAATGGCGTGCACCAGATTGGAGAAAAATTGCACCAGCACGATATCCCCAAGACCTAATCAATCTAATAAACAATGGTAAAACAATCATAGCGACAGTTAAAAACTTAATTCCCGAAAGCGGACGAAATACACCATTAGCAGAAATCGTCTACAATGATGAAGTGTTCTACGTACCTAGCGTTGAAGGATTATCAAAAGGACAAACAATAATGATAGGTACAGAAGCATCAACATCAGTAGGCAATATAGTACCATTAGGATCTATTAGTGAAGGAACAATAATAAGTAACGTCGAGCGAAGGCCAGGTGATGGAGGTGCAATAGCTAGATCAGCAGGTGCCTATGCAGTTTTACTCTCACAAACAGAAAAAGGAGCAATAATACAATTTCCATCTGGGAAAACTATGGAACTAAATAAAAACTGCCTAGCAACAATTGGTGTAATAGCAGGTGGTGGTAAAACTGAAAAACCAAAACTAAAGGCAGGTGTAAACTACAAAATAATGAGAGTTAATAAGAAGAAGTGGCCAAAAGTAAGAGGAAAAGCAATGTATGCAGCCTCACACCCACATGGTGGTGGAGCACATCCAACAGGTGGTAGGCCAGTAAAAAAGATTGCCCCGCCAGGCCGGAAAGTCGGATTTTACGGATCAAAGAGAACTGGACGAAGAAAAAGGTAGAGGTGATCAAATTTCTCCCAAAAACTTTTATTTACCAATTATATATTAAGGGGTGAATAGCATGCCTAAAGAATTTATGTATAGGGGATACACTATAGAACAACTCCGTAACATGACGATGGATGAGTTAGTCCAAATTTTCCCAGCCAGAATTAGAAGAAGCTTAAAACGAAATCTTTTGGCAAGAGATGCAGTATTACTAGAAAAAATTAGGAAAGCTACAAGAAGTGATTTAAAAAAGCCTATAAAAACGCACTACAGGGAAATGATTATATTACCAGAAATGGTTGGATTAACTATTCACGTGTATAATGGTAAAGAATTTGTGCCTGTAGAAATTAAACCTGAGATGATAGGTCACAGGTTAGGAGAATTTGTTCATACATGTAAGAAAGTAACGCATGGAGAACCAGGTTTGAGAGCCACTCGGTCATCCATGTACGTACCGCTCAAATAGGTGTTCATTATGCCATCGTGGGGGTATTCAATAACAAAACTGGACCCGGAAAGAAGCGCAATAGCCAGTGGTAGAGACATGCCAATTTCGTTTAAAGATGCTGTAGAAATATGTAAAAACATTAAAGGACTTGATGTAGAGAGCGCTAAAAAGTTTCTCGAAGATGTAATATCAATGAAAAGAATGGTATCAATAAAGCGTTATAAGAAGAAACTACCACATCACTCTCTACAAGGATGGTATACAGGACGTTATCCAGTTAAAGCATCAAAATACATTCTGGATGTAGTAAAACAACTTGAAGCAAACGCAGAATATAAGGGTTTAGATACTTCGAGATTAAAAATTATTCACGCCGCAGCACAAAAAGGCATGGTAATAAAGAAATACATTCAAAGAGCCTATGGACGTTCAACACCATATTTTAGACAAACCGTGCATGTAGAACTGGCAGCCGTTGAGGTGATAAAATAACATGTCGTCAGTAAAAGGTACTACAACAAAAAAGCAATTTCTTTTAGAATCATCAAAGCGTATGGAGGTTATTCAGTACTTAAAGTCAACATTAAAGCGAGCAAGAATTGGAAACATAGAAATCCAAAGCACACCATTAGGATCTATGGTAATTATAGAGGCTGAGCGACCAGCCTTAATAATAGGAAGACATGGTTTAAAAATAAAAGAAATCGCAAAAACCTTAGAGGAAAAATTCGGCCTACTGAATCCCCAAATAAACGTTAGTGAAATACAAAATCCAGCATTAAATCCAGCACTTATAGCAGAACACATAGCATCAGCATTGGAACGAGGTATACACTTTAGACGTGCAGCAAACATAGCACTAAGGCAAATAATGGATGCAGGAGCTAGAGGTGCGGAAATAATTATAACAGGAAAATTAGTTAGCGAAAGATCGCGTCGTGAAAAATTCAGAGCAGGGGTATTATTAAAAGCTGGACAATACTCCATGGAGGAAGTAAGGACAGCGGTCACATCAGTATTACTTAAACCAGGAATTGTTGGAATACAGGTTAACATATTACCTCCCGTTGAATTACCTGAGGACACCCTACGCAAATTCGAGCTTATAGAAGCAAAGGTGGTAAGTAATGAAAGCTCAGGAGATCAGAAAGCTCAGTGATGAAGAATTAAACAAGAGACTTAATGAAATATCTGCTGAACTAGTAAAACTTAGAGGATTATACACTGCAGGAAGACCACCAAAAAATGTAATGTACCTAAGAAGCTTAAGAAAAGATTACGCAAGAATTTTAACAATACTACGGGAACGTCAACTCGGAATAACTAAAAAAGAAAAAGCCAAAGAAAAACCAAAAGGTAGTACGGAGAAAAAAGAGAAAAAGACTGATAGTGAGGTGAATAAAAATTGAGAATTAAACCAAAAAATATTATTGCTCATGAATTAATAGGTCTTAAAGTCAAAATTTATGATATGCATCATAAATATTTAGGTTCAGGAATCATTATTGATGAAACACGAAACCTTATAAAAGTTGTGACTAATAACTCAATAAAGAATTTTTTAAAAAATTCTTGCTTCTTTCATTTTATTCTTCCTGATAAAAAAACCGTTAAAATCAACGGCCAAGATCTTATTGGTAGACCGGAGGAGAGATTAAAATGGTTGTAGGACCAGGAAAAAAGATCTTTGGAATAGAACCTCCTCCTAATACATGCAATGATCCTAATTGTCCATATCATGGATCAATAAAAGTTAGAGGATTAATAACTGAGGGTATCATAGTAAAAACACGAGCGCAAAGGACAGTCGTTGTTGAGCGAGAAGTAATAAATTACGTGCCCAAATACATGCGTTATATAAGATCAAGAAGTAGAATGCATGCTCATGTCCCAGAATGTATGAACGTAAAAGAAGGGGATAAGGTTATCATAGGAGAAACTAGGCCAATAGCTAAAACCGTTTCCTTTGTAGTCTTAAAAAACTTCTCAGTGAGATGATAAGTATGCGCACAATTTTATATTCCAGTTTTATTTCTCATGTTCAGTATATAGGTGAACTAAATGGCTAAAAGAGGAGCAAAGGGTCCAACAGGAATCACGTATAAGCCTAATATAACTAGAGGATTACCTGTAGGCTCAATTGTTAACGTAGCCGATAATAGTGGTGTCTATTTAGGATTAATCATATCAGTTAAAGGTATGAAAACTCGACTAAGACGATTACCAGCAGCAGCTGTAGGTGATGTAGTAAAAATTGCAGCAAAGAAGACTAAACCAGGATTAAAAGGGCAAATCTTTGATGCAGTAATAATAAGACAGCGAAAGTCATACAGAAGACCAGACGGCACGTGGATACAATTCGAGGATAATGCAGCTGTAATAGTAACACCAGAAGGTGATGTGAAAGGTACTGAAATTAGAGGACCTGTTGCACGTGAAGCAGCAGAAAGATGGCCTAAAATTGCTGGTCTAGCAACAATGATCATATGAGGTGTATCCTATGCAAAGTGTGAAACCTGGAAATCAGCGAAAATCGATTTTTTCAGCTTCTTTACATAAAAGAAATAAATTGCTTCATGCACACTTAAGTAAAGAACTACGTAATAAATATCGTAGAAGAAGCATTAGAGTTAGAACAGGTGATAACGTAATTGTAATAAGAGGAGATTCAAAGGGTCATGAAGGAAAAGTCGTTCGTGTAGATGCTGAACGTGGATTTGTGTACATAGAAGGACTAACTATGAAAGATTCAAGAGGCAGAACCACATTAAGGCCTATTCATGCATCAAAAGTTATAGTCACAAAATTGGATCTAAGCGATGAGAAAAGAAGAACCAAATTAGAAGCTTTATCGAAAGTAACAATTAGTAATGTTCAAGCTGGTGAACAACCATGACAGGTCATTTAAAACGTGAAGCAGCACCATTTTACTGGCCGATATTAAGAAAAGAATATACATGGACCATAAGACCATCACCAGGGCCTCATCCATCTAAATTCTCAATACCGCTTCTATTAATAGTACGCGATATGCTTAAGTATGCTGAGACTTACAAAGAATCAAAAAAGATTATAAAAAGAGGGCTTATTAAAATAGATAGTAAAGTGAGACGTGATGAATCGTTTCCTGTTGGATTAATGGATATAGTAGAACTTATGCCCACAGGTGAAATATACAGAGTGCTACCTTATTCACGATATCCGTTAACGCTTGTGAAAATACCTGACACTGAAAAAGATATAAAAATAGGTAAGGTCATCAACAAACAACGTATAAAACATGGAAAAATACAAATTACATTACATGATGGAAGGAATATCCTTATTGACCAGTCTAGCACTGATATTCCTAATACTTATGATTCCTTAGTAATTAAATTATCTACTAACGAAATAATCCAACGCATACCATTAGCACTTGGATCTTATGGATTGGCTTATGCAGGTAGGTCAGTATCAAAACATGGCAAGATCATAGAAATCAGACACTTAATGCCTAAATATCGTTCAATATCTGTCCTTGATATAGGTGATGGTAAATCTCTCTCCGTTGGTATAAAGAATTTAATTCTTATTGGTATCGATTCACCTATTATAAAATTACCAAAAGGTGATTCAGATGTCGTTACAGGCAAATCCCATGAATAGGGTTAGACTAGGAGCAGTTACTATAAATATAGCAGTTGGTGAATCAGGCGAAAGATTATTGAAAGCAACAAAGGTTTTAGAGGAATTAACAGGTCAAAAACCAGCATTAAGGCCCGCAAAGAAAACAATAAAAGGTTTTGGTATTAGGAAAGGTGAACCAATAGCATGTATAGTAACATTGAGAGGACAACGTGCTAAAGAATTTCTTGATAAGACACTCAACGTAATAAATAGAAAAATACCACTTTCTAGTTTTTCAAAAACAGGAGTTTTTTCATTTGGTATTAAAGAACACATAGAAATACCAGACGCAAAATATAATCCTGCATTAGGAATTTTCGGCATGAATGTTTGTGTTACCCTTGAGAAACCAGGTTATAGGGTCAGTAAAAGAAGACGTGCTAAATCAAAAGTTGGTAGAAAACAACGTGTGACACCAGAAGAGGCTGCATCATTCATGAAAGAAAATTTTTCTGTTGAGATTATTTAAGGTGATTACTAATGGGTAAATACCGTCCTCCTAAGGTTAAAAAATTCGGGAAGGGTTCACGACAATGTAAGATTTGTGGTACTCATGAGGCGGTAATACAGAAATACGGATTAATGATCTGCAGACGCTGCTTTAGGGAAGTAGCTCCACTCATGGGTTTCAAGAAATACGAGTAACTAAGCTTTATAAGTAACCATGTCCTCATATCATAAGAATAAATCTAGGTGTTCACAATGGTGGTAAAAAATACATTGGCAAACACCCTATCAACATTGTATAACAATGAGCTACGAGGTAATAGAGAATGTACAATATATCCTGCTTCAAAATTTGTTGCTAGAGTGCTTCAAGTTATGCAACGCAACGGATACATAGGGGTATTTGAACTTATTGATGATAACAGAGGTGGTAAGTTTAAAGTTCAATTGCTCGGTCGTATTAACAAATGCGGAATTGTCTCTCCCCGCATCTCAGTAAAACATAATGAAATTGAAAAATTCGAAGTTAATTATCTTCCATCAAGAGACATAGGTATTATAATTATATCAACACCGCAGGGCATTATGACACATAAAGAGGCTAAAGAGAAAGGTATTGGAGGGGTGCTGGTGGCATATGTCTATTAGTACAAATATAACAGAATTCGTAAAAATCCATAGCATGAAAATTAAATTACCAGAAAACATAACTGCAGAAATTAATGATAAAAAAGTACGAATAAATGGACCGTTAGGATCTATAGAGAAAGATTTTTCACATGCTAAAGTTTCAATTGAGCTCTCAAATAATACCATAAATGTTTATAAGTTTATACGAAAAAAACGTGATATTTCAATAGTGAACACAATAGCTTCAAAAATAAAGAATATGATAACAGGTGTAACTCGTGGATATATTTATAAACTTAAAATAGCATATTCACATTTTCCAATTAATGTGAAAATGCACGGTAATTATGTGTTAATCGAAAACTTTATAGGAGAAAGAGCGCCTCGGAAAGCACGAATCATAGGAAACGTGAAAATCGATGTAAAAGGAGATGAAATAATAGTAAGCGGAATAGACCTTGATGAAGTGAGTCAAACAGCTGCAAACATACAACAAGCAACTAAGATTAGAAAGAGAGATCCAAGAAAGTTCCTTGATGGTATATATATAAGTATTAGAGGTGAGCACATAAAATGAAAGTGCACAAACATTTAGCGAAACTGCGAGCAAAATACAAAAGAGATCTACTTAAATTTTATAGAAGCCCAGACGCTTGGAAAGTTAAAAGATTAATCGATTCTTCATGGAGAAAACCAAAAGGACAAGATAATAAAATCAGGCTTGAGATCAAAGGATACACACCTAGAGTAAAAATAGGTTATAGAAATATGAAAAAGATTAGAAGTATTCACCCATCAGGTTATATTGAAGTTTTAGTACATAGAAAGGAAGATTTGGTAGGACTCCAACCAGATAAACATGTAGTAAGAATCGCTGCAACAGTAGGAAAATTTAAAAGACTGAGCATTATAGAAGAAGCTAACAAATTAGGACTGCGTGTATTAAATCCAGGTGGTGCTAAATGAGTCTTGATCATATAAAAGAATTAGCAGCACGAGAATTAGGCGTTGGTAAAAGCAGAATATGGTTAGATCCGGATGAATTTGATACGCTATCTTCCGTAATATCGAGAGAAGAAATTAGGGCTTTAATAAAGAGCGGTGTTATACAAATAAAACAGAAAAAAGGTATAAGTAGAGGAAGAACAAGAATAAGAAAAGCTAAAAAAGCAAAGGGGCTTAGAAAAGGCCCTGGTAGTAGAAAAGGTCATAAAGCAAACATCGAAAAAAGATTATGGTCTACACGGACCAGAACACTTCGATCATACTTAACAGATCTTAAAGATAAAAAATTAATCGATGTAAAAACCTATAGATTGCTCAGAAGTTACATCAAAAGTGGCATGTTTAAAAGCAAATCCCAACTTAAAGCTTATCTCTTAGAACATGATTTGCTAAAAAGAAAAATAAGGTGATCATATGGTAGTAGGACCCCACTATAGAGTACCGTTCAGAAGAAGACGAGAAGGTAAAACTAATTATAGGAAGAGGCTGGGTCTTATAAAATCTGAGAAACCGAGATTCGTAGTAAGAATTACAAACAAACATATAATAGCCCAACTTATACAGGCTTTTCCAGACCATGACAAAGTGATCATATCATCTTCCTCAAAAGAGCTCCTTAAACGCTTTGGTTGGAAAGGAGATGAAAATAACTTGCCAGCATCGTATCTTGTAGGATTAATATGCGGTTATAAAGCGTTAGCAAAAGGCGTAAAGACCGCAGTACCAGACATTGGTTTATACACTCCCACAAAAGGAGCTAAAGTATTTGCCATACTAATGGGAGCTAGAGATGCTGGTTTAGAAATACCTACAGGAGAAGAGGTCCTACCAAGTGAAGAAAGATTAAAAGGTGAACACATAGCTAAGTATGCTTTACTATTAAAAGAAAAAGATCCTCAACGTTATGAGAAACATTTTTCAAGATACATAATTCGTGGATTAAAACCTGAAGATCTACCACAACATTTCGAAGAAACAAAGAAAATTATTATTAAGGAGTTTAGTAATGCTAAAGAGGGTTGATAAAAGTGTCTGCAAACATTGAAGAGTGGGCACCAAAAACAAAGCTTGGTCAAATGGTTAAAGATGGTAAAATAACAAGACTTGAAGAAATATTTGAAAATAATCTAAAAATTAAAGAACCAGAAATTGTAGCAACACTATTACCCAACTTAAAACACGAAGTAATAACGGTAAACTATGTTCAACGACAAACAGATGCTGGAGAAATAGGTAGCTTCAGGGTACTTGTAGTAGTCGGTGATGAAAACGGACATTTAGGCATAGGAATAGGTAAATCAAGACAAATGAGAATAGCCATTAACAAAGCCTTTAATAATGCATTACTAAACACAGTACCCGTGTTAAGGGGATGTGGTAGCTGGGAATGCTCATGCACAAGACCACACAGTGTTCCATTCAAAGTTACAGGCAAGAGTGGGAGTGTTAAGATAGCAATTTATCCAGCTCCAAGAGGATTAGGATTGGTTGCAGGCGAAATAGTTAAATTAGTAATGTCAATGGCTGGAATACAAGATGCATGGACAAGATCTAGCGGTGAGACACGAACAACATTAAATCTTGCATTAGCAACCTATAACGCATTAAAATCAACATACAAATTTAACATAATGCGAGGCTGAATAATGATGGGATTATTAGCGATTATACGAATAAGAGGAACTGTTAATATGAACAGTAAAGAGGAAACCGCGTTAAAAATTTTGAGATTGCATAAAAGAAACCACACTACACTAGTTAGCAACACACCGCAAATGATAGGAATACTCAAGACAGCGTGGAAATATATAACATGGGGTGAGATAGATAAAACAACATTACAACTTCTGCTCATTAAACGAGGAAGAAAAGTGGGTAATAAACCCCTTACAGAGAACGATATAAAGAGTATAGGGTTTAACGGATTTGAAGATTTAGCACAAGCACTTTTAGAAGGAAAAGTAAAACTCAAAGATCTAAAAATAATAAAACCAGTGTTTAGACTGCACCCACCTAGGAAAGGTTTTAAGAGATCAGTAAAAAAGATGTATACTGACGGAGGAGAACTAGGTTACAGAGGATCTAAAATAAACGAACTTCTCTTACGCATGATATAACATTCATTTATAACTGAGAGTATAACTGAGCTGAGTTTCGTTTTAAGTGGAGAATAAGTTAATTTATAAGTAAGGTTGTTATAAAAATAAATTAAAGTGGTGTAGAATTGTGAGCATAAGAAGAGAAAAAAAGATTCGAAAAATGAGAGGATCACGCACTCACGGATGGGGAATACAAGGCCAACATAGGAGATCCGGTAGAAAAGGTGGTAGAGGAAAAGCTGGAAGAAAAAGCGGAAAACATAAATGGTCATGGGTTCTAAAATACCAGCCAGACTACTTTGGAAAACACGGTTTTCATCCAATCCCTAAAGGTATAGCCAGAACAATAAATGTTGGAGAATTAGACGAATTAGTCGAAATATTGGTTAACAAAGGACTAGCTATTAAATCCGAAAAAGGTATTGAAATTGACCTTACAAAATTAGGAATTAACAAAATGCTAGGGTCAGGAAAAGTTACAAAACCTCTAATCATTAAAGGAGTTGAGGATGCAAGCAAATTAGCCGAAGAAAAAATAATAGCTGCAGGTGGAACTATAATAAAAGAATAAGGAGGGTCAAATAATTGGGAGCTCTACAAATTTTAGATCCCATAATCAAACGATTACCAGAGGTAGCAAAACCTAGCAGACCAGTAAGTTTTAAAGGAAAGTTGGCATGGACAACAATAGTCCTTACAGTTTACCTAGTAATGGGACAAATACCATTGTATCCCTTAAACTATTCTACAAATCCAGCATTTCAAGGGCCACAAATTGCATTAATGAGTATAGTATTTGCATCGAAAATCGGCACTCTAATGCAATTAGGTGTAGGCCCAATAGTGACTGCAGGATTAATTATGCAGTTGCTAGTAGGCTCAAAACTCATTAACATGGATTTAACTGATCCCACACAAAAAGCCTTATTCACAGGAGCCCAAAAGCTCTTGGCAATAGTATTTGCTGCATTTGAAGCAACAGCTTATATTTTTGGAGGGTTCTTTGGCGCAGCCCCCTCAGGTTATTCATATCCACTTTTTGCTACACTTATTTTCACACAACTCTTTATCGCCGGTATATTAGTAATATATCTGGATGAAATCCTTGAGAAGGGTTGGGGTTTTGGGAGTGCAGTTAGTCTCTTTATATTAGCTGGAATAACGCAGCAGATTTTCAGCGAATTATTAAATCCAATATCTGTTGGTGATGGTCTTGCTTATGGCATTCTCTGGGCATTAGGATCTAGTATATCAAATAGTACAGCACTTCACTATATTATCATACGCGGTGGATCATGGCCGTCAATTGTAGGATTAATAACTACAATTATAGTTTTAATAATAGTAACTTATGCGACCGGAGCAAGAGTTGAAATCCCAATAGCCTATGCTAGATATGGTGGAATGAGAACAAAAATACCGCTCCAATTTCTTTATGTGTCTAACATACCTATAATACTTGCGTCAGCACTAAACGCAAATATCATATTCTTCTCACAATTTTTATGGAGAATGTATAATCCAGGAAATAGTAACCCAATACTCAATCTGTTTTTCCAATTCACATACGCACCAAATGCAACACAACCAACACCATCAGGAGGCCTTATATATTATATGACACCACCAAGAGGACTTATTAACGCTGTATCAGATCCGTTGCATGCTGTTGGATATGTTGTTATATTGGCATTATTATCTATAATATTTGCAATAGCATGGGTAAATACATCTGGTATGGATGCGCACAGTCAAGCCGAAAACCTAGTTCGTTCTGGAATACAAATACCAGGGTTCAGATCAAGTGTACAAGTTATTGAAAGCATGTTAAACCGCTATATACCAACCCTCACATGGTTCAGCGGTCTCATAGTAGGATTATTAGCAGCTTTCGCTGATATACTCGGAGCCTTAGGTACTGGAATGGGAATATTACTTGCAGTAGGTATTATAAACCAGTTCTATCAAATACTAGCAGCACAAAGATTAGAGGAAGAATATCCCGCAGTGGCTAGAATATTAGGATTAAGGTGATCTTTATGTATCCTTTAATACTTGAAAGCGTTTCTGATTATATTAAAGGCATCTTAGGAATATGGGCGCACCCACCATTAGCATCAATAATAGTGCTTTTACTTGCTACATTAATACCATTGATATCATACTCGATAACCAGAATGGTCGTAGGGGACATAAATAAATACAAACTGCTTCAAAGAGAAATCATGTCTCTCAATAGAGAGATACAAGAAGAATTAAGAAAAGTTAGGGATCCTAAATTAATCCCAAAAAAGAAAATGGAACGATTAAATGAATTACAAGCCAAAGTATTTAAATATTCCATGATGAACATGATCATCATGTTACCAATCTTCTGGATAATATGGATAATATTTTCAAATATATTTGGCGTTGAACCAATGGTATACTTCCCGCTTCTTAACGCAGTTCTTCCGTTCTATTGGTGGTACATGATCTGTGCATTTGGAATAGGAGCAATCATTTATAAGTTACTTGGTTTACAACCACCATAGGTGAAACACCTTGCCCAGGCCAGCGTTAAGAACACATTCAAGAGCAAAGGTTAAAGTAAGAACTCCAAGTGGAAAAACTTCACTACACGTTAGACCAAGAAACACTGAGAAAGCTCGATGTATAATTTGTAATAAACCTTTACACGGAACACATGTCAGTTTAAAAGCTAGAAAAATGGCCTTAAGCGAGAAAAGGCCTAGCAGACCTTATGGCGGATATATTTGCTCAACGTGTTTAAGTAATCTGATTTCTGCCAAAGTAAGAGCATCTTACTGAGGTCTTAACGATGCAGCCATTAGTTATTGCAGTTAGCGGGCCTCCAGGTTCGGGAAAATCAACCTATGCACAAACTATAGCTTATAAATTTAACTTAAAATATTTTTCTGCAGGAGCAATCTTCAGACAAATCGCTAAAGAAATGAGCGTAACATTCGCAGAATTGCATCAGATTGCTATGTCAAATTTTGACATTGATAAAAGAGTTGATGAGACAGTAATTAGTGAAGCAAAGAAAGGAAACATTGTTATAGATTCTCACTTGGGTGCATGGTTACTAAAAGACATCGCTGATATTAAAATATACGTTACGGCACCATTAGAGATTAGGATCGCAAGAATTAGTAAAAGGGATAATATAAGCATAGAAGATGCGAAAAAAATAGTAAAACATCGAGAAGAAATAAATGCAAAACGTTTTAAGATGTTCTATAACATTGATATAAATGATCTATCTATCTTCGATCTAATGATAAATACCGCACTATGGAATGAAGAATTCATAGCATCAACATTGATAAGTGCTATAAAAAATCTAAACAAAATAAGAGCATAGTTTTTATTTAGAATTTTACATAAAATTCGACAGGAAGGCTTACTGTTTTAACCGTGGGATGAATTGTTGGAAAGCTTAAATACGTTATCAGAACTATATAGTTTTTCAACGAGCCACTCCCAAGCAGACTATGGGTTATATATCCATGCAGAGGGCTGGTTGTGCAAATCCCAGAACTCAGTACGATGAAACCTCAAGCAGAGCAACAGAGAACCCCCATTTCAGTAGTGGAGCATGCCAAATCTCAGATCATTTTAGTGTGGTTTAACTATATTACATAAGTAAAATTGATTTTATTGAGGGTAAATTTATAAACATGATTAAGTTGTTGATTTAAGTTAGGTGAGAAAAATGCCTATAATAAATGTAGGATCAATCTGTGTAAAAAATAGAGGAAGAGAGGCTGGTCGAAAGTGCGTAGTAATAGATATAATAGATGAAAACTTTGTTTACATTACTGGTCCAAAAAGTCTTACAGGTGTAAGGAGAAGAAAAGCTAACGTAAAACATTTAGAAGTTACGCAATTGAAAATAGATATAAAAAGAAGAGCTACTGATGAAGAAGTACTAAAAGCATTAGAATCGGCAAAATTAATTGATGAAATGAAAACTCCTATTAAGGTTGGTTAATGATGAAATACATCGAAAGAATTCTCAGTGAAGCAGATATTGTAAAAGCAAAAGAACCTGATAGAGGATTTGGAATATCGCCATATGAACGCCCTATCGAAGAATATTTATTAAAAGGTTTCATACTTTTAGACAAACCAAGGGGTCCCTCAAGTCATGAAGTAGTAGCATGGATAAAAAAGATAATGAACATTAAAGCCGGACACGGGGGAACCCTAGAGCAGGAAAAAGCGGGGAAACCCCAAAGTGTCCGGTATACTTCCTATAGGTCTTGGAAAAGGCACAAAACTAGTTAAAGTATTATCAAATAGTGGTAAAGAGTATGTATGTCTTGCAAGACTCCATGGTGATGTAGATGAGAATGAGATCAGGAAAGTCATCAACCTATTCAAAGGAAAAATTTATCAACGTCCGCCAGTCAGATCGTCAGTAAAAAGGATCCTCCGCACTAGGACCATATATTCTATCGACATATTAGAAATAAAAGAGAGGAATGTACTCTTGAGAGTCAAATGTGAGGCAGGAACATACATGAGAAAACTATGCTATGATATAGGAGAAATACTGGGAGTTGGTGCCCACATGGATGAATTAAGGAGAACAGGAGTAGGACATTTTAATGAAAACGATGAAAGATTGGTTACACTCCATGAAGTATTAGGAGCTTACACGCTTTGGAAAGAGCAGAAATATGAAGACGAGCTTAGAAGAGTTGTGAGGCCAATGGAAGAAATAGTAACTAACTTTCCACCAATAATAATTAGAGACAGTGCAGTAGATGCGATAGCGCATGGTGCAAGCTTAGCAGCACCAGGAATTCTAACAATCAGTAGTAAAATAAATCGTGATAGTGTAACAGCATTATATACAAAAAAAGGAGAATTAGTAGCCATAGCAAAAGCACTATATTCAGCAAAAGAAATAGTTGAAATGGAATCAGGATTAGTAGCAAAACCTCTTAGAATTTTTATGGAAGCAGGAAAATATCCATCATGGAAGTCCGATTAATTACTTAATAATGTTATTCTAACTGATTATTTTATAACCTATAAACCTCTATTTTAGCTAACTACTTTATTATCAGAGTGTAAAAATTTATTATTTTTAGAAAATCTATTGAGCACGCAATGCGAGATCGAATATAATAGTAATAATTTAATATATATTAGATATGCTAGTATGTGTAGCACATGTATTTGATAGATTTATACCAATAGATAAATATTTATTACTACATTTATATCTCTACTATGAGTGATAATGAAAAATATTCTGGTACTAGGAGCTGGAGTTGGGGGATCCATAGTTGCGAACAATTTGGCATATAGGCTTTCAGATGATATTCGAAACAATAGGATAAAAATTACTGTCATAGATAAAGCTGATGTTCATTATTATCAACCAGGTTTTCTTTTCATCGCACTAAGTCTGATGACACCTAAAGAGATTATGAAACCAGTAAAAAGTGTTCTAACACCTAACGTAAACTTTATTAAGGATGAAATAAGTAAAATCGATTTAAATAATAGATCAGTCTTCACAGTGTCAGGCAAACAATTAAATTATGATTACTTAGTAATATCAACAGGAGCGCGTCTAGACTTAGAATCGGTACCTGGCATTAAAGAAACTGATCACTTCTATTCTCTAGAAGCAGCATTAAAACTTAGAGATAAAATATCTAAATTTAAAAATGGAAATATAGTAGTGACAATAGGCGGATTACCTTATAAATGTCCTCCAGCACCATTAGAAATGACTTTTATGATAGATAGCTACTTTAGAAAACTTGGAATAAGAGATAAAGTTAGCATTACTTATGCGTATCCATTACCAAGAGTATTCACAATACAGAATGTTGCCGAAACAGCGGGTGAATTGTTAGAATCTAGAGGAGTAAAAACTTCATTAATGTTTAACGTAGAATCAATAGACCCAGAGAAAAAAGAAATAAAATCCATGGAAGGAGAAACATTGAAATATGATCTTGCAATAGTTGTGCCACCTCATAAAGGTTCTGAAGTAATAGAGAAATCCGGAATTGGTGATGATGAGGGATGGATACAGACTGATAAATACACACTTAACATAAAAGGTTACGATGACGCATATGCAATAGGTGATGCAACAAATATTCCAACTTCCAAAGCTGGATCTGTAGCTGATTTTGAGGCATCAACTGTTGCCGCTAGAATAGTAGATGATCTACAAGGTATAGAACCTAATAAAGTATATGATGGAAAAACTATATGCTTTATGGTAACCGGAATTGGTGAAGGAACTCTACTGGTATTTGATTATAATACAATGCCTAACCCACCCCCTCCATCATTTGCATGTTATTGGACAAAGTTAGCATATAACAAGCTTTATTGGAGTTTAACTGTTAAATCTATATTACCAGGCATGGGGTGGTAAGACCATGGCATCTCAACCTGAACATAATGATATAGAAAAACTAGCAGAGATTCTATCAAAACAAGAGAACATAGAAGCCGTGACAAACCTCATTAACAGTTTACCAACAATACAATATACTATATCAAAACTGGAGGAATTAAAAAGAACAGGTTCACTAGATGTAATATTTAACTTACTTTGCCTTACTGCACAACTCAGAAACTTACTAACTGATGAAATGATAGCAGGCGGAGCTGAAGCACTTTCTACAGCTTTAGAATTATTATCGAAAGTAAAATCCCCAGCAATAGAAAAAATATTTTCAACATTAACAGATCATCCGAGCGAGCTTGAAGAGACAATTAAAAATGCACAGCCAGTCAAAGGAGTTTTAGGTTTAATGAAAGCACTTAGAGATCCTGATGTTCAACAAGGTCTCGGAGTCATAATAGCATTCTTAAAGTATTTCGGAAAATATGCAAAAGAAGAACTATCTGAAAAGTAACATCAAACTTTTTTAGAAATAAATTTTATAATCCAGTTAAGACTTTTTAAGCATGCCGGGGTCGCCTAGAGCAAAGCATCGTGCGGGCAGCTGGTAGGGCGCAGGCCTGGAGAGCCTGTGTCCGTTTAACGGACTCGCGGGTTCGAATCCCGCCCCCGGCGCTTTATTATTTTAAATTCTCATACTAACAAAGAACATTAATAAAAAGGAGATAAAATTTCGCTTGAGAACATGCTCTAAAGAGATTAAGATCTTGGAACAATTTAAAAGGTTATTTTTCACTCTCTGGTTCAATATGAATTGTGACTTTTATATTATTACCAATGGCATCAATAAAATAATTTTCTAATCTAGTGACCAAGTCATGAGCCTCCTCAACACTAATGTTTTTATTGATTACGCATGTAATGTCCATAAAGCGTTTCGAGCCAACTACAGAGTATGTGGCGGATTTTAATTTAATTTTAGATGATATTTCTGGATGGCTGTAAAAGACCTCATAAAGTATATTGTGAGGCTCTTTTTTATGTATTTTATAGTACGGTTCAACGTGGACTATAACATTTCTAATATTATCAATGTTATGCTTTATTGATTCTTCTACTTTTGTAGCTATCTTATGAGATTCGCTTATATTCAAGTTAGGGTCCATTTCTATATGTAATCTCACATCAAATTTATTATTGTAATAGCTTACATTTACATCGTTAACATTTAAAACTCCGCTAATACTTCGTGTGTGTTCTATAATTTTTTTCTTTAATTGTTTATTAATTATCGTTTCTTCTGTCCACGGTTCTACATGTATTATTATATCAATATTTAATTTATTGTATTTGCTTTTTATTGTCTTTTCTATTTTCTCAGTAATAGTGTGAGCAGCCTCAATATCTAAATCAGGAGGTGTTATGATAACCATATCAATAAAAACTCTACTCCCAGATTTGCGCGCTCTTAGATTTTTTATCTTAACATCCTGTTCATTAATAATACCTTTAATATTTTCTATTAACTCTTTAGGACTCCTATCCATCAACTCATCGATTGCTCGTTTACTTAATGTATAACTTGCGCGAGAAAAATAAACAGATATTAATATTGCAGTAGCAGAATCCAAAAACACTAAGCTTCTCTCGTCAGGATGCATAAGTATAGCATACAAAATAATTATAAGTACAGTTCCTGAGCTAAATAAATCACTAAAATAATGTAATGCATCAGCTTCAAGAGCTTGACTTTCATATTTTTTAGCAACATTATATAAGGTTTTTGATCTAGAATAATCTATAATAAGAGAAATAACCATAACCAATGCGGCAACCCCAGAAAACTCAACAGCAGCACCGCTGAAAATTCTTTGAAATCCCTCATAAATCACCCAAAAACTTGTAATGATTAATAACAAAGCCTCAGCCAATCCACCAAGATTCTCAGCTTTTCCATGACCATACATATGCTCAATATCAGGTGGCTTAGAAGCAATACTTACAGCATAAAGTGTAATGACCGTTGATAGTAAGTCCAACGATGAATGAAGAGATTCAGCGAGAATACTTAAACTTCCCGTAAATAAATAAGCTAAAACCTTAATACTAACAAGAAATAATGTAGCTAACAATGATACAAAAGCAACCTGCATCCGGGGATCTCTAATAATCATTGTTCCTATTAAGATGAAGAAATGGATAGATTTAAGTTTTAAGACTTCGTATAAAAAACTTTTCATGTGAATTATCTTAACTTAAAAATGTTTGTTGAATCACAATTCATGTCGAAAAAGAGTTTCTATTGACACCTCCCTAAAGTTGAGGAATTCTTGATTTTCCTGCTCTGCTTGAATGTGTTAATCACACCATCTTTGATGTGAAACCTCTTCAGATCCCTTGAATGACTTGCTGTAATATTCCTTAGATATACCTAATTTGAGCTTAATAATACACCCTAGACTGAAGTTCTAGGCTTTTTTGTTAAATTTTTCTTAAAATATTTTAGGAACTTCTACATCTCTACTCTTCCAGTTTCAGGAGGGTTCTGGATTAAGTAGGAATGCATAGTGAATTGTTGCTTTTATTCCTACTTAACCCTTCCCTCTCGATTAATTCGTTGAGGGCTCTTTGGGAGAACCCAATTCCCCGCATCTGAAGGTTCAACACCGCTACAACATCCCTATCCATCGTTAACCCGCATTCTTCGCATCTCATTATCCTGCCCAGATAGGAAGCCATGCTTCCAGAGCAGGCTGGGCAGGTTTTAGATGAGTTAGCTGGGTTAACGTATTTTACTGGTAGGTTAAGCCACTTCAGCTTATATTCAAGCATGAGTTGGAACATCCTCGCATTCCACTTTGAGAGCTTTCTGTTCATGTCTTTAGACTTGTTGAGGATTCGCCTCTTTACACCTTTCAGGTTTTCAAGTATTGCTCCGCAGTCCTTCTCCTTGAGCTCCCTCGCAACCTGCGTTGTTAGTTTGTGCATGAAGTCCTTGGCTCTATTCTTCTCACGCTTAGAGTATTTCTCTAATAGTCTCTTTGATGTATTGGGCTTAATCTTAGATAACTTTTGTATCCTCTGTCTTTTAACCTCATAAACTCTATGAATGTGGTAGAGCTCTCTTAAGTCATAGCGCTTAACCTCACCACCTATGAACGCCGTCACATTCGTTAAGTTAACATCGAAGGAAGCCCATTTTTCTGCCTTTGGCTCAACCCTCTTCTTAACCGTTACTATAAGCTCACTTTCAGTCATAAGTAGTCCACCGACTTTATCAAAGTCTTTTGGAATCCACGAACACTTACTCAAGTCGACCCCAAGATACCGCTTATTAGGCTCTATGCTTACCCTCAGCATGCCGTTTCTGAAGCTGAAGAGCGTGCCCTTAATATATACT
The DNA here is from genome assembly GCA_038881895.1 of Thermoprotei archaeon. Taxonomy (NCBI): domain Archaea; kingdom Thermoproteati; phylum Thermoproteota; class Thermoprotei; species Thermoprotei archaeon. Next base: position 375,420 of record JAVZOV010000002.1, read on the forward strand.
GTCCTCTTAGTTATCTTAGGAGGCTCCTTCGCTTTCCCCCTATTGTAGAGCGTTATCCAGCCCTTAACCAATCCGATAACGGAGTTCATTGCTGAATCAACGTAGTGTTTGGAGTATCTCCACTCCCGTAGCAATTCATCCCTAAGCCTTTTCCTATCCTCAGCTTTCAAGTTAAGGTGAGCCTTCTTGGAAATTTTAACGTGCGAGAAGATTGCGTCTAAAGCCTTCTGCTTAACTTTGAAGTATTCCTCGATTAAATCCTTCGGAGCTTCTACTGGGATCCCGTAGCTCTTAACTGCTTCCATAGCCTCTCAACTTCGCTCTTGGGATAGCGGAGCTTGCCAGTTGGGAGTTTAACTGCCCTAATAATGCCTTTCTTCTGCCACTTCCAAAGAGTTTTAACTGAGATGTTGAATATCTTTGCGACATCCTTTGGTCTAAGCAGTTCTTCTTTCATCAAAGAGTTAATAGAGTTAAACAAATATTTAAACCTATCTATTCCAAAACTGCTGACCACGGCATCTCTTTCGGTAATAACGCCCTGCTTTAACCATTTTAACTGATGAGAATCTTAGAAGCGTGAATGTTCTGATCTTAATCACAGAAAGTGTCATGATAGATATTTATTGTTAAAAATGGATTATTTATAGGAACATGTAATTTCTGGATTCGTTAATTGTTTGACCTGAGTCTATTACGAATATCTGTCCTGTTATATTTTTAGCTTTTTCAGATGCTAAAAATACGACTAGTTCTGCAACCTCATCTGGGTTTAGCATCTTTTTAGTTAGAGTATGTTGTAATGCCCAGTTATCAGCAATCTTTTCCACATCATCCTTTCCTGCAAGTAATTCAATCAGGCTTAATCCCATTTTAGTTTTTACTAATCCGGCTGCTACTACATTCACAGTAATACCATAGGGTGATAATTCAGCAGCAAGTGCTCTTGTTAAACCTATTAATCCAGCTTTTGCAGCGCTATAAGGTATTAGAAGAGCCATTCCTATTATACCTGCTATGGAAGAGATGTTTATTATGCGCCCCCAACCTTTTTTAATCATAATCTCAGATGCGTATTTCGAACATAAGAACGCAGATTTTAAATTAGTATTAATTTGTTTATCCCATAATTTTTCATCAATATCATGAAGAGCTCTTGCTATGCCAACACCAGCATTATTGATTAGTATATCTACCGTTCCAAAAGCTTTTACAGTTTCACCAATTAATTTCCTAGCACCAGAATCTGCCGATACATCGGCTTGAATGATAATCCCGTCTCCTCCTGCACTTCTTATGTTCTCTAATGTCTCATCAGCTTCGTTAATACCTTTCTTCACATTCACAACAACCTTGGCTCCCATCTTTGCTAATAAAATGGCAATGCTTCTTCCAATCCCCCTACCGCTTCCAGTAACTATTGCTACACGACCCTTCAAATCGTTCATGTCACAACACAATATTATTAATTCTTCCAAAATTTAAATCCGTTTATCATAATTATTTCATTAAAATTTGTTCCAGAGAAACGGTAAATAAGTTTGTTAAATTTATAAAGCATGTAAAATTTAATGTTATTAGACGCAAAATGAGTAGTAAATTACTTTATATGTATGATAGTTATATAAAAGAGTTTGATGCGACAGTAACCTATGTTAATAATAACTCAATAGAATTGGATCAAACTGCGTTCTTTCCTACAAGTGGTGGTGTACAACATGATACTGGAATCTTGATATCACAGAATACGATTTATCAGGTTATAGATGTTGTAAAGGAGAATAACAGAGTATTTCATATAATTAATAAACCAGGATTAAAAATTAGTGATAAGGTTCACGGTGTAGTAGATTGGAATAGGAGGTACAAGTTAATGAGGATGCATACAGCAGCACATTTACTCAGTGCAGTATTTTATAATGACTTACATGCTTTAATAACGGGGAATCAATTAGATGTAGACAAATCAAGAATAGATTTCAGTGTAGAAACGTTTGATAGAGAATTGATCATGAAACTTGTTGAAAAAGCTAATCAATTGATAAAAAGTGATATTAAAGTTAAAATATACTTCATGAAAAGAGATGACGCACTAAAAATACCTGATCTAGTTAAACTTGCCGAAGCTCATCCACCAGATATTGAGGAATTACGTATAGTAGAAATTGAGGGAATTGATAAACAAGCCGATGGGGGCCCTCATGTTTCATATCTTAATGAGATTGGTAATATAGTAGTGCTTAAGTTAGAAAACAAAGGTAAGACTAATAGAAGAATTTACTACACAGTTCAACCATAAAAATAATAACATAAAAATTAATTTGATTATGTGATTTATTAGATTAGTATGAGAGATATAGTAGCATCGTTGGGTGAGCGAGGCATAATAGAGTATGCATGGAGCATTTTCTCTAAACACCCTAAAGAATTAATGGGTCATAATGATGATGTTGTTGCGCTACGAATTAATAATAAATTTCTGGTGTTTCATACTGATGTTTTAGTTGAAAGTTGTGACGTTTTGCCAGGAATGACTCCATACCAGATTGGACGAAAATCTATAGTAATGAACATATCTGATTTAGCATCAAAATCTGTAAAACCAGAAGGTATTTTAATTTCACTTGGGCTTCCGAAAACATATAAAAAACGTGATCTAGCAATGTTATTTAAAGGTATTGAAGAAGCATCAAGAAAATATAACTCTTATATATTAGGCGGTGACACAAGTGAATCTTCAGAGCTTTTCATAGCAGTTTTTGTTTACGGAATAACAGATTTTGAACCACCCAAAAGAAGTAATGCAAAACCAGGCGATATAGTAGCAGTTACTGGGTTATTTGGTCTTACTAGTATAGCCTATAAAATACTCTTAGAAAAGAACATGAAAGTCATGAAGAGTACAGCAAAGGAAGCATTACGATCAGTTTACTATCCTAATGCTAGATTAATGGAAGGATTAGCATTAAAAGGATTAGTCTCAGCAAGCATGGACGTTAGTGATGGCTTAGCTTTTTCCTTACACACAATAGCTGAAATGAGTAATGTAGGCATTAAAATAACTAACGTACCATTACATCCTTTAATTAAAAAATTTGCAAAGGATAATAAATTAGATCCGATAGACCTAATATTCTATAATGGAGGAGAAGAGTACGAGTTATTAGTCACAATTCCTCCAAATAAATGGAATGATGCAGTAACTAATATAAAAAACATAGGTGGCACACTCATAGAAATAGGAAAAATAACACATGAAAAAAAAGTTACAGCTAAGATAGGAAAAAAATACTATAAAATTGAAAAAAAAGGATGGAGTCACTTTAAAACATGGAATTATATATAGGATCAAACTTCTTATAAATTGCATCATAATATTTATAATTGCTTTTAAAACCTACTATTTAGTGAGAAATATGATAAGAACCAAGATTATTGAACTTGTTAAAAAATATGATACAAACAATATTCATATAGGTACAATAGGAAGCCATTCTGCACTGGATATCATGGATGGTGCCAAAGATGAGGATTTAAAGACTATAGTGGTGTGCCAGAGAGGAAGAGAAAAACCATACCTAATGTTTAAGAGACTGTATGACGAAATAATAATCCTTGATAAATTCTCGGAAATAATTAATGAAGAAGTTCAAGAAAAACTAAGGAGATTAAACACAATATTTATACCCAACCGTGCATTCACAACGTATATTCCATATGATGATATTGAAAATAAGTTTATGATACCAATATTCGGTAACAGGGATATGTTAAAAACTGAAGAAAGATGGGCACCAAAAAACCAATATTACCTTCTTGAAAAAGCTGGTATAAAACAACCCAAAAGATTTAAATCTCCAGATGAGATTGACCGGCTTGTAATAGTCAAAGTTCAGGAGGCTAAAAGAAAAACAGAGAGAGCATTTTTTACAGCGACTAATCTAGAGGATTACTGGAAAAAAGTCAGAGATAGGATAGAGAAAAAAATTATAACAAAGGAAGACTTAAAAAACGCTGTTATAGAAGAATTTGTACTCGGTACATACTTTAACTTTAATTACTTTTATTCTTTAATAGATGACGAATTAGAATTTTTAGGTATTGATAGGAGACTACAAACAAATCTTTATGACTTCGTGAATTTACCAGCAAAGCAACAATTAGATATTGATATACCACTCCAAAACATAGAAGTAGGACATATACCAGCAACAATAAGGGAATCGCTTCTAGAAAAAGTGTTTGATATAGGTCTAAGATTCGTTCAGACAACTAAAAAAGAGTATCCACCAGGTATTATAGGACCCTTCGCGCTTCAAGGGGTTGTTACTGTCGATCTAGATATAGTGATATTTGATATATCACCTAGAGTGCCAGGCAGCCCTGTACTAATCACAACATCACCATATAGCAAGTTCAAGCATGGATTCATCGTTGGAACTGGTCGGAGAATAGCTATGGAGATCAAAAAAGCTATAAACCTAAATAAAATCACGGATATTATAACATAAACGTGGTGACACGAATGAATAAATCAAATATAACAATTGCAACGCTAGGCTCACACTCTGCTTTACAAATACTCAAGGGAGCCAAAGACGAAGGATTTAAAACAGTTTTAATAAGTCTAAAAAAGAGATTAAAGCTTTATAGTAGATTTCGAAAATTAATAGATGAATTAATAATTGTAGAAGATTTTTCAGAAATTTCATCAAAAGAAATACAAGAAAAACTCCTTAATCTAAACTCTATACTAATACCTCATGGTTCTTTAATTGAATATATCAATCTAGAAACTATTGAAAAAAATTTTAAAGTTCCAATATTTGGTAACAAATATATCTTCAGATGGGAATCAGACAGGGTGCTTAAGGATAGGCTATTAAATGAGGCCCATATAAGAACACCAAAAACGTATAAAACACTTGACGAAATTAATAAACTAACAATAGTTAAACTTCCAGGAGCTAAAGGTGGCAAGGGATACTTTCTAACATCAAATCCAGATGACGTCAAAATAAAAATTCATAACATGGGATTAAAAATAGAGGATGTGTTCATCCAAGAATATATTATAGGTACAACAGCATATATTCATTTCTTCAATTCACCATTAACCAATGAACTTGAGCTAATAAGCATCGACAAAAGATATGAGACAAATGTTGATGGACTAGGAAGACTTCCAGCTGATATACAGCTATTATTAAAACCAGAAACCTCATATTTAGTTATAGGAAACGTCCCGATTGTGCTCAGGGAATCATTACTAGAGGAAATATTTGAAATAGGTGATAACCTCGTTGAAACATCTAAAAAACTTATACCACCAGGACTCATAGGCCCATTTTGTATCGAAGGAACTTATGATAAAGATGGAAATTTTTATGTGTTTGAATTCTCAGCCAGAATAGTTGCAGGCACAAACCTTTATACGCACGGTTCACCTTACACATGGTTACTATACAACGAGCCAATAAGCATGGGTCGGAGAATAGCTATAGAAATCAAAAAAGCAATACAAGAGAATAGGATAACAGATATTATAACATAATTTATGGTATAAACGCTATAGCTTCCACCTCTAAATCTACACCTCTAGGCAAATTACTTACCTCCACAACGCTTCGTGCAGGAGGACTATCTAGAAAATATTCAGAATATATAGAATTAAACTCGCCAAACTTGTTCATATCTTTAAGATACACATTAACTTTAACAATATTTCTTAAATTTCCTCCAGCAGCCTCTACAATATTTTTTAGATTATCTAAAACCCTGCGCACCTTAGTAGCAAAATCACCCTCAACGAGTTGACCAGTAACAGGATCGATTGGTATTTGTCCAGATATAAAAAGAAAAGATGACGCGAACACTCCTTGTGAATATGGACCAATTGGTTTAGGCGCCTTTTCTGTAAATATGATCTTTTTAACTGGCATAGACATCAGCATCAATTATCACAGACTGGTATTAAAGGTTTATCCCGGATTCTAATATATCGGATGCTATAAATATATAATTATGGCTTATATAAATATTCCTGTTCAATACTAAAACTATGAATAATAATGGAGCCGGGGGCGGGATTCGAACCCGCGTATAGCGGGTCTGCAGCCCGCCGCCTCACCACTCGACCACCCCGGCTTTAGACTTCTTCATATAGAATAATGGATATGGGAGTTAAAATATTTAACGTTAAAGAGACCCTAAAAGTTATGCAACACACATAATAATCAAAAATTTATGGATTCAAATTTATTAAGAAATTTAAATAACTATGTTAATTTTATAAAGTTATGTAGATCAAAATTTAAATACAGTTGTAACATAGATATTATTTGGTGATAACTGTGGATAAAAGTGTTACCCAATTATCAAAACCTGACACTTTTACTGCAATAGCGTATATTGCAGTAACATCAGCTGTCACAGCAGTTGGTTTTCTGTTTACTGCTCCAATACCTTTGATACCTGGCGCTATACAGTGGAGGGTTCTTGCATTTTTACCATGTGTGTTTGGCATATTATTTGGACCATTAATAGGTTTTCTCTCAGGAGCAATAGGTAATACTCTTTGGGCATTGCTCGGAGGTTATTTTAATCCTGCAACACCAATATTTGATCTTATCGGAGTTGGCATAACCGGATTATTACCAGGTCTTCTAACTAAACCAGAGGACTCACTAAATAGAAAAGGTCTTATTAAGATAAGTGTGTTATCGTTTGTTTCCGGTTTGATTATGGTTCCAATCGTTGCAATAGGATTTGATTGGGTTGGTGTTGCTCCTTTTGGTACTGCAGTGATTTTGTTAGCAATTAGTGATTTACCACCAATTCTTATTGGAACACCAGTAGTAGTGAGAATCATTGTTCCTACTTTAATAAGAAGAGGTTTAATACGATGGAGACTTTAAATAAACTTGTTGTTAAAAATTTACGTTGTAGTTATGATAGAAAACAAGTTCTAAATAATATATCTTTTTCTTTAAAAGATAGAGAAGCATTAGCAATAATAGGATCAGCTGGAACTGGAAAATCAACATTGGCGTATTGTTTATCAGGAATAATACCCCACAAGATTAGAGGAACAATTAGTGGAGAGATTCTTTTTCGTAATGAAAATATTTTAGGGAAGAAACCCAGTGAATTGGCTAGTAAAATTGGTTTTATTATGCAAAATTATGATATGCAAATTTTTGGTTTAACAGTTGAAGAAGATGTTAGATTTGGTCTTGAGAATCTTGGATTCGATGAAAACGAAATTGAAAAACGAATAAACTGGGTCTTGAAATCATTAGGGTTAGAAAAGTATAAAAGAACTTACGTATCACAACTTTCAAGTGGTTTAAAACAAAAGTTAGTGATGGCATCTATACTCGTTATGAGACCTGATATAATCATCATGGATGATCCTTTATTAAATCTTGATTGGATCGGGACCAAAAATTTAGAAAAGATTATTATTGATCTTAAGAAACAGGGTACTAGTTTTATAATACTCACCAAGCATATCGAAGGATTAGACAATGCTGTTGACAAAGTCGTCTTATTAAATAATAATATAATGAGTAATGAAAAAGTGAAGACATCTAGTATGTCAGAAATGCATAAAGTAAGAAAAAATGAAGAATTAGTAAAGCTAGATAAGGTGTGGTTTAGATATCCTAATGGAGATTTTATACTCAAAGATTTAACATTAAGTGTAAATAAGTATGATATAATAGCTATAATGGGTCCCAACGGTTCTGGAAAAACTACATTAATAAAACTCATGAGTGGCCTTCTAAAACCTACTAAAGGATGTGTTACTGTGGTTGGAAAAGATACTAAAAAATATAACGCGCCTAAATTAGTTAATCATGTTTCTCTTGTTTTTCAAAATCCTGAAAAATATATAACGTTTGAGACAGTATGGGATGAGGTCACTTTCGGATGTAAAAATCTAAAACTCCCTTTAACATACGCAGAAAATGCTTTAAAACTCTTTAATCTGTATGAAAGAAGACGTGATCCTCCCTATGAGCTAAGCATGAGTGAAAAAATTAAACTCCATATAGTATCTGCATTAGCATTAAATCCAGATATACTTATTCTTGATGAGCCAGTGACAGTTCATGATGCAAATTCATTAACACCATTAAAAACAGTAATAGAACAGTCATATAAGCAAGGTAAAGCTGTCATAATCGTCACCCATGATACTGACTTAGCATTGCATCTATGCAATAGAATCATCATAATTAATAACGGCGCGATCATAGCTGATAATACACCTGATGTAATACTTTCTAACGATACGTTAATAAAACAAATTGGATTAAAACCCATAAATACTTACGAGATTGGATTAACGATAAAAAAACAAGCTTCTGGGTGATATTCTATGATAAGTTTAGACCCGAGAACAAAGGTTATATTATTTGTTGTGTTGTTTGCGCTGGTTTTTATAGTAACAGGCTTCTATTACTTTTTGACGTTGATCATCATAGCATTTATAATAACCTTGTTTAACAAAAATGAGAAACGTTTTTTGAAGTCCCTGGTAAAATTCATACCGGTATTGTTGATTGCATTTATTATGTGGTCACTGTTTCATAACTGGTCACTATTTCACATAAACGATACGGAAAACTCCGGCGTAAATATAGGCATACTCATGACGGTTCGCCTTCTTACACTTTTTTCCATTTCATTATCCTTTCTCTTAACAATAAGACCTGAAGAGTTAATTAAAGCATTAGAAGCTCTTAACTTTCCTTATACGATTGCATTTACATTAGGACTTGCGCTAAGATATGTGGACACTATATCAGAGGAATACAATACTATAAAGGAAGCACAAACATCAAGAGGATTAGAATTAGATAGCGGATTTTTATTAAAAAGAATAAAAAATTACACATATGTTCTAATTCCATTGTTAGTTCGGAGTATAGAAACTGCAGAAAAGTTGGTATTTGCAATGGAACTTAGGGCATTCTCACTTAGAAAAAAACAACATAAGATAACGTACAAGCTTAAACTATTAGATTATATCTTGATTACATTTTCGCTAATAATTCTAAGCTTATCCATAGCTTATTATATTTTAAAGGTGATTTAGATGAACGAAGTTTGCATCTATAAGGGACAAAAATATTATACAATAGGATTATTTAACCTCATAAGAAAGCTTCCTATAGTACCTGTTGATGATGATATTTGGATAGCATCTGATGCTGAGCTTGTACTGGAAGATACTGAATTTATCAGCAGAGCCGCCCAGGAAATAGCGGAAACAATAAAACCATTAAACCCAGACATAATAATAACACCAGAAGCAAAATCAATTGCATTGACGTATGAGATTTCAAAAAACCTTAATCATAAACGATTTGTTGTCGCTAGAAAAAGTGTCAAAGGATACATGAAAGAGCACATAATTGAACAAGTTAGATCTATAACAACAAAGGAAGAACAAATGCTAGTATTAAACTTGGATGATATAAATCTTATTAAAGATCATAAAGTATGTATCTTTGATGATGTAGTATCCACCGGAGGAACCATAAAAGCATTGGAAAGCCTCGTAAAAAAAGCTGAAGGTAAAATTGTGTGTAAAATTAGTATCTGGCGTGAAGGACCATGGTATAAAACAAATGATTTATTATTCTTTGACATACTTCCTATTTTTGTTTCAAAAAAACTTTATAACAAATTTATAAAAACATGATCTTTTAATTATGTTGGTGACAGTCTCTTAAACACTTCAAAGATCGAAACAAAATCAGATTCTGATAATCCTAATCCCTCTGCCATTTTATAAAGCTGAAGTGCAATAGTTGACATTGGTGTTATCGCTTTTATTCTCTGAGCTTCTCTCTCTACTATTTCTAAATCTTTTTTCATGTGCTTTGTAGCGAACTGCGTGGAATAATCTGCGAATAATACTTTAGAAACCTTCAGTTCAGATGTGGGAGATCGTGCGCTGCTAAGCTCAGTTAATATTGTTGCTGTAATATTAGGATTAAGAACCACTTTTATTCCGAAATTATAAGCTTCTGCTATAGCAGCAATATAAGAACCTATTAACAAATTATTCACAAGCTTAGCGTACAATCCCATTCCATTTCTACCAATATAGATTATTGATGATGAAATATGTTGTAAAACATCCTTAATAGTATTAAAATATTCGCTTGGTCCTCCCACCAATATTGCGATCTTTTTCTGTTCCACCATTATAGAGGTTCCAATAACTAGTGCATCAAACATAATACCGCCATTCTCGTTAACCTTTTTAGCAAGCTCAATACTAACCGAAGGTGGTATAGTGGACATATCCACTAAAATTTTATCTTTTAAATAAGGAAGGATTTGATTTATTACTGAGGAGACTGCTGTATCATCAGAAAGCATAGTAATTATAAAATCTGCATTTCTACTAATCTCTTCTAAAGATCGTGCGTACGGAGTCCCGTACTTTTTACTGAAACTTTCAGCTTTCTCTAAAATTCTGTTGTATACAATAAACTCTTAGCGTTAGCTAAGTTAGCTCCTATTCTCCAACCGTTGTTGGATAGTTAATTTTTTATAACTATCTGTTCCATCTCTGCCAAAGTTTCATGGATGGCTTTCTGGGGCACGGGGCTCCCCTCATCCTGAGCAGATTAATACACGCAATTACATCTCTATCGTTTTCGTATCCGCATTTACATTTTAATAGTCTATTGCCCATTCAGTGCTAATTCTCCACCACACCGGGCACAGGCTTGAAGTTCCTCGAGGATTGACGTACACGATTGTCAAACCTTCAAGTTTAGCTTTGTATTCGATGTAGGATTGTATTCTTCTGAAGTTCCGTGAGTGGAGTCTTCGGTTAAGCATCTTGCCATGGTTCATGTGTTTACGTATTCCCCTCAAGTCTTCCATGATTACGCCTATTTTTCTTTCAAGATGAGTGACCAGAAAATTATTTACTCTTCTTTCTGAAGTTGTGGAATTATTTTTTCATAAAAATCTAAGGATTCTGGGTTTATAAGCGCATCTCTATTTGTTACAGGCTTACCATTTATTATGTTATAAACTGCGCTTTCTACCTTTTTCATATTAAATGTATATGGTATGTCTGAGGTTTCTATAATTAGGGCTGGGACGTGTCTAGGTGAGGCTTCTTCACGTAATGCTTTCCTTATCCTATCTTTTAGTTCATCTGTCAGTCTATATCCATAATTCAATTTAACAAATAATATAATACGTTCGTCACCTTTCCATTTCTGTCCAACAGCAAGACTGTCAGCAATTTCTTTAAATTTCTCCAATACTCTGTAAATCTCTGCAGGACCGATGCGTATACCAGAAGGTTTGAGAGTAAAATCTGAACGTCCAAGGAAAGTTATCCCACCAGTATCACTATGAATTATAATCCAATCGCCGTGTCTCCATACATTACGATACGGAGCATAATAACTAAAATACGATTCCCAGTATTTTTTACCATCAGGATCGTTCCAAAAGTAGAGAGGCATTGAGGGGGCTGGAGCTTCACATACAAGTTCTCCTTGCTGATCAAAAACTGGAATTCCTTTCTCGTCATATGCTCTAATTTTCATTCCAAGAGCTGGACCTTGTAATTCACCTGCAAAAACTGGTTGTATTGGAGAACCTGCAGCAAAACAACCATTAATATCTGTACCACCAGAAATAGAATTAAAATGCAAATCCGCCTTAATTTCTCTGTAAACATACTCAAATCCTTCTGCCGAAAGAGAAGAACCAGTTTGAGAGATCTCTCTTAACGATGATAGATCAAAAAACTTTTTAGGTTGTGCCCCAACATTTCTAAGATAATTTATGTAACTGGCACTGCAACCAAAAATTGTTATTCTCTCTTCTTGAATTAATCTCCACATTGTTGTCCAATCAGGATAATTAGGATTACCATCATATAGGACTATAGTAGCACCAACAGCCAGAGAACTCATTAACCAATTCCACATCATCCAACTAGGACTTGTTATGTAAGTAATTCTATCATCACGTTTCAAATCTGTATGAAGGATGAGTTCTTTCAGATGATTAATTAAGATACCTCCAGCTCCTTGAACCATACTTTTCGGTTTTCCGGTTGTACCAGATGAAAACATTATGTAGACCGGATGATCAAAAGGTAATTGTTCAAAAATAATTTCCTCTTTTGTAGATGAGATAAAATTATTATAAAGAATAGCATTAGGAATGGTACTTATGTCAGGCTTATCATTTATGTATGGAATAATGATGATTTTTTCTAGCGAAGAAATTCCTTTAGCAACTTTCTCAACATTAGGCAATAAATCATAAATTTTTCCTTTGTATGGATATCCATCAACAGTAAACAAGACTTTTGGGTTTATTTGAGTAAATCGATCTAAGACCGCATTAGGTCCTAATTCGACACCACATGATGACCATATAGCACCTATACTTGTAGATGCTAACATAGCTATTGAAGTCTCTGGTATATTAGGCATATAGGCAGCTACACGATCTCCAGGGGAGAGTGCAATCTCTTTTAAAGATCTCACTAAACGTGATACTATATCATATAATTCAGAATATGTGATTCGTTTATATTTTCCGATTTCAGATTTAAATATAAAAGCTAAGTGATCATCTCTATATCTTAAAAGATTTTCAGCAAAATTTAATCGAGCACCTATAAACCATTTAGCGCCAGGGAACTTGCTCAAATCATCAACTATAATATCATATGAACGCGATGCCTTAATCCCAACAAAATCCCAGACTGCAGCCCAAAAATCTGGTATATTTTCTATAGACCATTTATACAATTCATTATAAGATTTTATCTTTAGATCATATTTCTTGTTTACGAATTCAATGAACTTTGTTATGTTAGCTTGTTTTATTAGTTCTTCTGAAGGAGACCATAAAGCTGTCTTCATCATTAACTATACTATAAAGAAATAAATAAAGATTGCGCTAATTGTTCATGCGAATCTTTTTATGTATAGAATTTTTATTATGTAAAACTTACAAAAACTAATACAATTCTGAGTCATGAATGTGTTTAGCTAATACAGAAACGTTTAAGTTTCATTTTTAATAGTTAAACCATGCTAGGAATACTAAGTTAATGTAGTTACGGAATTTTAACCTAAGCCATTATACTATCTGTCCAACAGTCCTAACACGCCTTATTTTACCTTGTTTATCCCATTGCTGAACGGTCCAGGTGGTGACTCCAAGAAGCTTCTTTGCCTCCTTGATTGTATAGAGCTTTTCGGACATCATATTCTCCTATACCCACCAATATTTAAATATCTATTTTGAAACCGCTGAAAGAGGCTTTTAATAACAATGCAGTACTGATCTTCCCTGATCCGTAGAGCTCTTGTATTGTTTCTCCTATATTCTGGTCCAGCTCATCTCTTTTTCGCTCTAAGCAAAGAAGAACTCCCTTTAAGGTGGAGAGGATGACAGATTTAATTTTAGATTTCTATGAGATCTTTTCTTTAAGGTGCAACCCGATTTCCGATATAACTTGTTTAGAAATTTCATAGCCTTCATTGAATGCTAGCTCGTTTACAAGATAGAACTTCGGAGCTATCCGTTCTTTGATGGCATTAAGCAATTCGTTTGACGAAAGTGGAAGTACTTCTGTACCTGCTAATGCACCCAGCATCACAGTATTAATTACTTGAATAGCATTTAGCTTTCTAGCTATACTATCAGCATCGATTTTTATTATATTCTTTGTGATTTTTTTAATTCTAACGTATATTTCCTCTTTATCTGGAATGTTTATCTTTGGAAGAACAGGTTTGATAATATTATCATTCACAAGGACTATTGTCTTAGGATTCATATATCTTGCAGTTCTTAAAGTTTCTAGGGCCTCCAAACCTATAACAACATCAGCACTCCCATCATCTGCTATTGGTGAAAATTCTGTAAAACCAGCTTTTAGGTGCGAAATTACAGAACCTCCTCTTTGAGCCAATCCATGAATCTCTGTACTCTTCACGTTGAATCCCTTTTTCATTAGTGCACGCCCTATGATTTCTGATAATGTTAATATACCTTGTCCACCTACACCCGTTATTATTAATGTTAAAATTTTATTCATACTATTTTACCTCCATTATAGCTCTGTATGGGCATATCTGAGCACATGAACCGCATCCAGTGCATAACAATGGATCTATGAATGCTTTGTTCCCTGAAAGGCTAATAGCAGGACATGTGAAATAATCCGTACAGACTTTACATCCAGTGCACTTCAAATTATCAACAGTATAAAGTTTCATTTTTTCTCCACGGACTCTATGAAGATTTATTTCCTCAAGAGCACATAATCCACGTGAAATCACAACAGCAGGTCTCTTATTTTCAAGAACATATTTTATTGCATTCTTAATAATGTCTATACCATCCTTTATATTAAAAGAATTAATAACTTTCACATATTCAATGCCCAATGATTGTACTATATTCTCAATTGGTATTCCTCCTGTACCGAGAAGTACGCCAGTGCCCGGATGACTCTGTTGACCTGTCATAGCAGTAACACCATTATCCATAACAAGAATTAACAAAGGTGTACGATTATGAACCGCATTAATTAAAGCAGGTATGGCGGCATGATAAAATGTAGAGTCGCCTACAGCTGCAACGATAAACTGATCTTGTAAGAATGCTAATCCCTGTCCAACACCAACGCCAGCCCCCATAGAATAAAGAACGTCACCAAATCCAAACGGTGGATTTACAGATAAACTATAACATCCAATATCATTACTGTAAATGTAACTGACTCGCATAATAGCTAATGCTCTTTGCAATGAGTACAACGTAGATCTGTGCGGACAACCGGCACAAAAAGCTGGAGGTCTAGGTGGTAAAAATTTTGTTAACTCGTTATTAATGTTATCGTAAAATGAATAATCCCTAGAAACTTTAACACCAGTTAATTTGGAAAGAGCAATTATTACATGTCTTGGGCTCAGCTCATAGAACTCTGGAATTAAATCCTTTCCGTGTATTCGTTTTACCAAATTCTCATCTACCATGATACTTTTTACGCTATTTTCAATTATTGGATCTAACTCCTCAACAACTAATATTTCATTAACAGATCTAATAAAATCACTAACAACTTTTTTTGGTATTGGATAAGTGAAAGCTAACTTTAGAATACTCACTGCATCCCATAAATCTAAAGTGTCTACAGCCTCAACAACATTTGAATATGCAGCTCCAGCAGTTATTATTCCTAATCTTGAACCACTTTCGATTCTTTTTTCTAACTTGACCTCCTCAATCAAATTGTTCAATTTATTAAAACGTTCTAAAAGGAGTATCTTATTCTTCTTAGCGATAGAAGGTAAAAGTTGGAAACGTCCAGGATTCTTACTAAACAATGGTTTTCTATCCATCTTTATAACTTTTCCAAGTTTAACAACTCCACGAGAATGACTAACACGAGTAGTAGTTCTTAATATGACTGGCAACTCAACTTTTTCTGAAATGTCAAAAGCAACCTTTACAAAATCTTTGCACTCTTGAGCGTTACTAGGTTCAATAACTGGAACGTGCGCAAGTTGGCCATAAAATCTAGTATCCTGTTCATTCTGAGATGAATACATACTAGGATCATCAGCAACCACTACAACAAGACCGCCAATTACACCAGTGTAAGCGGAACTCACGAAGGAATCAGCTGCAACATTTAAACCTACGTGCTTCATTGTAACTAATGCCCTAAGTCCTGAAAGTGATGCAGCGATACCATTTTCATAAGCAACCTTCTCATTCACTGCCCATCCAGCTTTTATTCCAACTTTGTCAGCAACATTAATTAAAGTCTCTAAAACTTCAGTAGAAGGAGTGCCTGGATAACCAGAAGCAAGATCAACTCCTGCTTCAAGAGCTCCTCTAGCAATTGCTTCATTACCAAGAAGATAAACAATTTTTTCAGAAGAATCTAAAATCTCATGCCTCATACATAATCACCATAAGATAGATGATTCATACCAATACATGAAAAACTTAGTGATAGATAAAGTTATCATTTTTGATCCCTCATAAAAACCAAAAAGATATTCACTATAAAATTTTGCGTAAGAAATTCGCCCAGAAACCCTATCTTAGTTCTAGTATTATGTTGTTAGTAAGCTTAACAGGTAATAACATTAAAATGAGCTTTAACCTTATATATTCGTTTATATCAATGTGAGATAGAGACAGGTGGTATGTGATGTCATCTAAAAAACCACACATGAACCTGATAGTGGCAGGACACGTAGATCACGGTAAATCAACTACGGTAGGACACATACTTACTCTACTAGGAATCGTTGACGAGCGCAAGATGAAAGAAATAGAAGAGGAAGCTAAAAAGAAAGGCAAAGAGTTTGCAAAATATGCTTGGATTCTTGATACCTACAAAGAAGAACGAGAGAGAGACATGACAGTAAACCTTTCATTCTTAGAATTTGAAACGAAAAAATACTATTGGACTATTATAGATGCTCCAGGTCATAGGGACTTCGTAAAAAACATGGTAACAGGAGCATCACAAGCTGATGCAGCTATATTAGTTGTCTCAGCTAAAAGAGGTGAATATGAAGCAGGTACAGGCGTCACAGGCCAAACACGAGAACATGCATTCCTTTTAAAAACTATGGGTGTTAACCAATTAGTAGTTACTGTGAACAAAATGGATGATGAAACAGTCCAGTGGAGTAAACAGCGATACGAGGAAGTAAAAAGCGGGTTAGAAAAAATGCTAAAAATGCTTGGATATAAAACTGATACAATACGCTTTATTCCAACCTCCGCATGGTATGGTGATAACTTGTTAGAACGCAGTAAAAATACATCATGGTATGATGGACCAACTTTGATAGAAGCTTTAGACGAATTCTCTCAACCACCAAGACTTATTGACAAACCATTAAGATTACCAGTAGAAGCGGTTTACAGCATTTCTGGTGTCGGTCTGGTACCTGTAGGTAGGGTTGAAACTGGTATTATGAAACCTGGTGATATGGTAGTGTTCATGCCTGCAGGAAAAAAGGCTGAAATAAAGTCAATAGAAATGCACCATAAAAGACTCGATCAGGCAGTACCTGGTGACAACATTGGTTTTAACGTAAAAGGTGTTGAGAAAAACGATGTAAAGAGAGGAGACGTTATAGGTCCTGAAAGCTCTCCACCAACTGTTGCACAAGAATTCACAGCAAGAATCTTCGTCCTCTATCACCCAACATCCATAGCGGTAGGCTATACTCCAGTCATGCACGTTCATACAGCAACTGTTGCTACACAATTCGTTGAACTATCAAAGAAACTTGATCCTAGAACAGGACAAACAATTGAAAACAATCCTAAGTTCCTGAAACAGGGTGATGCAGCAATTGTAAGATTAAAACCATTAAGACCAACACCAATCGAAATATATCAGAACTTCCCACCATTAGGCAGATTCGCTATTAGAGATATGGGCAGAACTATAGCAGCCGGTGTAATATTAGATATTAAGCCATTAGAAATTAAGATTAAGTAAAACCTACAAGGCGACCATAATGCCTCAAGTAGCGCGTATAAAGCTTTCAAGTTTAAATTTAACAGAGCTAGAACAAGTTGTAGCAGAAATAAAAGATATTGCGGAAAAACAGGGCTCTAAAATTGCAGGACCAATCCCATTGCCAACGAAACGATTAAGAGTTGTCACTAGAAAAACACCGTGCGGTGAAGGAACACATACGTTCGATAAATGGGAAATGCGCATTCACTCAAGACTAATTGATGTAGTTGCAAGCGATCGATTAATGAGACAGATAATGAGAATCAAAGTACCTGATACTGTAAAGATCGAAATCAAACTTTTAACTTCTTAATAGATAAAGTTTTTAAATAAAATTAAATTTCTTTATCATGCCGGGGCTCCTAGCCGGGGTTGTAAAAAAGACCCCGAGGGCCGAGTGGATCAAGGCGCAGGCCTTGAGAGCCTGTGTCCGTTTAACGGACTCGCGGGTTCGAATCCCGCCCCCGGCGCTTTATAAAAAAAGAAATAATAAAACCTATCAAGAATTATCCAGCATATAAGCATTGATCATGATGTGTATGGTTAATAATTTCTTTATTAACAAATTTAACCGAAACAACAAACGTTTTCTATAGGGAAAGAAGATCAGCTAAAAGCTTTCATTTTTGTTAACAAAATAGTGTTATATTCTCAACGTTTATAAATAATATGAGATAACATGGTCGATGTGATTGCAGTTGGAAATGCTAATATTGATCTTATGTTTACGATAACATATTTTCCTAAACCAGATGAGGAAGTTCTAGGCAAAGATTTTAGAATTGTACCTGGAGGTTCAGCATCTAATTTTGCAGTAGCAATTTCGCGCCTTGGGGTTGCAACAGGTCTTATAGCATCTCTTGGTGATGATGCCTTTGGACAATTGATAATGAATAATCTAAAAAATGAAAATATTGATATATCTCACATCAAAGTTATTAAAAATTTCCCCACGGGCATAGTTACAATATTCATAGATGAACATGGAGAGAGAAGAATGATTGCATATAGAGGTGCGAACCTAATGCTGAGTAAAGATGATATAGACGTGAGATATATTAAATCGGCAAAATTAGTTCATCTAAGCGGAACAAAATTAGACCTATCTGAATATATTTCATCTATAGCAAAGCACGAAGGCTTAACTGTATCTTTTGACCCAGGAAGTGTGATATCTTCAATGGGTATTATAAAATGTAAAACAGTGCTTAGTAATACTGATATACTATTTGTTAACCGCCTAGAGATCATACAATTAACAGGAATACAAGATATTTTGAATGGTGTTTATGAATTAATCAACTATGGGCCTTCTATAGTAGTTGTGAAATTAGGCTCGGAAGGATCACTGGCTGTAACTAAGAATAAGAAGATAAGAGTTCCTGCATTTAAGGTCAAAGTTATTAATACAACCGGTGCAGGTGATGCATTTGATGCAGGATTTCTGAAAGCATTTTTATTTAATATGAAAATAGAAGATGCGCTAAAAATTGGTAACGCAGTTGCAGCATTATCAATAACAAAACCTGAGCCAAGGTTATCATTTCCTAAATTTGATGAAGTAGCGCATTTCTTAAGAACACAGACTTCATCATAACATCTCTGCTTTGTTGTTATAAGCATTATACATAGGTGAAAAGATATATAATATTAAAGCTAATCGTTCGAAAACTGCTGAAGAACTCTTCAGAGCAAAAAAGAGATTAATAATATCAAATTTTGTGATAACTTAATTTAGAAATTGTACTACAATACTAATCTCTTTCTTAACGATCTATATATTGGTAAGCTTATTAAAAGTCCTATGGTCATCTGTCCTATGTTAAATGGTATCTCTGCATAGGCTTCGGCTCCAACTATGATTAGTTCATACAAAAAGTATCCAGTCACCATTTCTATGCCACCAATTATTACTGAGAATGCTATCCAACCTAGTTCAGGATCAAGCTTTAGTGTACTTGCTATAATACCTATTAATGCAAAAATTACTAAAATTATCCACAAAATTCCTGGTATTAATAAAGTAAAGACGAAACTCCCTATTGTAAACTCTGCAATACCCTGATAATACATAAAGAGTACTACCATTGCGATAACTAAAATTATTGATAAAATTCCTACTAATCCAGCTCTCCATGATTTTTTAGCTATTTTCTTCGAAAATTTATGTGTCAGATAGCCTGTAATAAAGCCTTCTAAACCTTTAATTACCAATGTCCCAGGTGCATACTGAAAATAACCTAAGGTTATATCTGATATGGCAGAACCAACACCACCCGCAAATGCCCCAACATATGGACCAAAAAGTAATGCAGTAAGATAAACTGCAGCTTCTCCTATATTAAAATACCCACGTGTAGGTGCTATATAGACACTTATGGCCATGGTAGTTACTGCTACTAAAGCAGTCATGACACTAGTTATGGCAATAATCATAGTCTTATTCATATCATATTGATTAGAAAGATTCCAATGTATAAGTATTAGCTTATGCATAAGTCACTGTTGGAATAAAATTTTGCTACACAATCTTTAGTTATGTGTTAACAATAATTTCATGAACATATGTTGATAATAATATAAAAATTTTAAGTCGAAAAAATAAACGAATACAACTTATCGTATGAGAAAATTAACTTCTGATGACCTACTTACCTTTCTTCTTTTTCCCTTTTTTCTCTTCTTTCTTTTCTTCTGGTTTAGCTGCTTCAGACATTTTAGGTCACCGTTAAATATTCAATGATAACCTAAAAATAAAATTTTTCTTTAAAATTTAACAAATAATAAGATAAATAATTCCAATGAAATAATAATTCTTGTATATTTTATTAAAATCTTTTCAAAATAATCAAATGTTTAATGTATAATCTATAATTATTTTAATAACGCATCGTTTTTAGTGTGAGACTGAGTTGAATTCTTATGATGCCTCAGCATGTTCATTGTTGTGTATGCTTTTACACCACGTCCTCCCCTATATGCAAGCGTTTTTACACTAAGCGGACTCACAGACCCTGTTCTAGATGTCCATACAGAAACTCGTTCAGTAAGCAAGTCACGCCAGCTTAATTTTTTTGCTCGTATAGCTAAAAAGAGCATGTGATAAAGTGCTGCTGTAGCTTTATTACCTTTAGTATTTTCTGACGCCCACTTTGTTGATAACTCTGCTAACATCTCTAAACCATCAGGTGGACTTAATACTGACAACTGAGCTTCACTTTTATCTGAAGTAAATCTAACTATAAGTATCTTACCACTTTTTGTTATCCACATTTTTACATCTTGATACTTTGAATTCATTGCTGAACACAATACGTAAATTTCAACGAGTAATATATTTCTTGTCTTACACTTTATGGTATTTTAATATAAATTTTACATGAATATTCGATAAGAAACCCTTTAGTTTTGTGAGAGATTTTCAATAAGCTTATGTATGTTTTTAGATATAATATTTTGGGTTCTGAGTTGAGTAGGAATACATGGTGAATTGTTATTTTCATTCCTACTTAACTCTTCCCCCTTGATTAGCTCATTGGGGGCTCTCGGGGTGAACCCTTCTCCCCGCATCTGAAGGTTCAACACCGCTACAATATCCCTATCCATTGTTAACCCGCATTCTTCGCACTTCATTATCCTGCCCAGATAGGAAGCCATGCTTCCTGAGCAGGCTGGGCAGGTTTTAGATGAGTTGGCTGGGTTAACGTATTTCACTGGTAAATCAAGCCATTTAAGCTTGTATTCAAGCATAAACTGAAACGCTCTTGCGTTCCACTTTGAGAGCTTTCTATTATTTTTTCTTGAGCCGTTGAGGATTCGCCCCTTTACACCTTTCAGGTTTTCAAGTATTGCTCCGCAGTTCTTCTCCTTGAGCTCCCCCGCAACCTGCGTGGTTAACTTGTGCATGAAGTCCTTGGCTCTATTCTTCTCACGCTTAGAGTACTTCTTGAGGAGCATCTTTGATGTATTGGGCTTAATCTTAGATAACTTTTGTATCCTCTGCCGCTTAGTTTCATAGGTTCTGTGAATATGGTAGAGCTCTCTTAAGTCATAGCACTTAATCTCGCCACCTATGAACGCCGTTATGTTCGTTAAGTTAACATCGAAGGAAGCCCATTTTTCCGCCTTCGGCTCAACCCTCTTCTTAACCGTTACTATAAGCTCACTTTCAGTCATAAGTAGTCCACCGACTTTATCAAAGTCTCTTGGAATCCACGAACACTTACTTAAGTCGACCTCAAGATACCGCTTATTCGGTTCAATGCTTACCCTCAGTATACCGTTTCTGAAGCTGAAGAGCGTGCTCTTAATGTAGACTGTCCTCTTAGTTATCTCAGGCTTACCTTCAGCTTTCCCCCTATTATATAGTGTTATCCAGCCCTTAACCAATCCGATAACGGAGTTTATTGCTGAGTCAACGTAATGCTTTGAAAACCTCCAGTCTTTCAGCAGTTCATCTCTAAGCTTCTTCCTATCTTCTCTACTGATGCTTAGATGGACTTTATTGGAAAACCTTACATGAGCGAAAATGTGCTCCAAAGCCTTCTGCTTAACTTTGAAGTATTCTTCGATAAATCCTTCGGAGCCTCTACTGGAATTCTGTAGCTCTTAACTGCTTCCATAATCTTTCAACCTCGCTCTTTGGATATCTCAGCTTACCAGTTGGGAGCCTAACAGCCCTAATAATGCCTTTCCTTTGCCACTCCCAAAGCGTTTTAACTGAGATGTTGAATATCTTTGCAACATCTTTAGGTCTAAGCAGTTCTTCGTAATCTCCAGACATCGTTAAGGATAAAGCAATCAACCTCTATTTAAACCTGTCCGTCTCGAAACTGCTGACAACGGCGCTGCTCTAATCATATAACATCTAAAGTACTCTACTAACAATGTTAGATTCTTTAATCACAAGTAGTAAATAAAATAATTAAATAATTATAGTTTTTAGTTTACTTTGCAACGATCAAATTCATTTAAAAAGAAAAAGTGATATTTTAATTAGCCGAGTATCTTCTTAATCTCCTCTATTTTATCCTTAAGTTGTGTATTTTCTATTTTCAGAACTTCATTCTCTCTCAGTAATTTGTTGTATTCATCCTCACTAACATATCTCAATATCTTATAATCCTCCCATATTATTTTATTCGATCCCTGATCATAATAACCATTGACAGTGATTTTAATTATATCCAGTTTTCCTATTTTTCTTTTTTCCACTATTTCGTTATGAAGTTTCATGTTGAGCTCTGAAACATCCCTTATTATAACATCCTTGGGCACCATTTTACTAAGAGCAACTATAGCAACTCTTCTAAGTTTATCAGCAAATCTAGCAGCTATGATCAAACCTGTACTAAGTTCAAACTTGTTCCCTCCTCTTAATGCTCCTCTCGAGTACATTAGTTCATACTCTTCAGCTCTCTCTAGATCTCTAACTTCTTCCTTCTCAGACATGATAATCATCCAAATAATTTATTTATTTTGGCAAATTAAAATTTTATCCTGACACTTTCTCCATCCCGGAGAACAATATTCTCTAAAGTTTCGAGGAGTACAACTGAAAACTTTGCTTTCATGATTGAGAAGAATGTTGATGCTTTTTACAACTACATAGAATAAAATACTAAATGAGATTTATATTAAAAGAATTATTATTTCTATAAAATTAAATTATTTGTCATGTAAATTAACGAACATACGTTTTATAAAATAAGATGCTTGCTACGGTCCAATATATTATATAAACTATAATGCCGATCCATGTACTGTAGACCATATATCCAGTAAAAGCACTAAAAATTCCACCTATCAATCCTTTATCAGAGAGAATGCTTCCCTCAGGTATATCTAAATAATAAGCTAAATGTCCTAAAACGCCTAACGATATGCCATTATCAGCTAATAAATTGACCATTTCATTCACAGTCTTAAATAAAATACCTGCAGCAAGGACAATTATGAGCAAGCTGGTATACTTGAATATAAATTGTAGCTTAATCCTTGTAAAACCTTTATTAATAACCCATAGAAAACCTAGTGCGAAAAGAATCCCAATAACACTGCCAACCATAGTACTGAAAGCAGATGATCCTATGAACGTTATTAAAAATAAAACAGTTTCCAAACCTTCTCTAGCAACAGTAGTTAACGAAAGTATCATTATACCTATTAAGTAATTCCGACTAATAAAAACCTGTAACTGTCCTTCTAACTTGTCACGCACCTTCTTAGCATTCCTAGCCATCCATATTATCATAAAAGTAAGCACAGGAACAGCAATAAAACCAGCAATTACCTCAAAAAAATCAGCACCAACATCACTAAGCTCGCTGTATACAAAAGATATCAGACTACCCAACACAACAGAGAGAAAAATTGCTAAACCTGCTCCTGAATATACATACTTATCTAGATCACGTCTATTAATCCTAGCAAGATATGTAAGAATAATAAGACTAACAAGTCCAGCCTCAAGACTTTCTCTAAAAACTATAACAGCAACACCAATCCAATCAAAACTTATATTAAGCATGTAATACACACCTATTTTTAATACTAAATTCTATTATATATATTTTTGGTTAAAAATTATTACTAGTAGTTTTGCTTTCTATGTTATTACCTTTGATATTATGAACTACAAATTAGTGTTCCTTCTTATAACATATGTTATAATGAACTAAAAAGTTAAGAAATAAAAACATTTGATCACTGTATCTTTGTTGCAAAGGCTCAGCAAAAAACTGCCAATGAGGGTTCTAAGTTATGTAGTCTTTGATGGATGCACATAGCTTTTTCCTCTCGATTTTCATCGAGGGCTCTCGGAAAAATCCATTTCCCACATCCGAAGGTTCAACACAGCTACAACATCCATATCCATTGCTAAACTCATTATTTTTTGATAAAAGCTGAGAATGCTATAAATATTTTCTAAGAATTTTGTTGAAGATAATTAAATACTAAGAACGAAATAAACTAGTATCGAGAGTTATTATGGAATATGTTCATGTATAATATTTATATTTTTAAATATTGTTTCTTTTAACGATAAGCTATGAGGAAAATTTTCATAATTATTCTTTCGTTGATAATTGTTTTAATTGTGTCTGTGTACATTTTAACCATTTACAATAGAACGCCCCCTGAGAGTTTCCCATATAATAAAGAGGTTACTGATTTTAGACTTGTCGATCAAAATGGTTCAACAATAAATCTTTCAGATTTCAAAGGAAAGGTTATTGTTCTCACGTTTATCTATACGCATTGTCCAGACATCTGTCCTGTAATAACGAGTCATCTTGTTGCTGCGTATAATAGATTAGTACAAATGGGATTAAAGGATCAGGTGGCGTTCGTGTTTGTTTCTGTAGATCCGTATGGTGATAATGTAACTGCAATGAAAAATTATTCTGAACGTTTTAATGCATCAAGCTTATATTTTCTTACTAATAATACAGCAGGCCTTTCAACAGGTTCATACTCAAATCTTACTAATTTGCAATCAGTATGGAATTCTTATGATGTATATGTTAATATTAATAGGACATCAACTGAAGAAGGATGGTACGAAGTTGATCACACTACAGTTACATATATAATAGATAAGAACTTCAGGATACGCGAAGCACTTTTTGGTGTTCCTCCATTATGGAGCACTGATGATGTAGTCCATTATGTAAGTATTTTAGCTAAATCATAATCAGGGTGTTCTTAATGAACAAAAATACTGAATTCTTTTCACGGTTTATGTCAAGTAAAACTGTTGTATCACTGATTCTCTTTTGGATTTTGTACACGTTATCTCATGGAGCATATGAGAGCCTTCCTTATGTGCTGAAATCATTGAGCCCAGAAGATATGGAGTTCTTGGGTTTTTTAGTTCTGTTTAGTGAAATGGGAATCATGGCAAGTTTTATAGCATTAATAGTTAATGTTTTTCAGCATTCTTATTCAAGACGCGCGAGAAGGCTCACAATAATAGCAGTGATTGCGATAATTATGCTGTTCTTTATTTATTATGTTAATACATATGCATACTCATATGAGAATAGAGCTGTGATTATTGTAAACACTAAATTACCTTATGTATGTGGTTCCGAGGTTTTTCAGCCAGCTATCATTAGAATTATAATAGGTGTTAATAACACTATAACATGGAAGAACGTATCACCATTCACTCAGAGCATAATTTCTATGAATAATTCTTTCAGTTCAGGGCCAATACCACCGGGTGGTGAATGGAGTTACACTTTTACGAAACCTGGAATTTATAAATATCGTAATGGTTTCTATCCATGGGTTCAAGGTACCATAATTGTTGATGAGGCATGATGGTAAAATTCCCCATTAAAGCAAAAACTATTTTAGATAAAGATCATATAAATTTGGCGAGGCGAAATGGCGATTTCTGTTTTAAAAGCATTAGGTATTGTTTTCTCAAGAGCCAAATATCGAGTATTATTTGTTATAATATCAGTCCTTATGGTAATTATTAATATATTAACACTAATAGGTCTGCAATGGATATTAAGTGGTACACCACGAATTAATATTGGATTATTTTCAAAACCACCAAAGATTCCAATACAAACACCAATAATAATGTGGGTTGAATCGAATTATGGGAGTTCTACGTTATTCTGGGTTATTTATTTTACACCAGAACTTTTCATAACAATTGTATTATCATCTGTTCTCGCCTCTTTATTATTTTCAGAAATATTATATTTTTCAAAGGAAATGCGAAGCAAACTTAAGGTTAGGAAGAAAACTTGGCGACTTCTGTCTGCATCAATTACAACAGTAATAGGTGTAACATCGATGACATCTACCACTTTATCTTGTCCAGCATGTGGTGTGACAATTTCTGCAACTTTAATAGCTATATTAGTGTCAACAATAACTGGTTCAACATTAGGCGTAGCCTCAATATTTATACAGTTTACATTCTATCTTTTCTGGATAGGGATCTTACTTAATTTAATAATGCTCTACATAATATCAAATAATATTCTAAAGACAGCTCCAATCTTTGAGGTACCAGGAAGAAAATTAGATAAAATAAAATAATAAAAACATTTAAATACCCAATGGAAATAAGGAGCAATATTTTCGTTTGTAAGAGTTTGTGAAATTCTGAGCGTCACTAGAGCTAGCTATCGTGGATTAAGAGTAGGAAAGATTGTTGTCGAAAATATTTATGGTAGTTGGAGAATATCATAGCGGAGTCAAGAGAAGCTTAAAAGTATTCCCAGAATCAGGGGAGTTAATCTGCACTTGTATAGATGGAAATATGCTGACAAACAACTTAGAGAGAAGTGTTTTGCTTTTTCACAAAGAACACAATGAAGTTATATGGAGAAGTTAGTGGAAGATCTAACAGAGATAATTACTTTTTTAGAAAGTAAGAAGGGTGTCAAAGAGAGGGGTCGACATTTGGAAATACTTTTGTTTCTTCTAATTTATGATGTTCTTCAAGAATAATTTTAAGATCAGCAATAATTTCTTTGAAGCTCTTCTGATCATTAGAATTTAGTACCAACTCAAGTTTATCAAGATGTTCTAAGATATCTAGATGTTGTTGCATAATATGACTTAAGAATCCCTGATCAACAAGATTTTTATTAACAATTTCTGGAAATAACACAGATTCCTCATCGATAATATGATTAGATAACTTACTCCTAAATTCATTTAAAAGACTAGCTATATGGTTTATATTAGATGTATTAATTGAGTCCTCTATAGATTTTAAATCTGAAGCAAATAAACGATGTTCCTGAATTAATTTCATAACAAGATCATACAACATGTTAATCATTAGATACTGTAGACAGAACATTATTTAAATATTACTAATCCTATGTTTTTCTCATGATTTTTAAAGATAATAACATAAATTGGATTGATCATAAAGAAAAACTCACCGCATAGAATATTGATAAATTTCATTATACTATCATAACTTAGAACTCTTAACATGAAAATAACTTTTAAGTCATAGATCATGTACTTTAATCATTAAAATTACCCATATATCTATTATTAATATTCCGTATGCCTCTATCATCGCTACCGAGGGCCATTTTATTATAACAGCTATGATTGGCCCAATGATGCCTAACATAATTGACATAATACCGTAATACTTTATTTTTTCTAAAATCAGACCTAGACCATAAACTAAAATTGCAAGATCCATTTGTACAAAAAACCATGTAGAAACAAATACATGGGGTCTTGTACCTGCATGGTATATACCTATTAATGATAGGAAAATTCCTGCAATAAAGATAAAACTACCACCAATAGTTTCTAGCTTATTTAAAGAATCTGAGATTAAATAGAGCGAATACATTATGACAAAAATTGCTGTGACAATTAAACCATAATTATAAATCCATGGATTTGTAGCTTTGGGTCCTCCCAGATCACTAAAAGCGTTTACATTGAGATTAAACCATGAATTATAATATACTGATATACCTATAACCATCCATGCAAGGATAACAGCAATTAATCCCGAAAACTTCAATAACTTATTAAATGATCGTTTCATGAATACTTCTAAACCTTTCAATATATAATCAATTATAAATTTTTAACTAGATAATCCTAGTAATATGGGTGAAAAGTTTGCTTGGAAATAAAAGATTATTGATCTTAACCAAGAATGATAATTTTTCACCTTCTGATAGAGAAATGTTGATTAATAATTTAAGACAAAAGTTCAGTAAATTTTTCAGAATAAATGATTTACGAATTGCTTCAAAGCACATCGAGATCGACATCACATGTGATAATATCATGAAAGCTAAAAAGATAGAAGAGTTTAGTCCTATATTATCAATTCGAGATCTATCATTATATGATGAAAATATAAACGTTTTTCAAAAAGCAAAAGAACTCTTTAACTCAGAGCGATTCTGGGAATTTCATGAGCTTTTAGAAGGAATATGGAGAAAAAAGAGTGGCGATGAAAAACGTTTATTACATGGACTAATATTAATAGCTGCATCATTAGTACACATGCAACGAAATAACATTCACATTAGTATTCGCATAATGAGGCGAGCACTTAATGAACTTAAACCATTCGATGATTTTTATAATGGAATTGATATTTCATTTGTTAAATCGAAGATCACTTTAATGCTTCAGGAGGATAAAATTCAATCCTTCGAAATTTAAAACTAATATTGAAGAATTTGATTATCATAGCTATAAGGTTTATATAATTGTATGCATGTAATTACTAAGTGTTAGCTATGGAGATTAAAGTTGCAAGATTAAACGAAATTAAGGAAGAAGAGCTTAATCCCTTACTATTTAGAAAAATGATTACAGGTGAAAAAATAATGTTTGTTCAATTTATTTTGAAGAAAGGTCTTCACGTTCCATCCCATAAACATGAATCTGAACAAATATCTTACGTGATCAAGGGAAAATTAAAATTTAGTATAAATGGAAAAGAGTACATAATAAAAGATAATGAGCTTATTGTAATACCGTCAAACGTACCTCATGAAGTGTGGGCAGAAGAAGATACTATCGATATTGATTTGTTTGCACCGCCAAGAGAGGATTGGTTAAGAGGCAATGATTCATATCTTAGGATACAAAAATAAAAAGGGGTTAAAAAACGCTTTTGAGGAGACCACCATCTATAGGTATGCTAGCTCCGTTTATATAAGTAGCTAAGTTGGATGCTAAGAAAAGTATAACATTAGCGTATTCTTCAGGGGAGCCTAAACGTCCTAAAGGTATATCTTTGGACATCTCTTTGATCACATCGTTGACATCTTTATTTTCTTTTTTAGCTCTGTTCATTGCCAGCTCTTTTACTCTATCAGTAAGTATTAAACCTGGCAATACAGAATTCACCAGAATATTTTTCCTACCCAATTCTTTTGATAACGTTCGAACTAACCCTGCTATGCTGATTCTTATGACATTACTTAGTACTAGATCTTCTATAGGTTCTTTTATCGCGATCGATGCAGAAAATATTATTCTACCTCCCTGTGTCATAAGTTCTGCAGCATATTTTGCGCATCTTACTGCACTAAGCAAGAGAAGCTCTGAGGCTCGGATCCAATCATCATCACTTAAATCCATAAATCTGCCAGGTCTTGGACCGCCAGTGATATAAACTAGCACATCTAGTCCGTTAAAAATTTTTTTAACCTCAGCAAACAAATTATCTATCTCATCTTTCTTTGTTAAATCAGCTTTAATCATGTAAACTTCACCCAAATGTTTCAAAGATTCATAAGCTTTTTTGAGATTTTCACTATTAGAAGAACTTATTATTACTCTGCCACCATTTATTAAAAAAGCTCTCGCAGACGCATATCCTAAACCCTTTGATGCTGCAGTAACTAGAACTTTCTTACCGTTTAATCCTAAGTCCATTTTCAATCACGATATATTCGTTCCAATAGTTATAAATATTTATTTGTTTACTAAAATTAACTTTTAGTAACATAAGCTAGAAAATTATTTTCATTAGTTAAAGATTAAAAATAGTGCCAATAATTTTTTCATGAATAACTTTATTTAGCTATTAAAAAATTTATAGATCATAAAATTTTAAGATATGGTGCTAGTAATGGTTAAGCTAAGGTTTATACATGCATCATCTGATGCTACAAGTCTCGATGCATATTTGAACGATAACAAAATGATTGAAGGAATAAGATATAAATCAATAACTGATTATATTGATATTCCTAACGAATGTATAATTAATTTCAGAATTTCCGGAGCACCAAAAAATAGTCCCCCAATCTTTTACATAAAATTTAAAATCGAACCTGAAATCCCATTACTGACGGCATTTTTAATTGGACTAGCTGGAAGTAAAGAGAAGAGAGATTCTATAAACGTTATTGTTCTTCAAGACCAGACTGTCTCACCAAATTCTGCGATAATACGGCTTATTAATGCATCTCCTGTAATAAATTCTGCCTTGTTTAAATTTAAGGATGGTTCATTAGCTCAAAATCTTGACTATGGAAAAGTGTTTCAAACTGTAATTAAGTCAGGTAAAAAAGTTCTCCAAGTCATCAAAGATAACAGTACAATCACAGAAACTACTCTAGATATTCAAGATGGAAAAGTATACGAAATTATGTTAATAGGATTAACGGAAAGAAAACCTCCGCTAGAGTTATATGTGTTATCACATAATTAATTCTATTTTACCAAAAGATTTGACAAGAAAGCTTACAATCTTAACCGTGAGATGAATTAGGAGCGTGAACTACCCCTCCCTTTCAGATGGGGCTTCCTGCTTCAACGATCAGACTCAGTCTCTGCTCACCCAGAGCGCAGGTTTCCTTTGGCGAAACCGTTTCCACTAACCACGTCTGGAAGACAGGTTACGGAGGTCTTGGTCTCCACAGGGTTCTGAGTTAAGTAGGAATGCATAGTGAATTGTTATTTTCATTCCTACTTAACCCTTCCCTCTCTATTAATTCGTTGAGGGCTCTCGGGGAGAACCCAATTCCCCGCATCTGAAGGTTCAACACCGCTACAACATCCCTATCCATCGTTAACCCGCATTTTTCGCATCTCATTATCCTGCCCAGATAGGAAGCCATGCTTCCGGAGCAGGCTGGGCAGGTTTTAGATGAGTTGGCTGGGTTAACGTATTTTACTGGTAGGTTAAGCCATTTCAGCTTGTATTCGAGCATGAACTGAAACGTCCTTGCGTTCCACTTCGAGAGCTTTCTGTTCACGTCTTTAGACTTGTTGAGGATTCGCCTCTTTACACCTTTCAGGTTTTCAAGTATTGCTCCGCAGTTCCTCTCCTTGAGCTCCCCCGCAACCTGCGTGGTTAACTTGTGCATGAAGTCTTTAGCTCTATTCTTCTCACGCTTAGGGTACTTCTCTAATAGTCTCTTTGATGCATTGGGCTTAATCTTAGATAACTTTTGTATCCTCTGCCGCTTTACCTCATAAGTTCTGTGAATGTGGTAGAGCTCTCTTAAGTCATAGCGCTTAACCTCACCACCTATGAACGCCATCACGTTCGTTAAGTTAACGTCAAATGATGCCCACTTCTCAGCTTTGGGCTCAACCCTCTTCTTAACCGTAATTATCAACTCCTTCTCAGTCATAAGTAGTCCACCGACTTTATCAAAGTCTCTCGGAATCCACGAACACTCACTCAAGTCGACCTCAAGATACCGCTTATTAGGCTCTATGCTTACCCTCAGTATGCCATCTCTGAAGCTGAAGAGCGTGCTCTTAATGTAGACTGTCCTCTTAGTTATCTCAGGCTTACCTTCAGCTTTCCCCTTGTTGTAGAGCGTTATCCAGCCCTTAACCAATCCGATAACGGAGTTCATTGCTGAATCAACGTAATGCTTTGAGTATTTCCACTCTCGTAGCAGTTCATCCCTAAGCTCTCTCCTATCCTCAGCTTTCAAGTTGAGGTGAGCCTTCTTGGAAATTTTAACGTGTGAGAATATTGCGTCTAAAGCCTTCCGCTTAGCTTTGAAGTATTCTTCGATTAAATCTTTTGGAACATCTACTGGGATCCTGTAGCTTTTAACTGCTTCCATAGCCTTTCAACTTCGCTCTTGGGATATCTCAGCTTGCCAGTTGGGAGTTTAACTGCTCTAATAATGCCTTTCTTCTGCCACTTCCAAAGCGTTTTAACTGAGATGTTGAATATCTTTGCAGCATCCTTTGGTCTAAGTAGTTCTTCGTAATCTCCAGACATCGTTAAGAATAAAGTAATCAACCTCCATTTAAACCTATCCGTCTCGAAACTGCTGACAACGGCGTGAATTCGGCCTGTCCCATGCATACTAGTGAAGATACGAATAAGAAAATATATAAGTGTTTCAGCTCTCATCCCCCAGCTTACGCAGAGGGATCTTCCCGCCAATAAAGTTAAAAGGACATAAACAATAAGACCAATAACTTAGAAGCAAAGAACCCACAGTTTCAACCGTGGAAAGTATCAACAAAAATCTAGTTAAGTCTTCATTCTTTTATGTACTATCAATTTAGTATTTTTCCTTTAAAATAATAAATCTTAACTTCTCACTAATGCACGAAACCATGATAAGATGTTGTCTCCAGGTTATCTTTAAGAACATACAGTTTATCATGAGATATTAAGTATAAAGATTTAAGTAAGGTTTTTAAGTTTGTTTAAAGAAAAATATTTGGTGATAATCTTTGGTATCTAAACCTGAATTCGAACATTACTTAAAAACTTTGCAAGTATTTGGACGATTATCAGGGGTTTCTTTGAATGAGGCTCATAAGATTCTCGGCTATGAGTATGGGAAACGATTAGCACGAAATCTTAGATCCGATAATCTCATAGATTTATTAAATGAGGCATCATTGCTGCTGGAACAAAACGATTTAGGTCACACTGAAATAGAAAAAAAGGATCCAATTAGGCTTACTGTTTATAGATGTTTAGGTTGTGAGTGGATTCCAGATGCTGTAAGTTCTGTTGCAACATGTCCTTTACGTGAAGGGTTGTTAGAGTCCATAGTGCATGAAAAATTAAACGTCAATATTAAAGTAACTAGTACATCAACTGGCTCATCATATGGGGATAAAGTATGCAAATTTGAAGTTCATCTAGCAAGAGAATAAAAATATCTGTCAGGATTAAGTCATTAACAGTATGGTCAATAATGATCTAGGAAAAAAAGAAGTTTTATCAAGTAGAGTTATTTATAAAGGTAGCATAATAAATTTAAGGCTTGAGGAAATAAGATCTAAAAACGGTTTTCGTTATACTAAAGAGATCGTTGAACATCCAGGAGCTGTTGCTATTTTGGCATTTCTAGAAAATAACACTATACTTATGGTTAGGCAATACCGCATAGCCGTAGATAAAATACTTTTAGAACTTCCTGCAGGAACATTAAAAAATGGTGAAACACCTGAACAATGTGCAATACGTGAGCTTGAGGAGGAGACGGGTTATAAAGCGCATAAAATTGAAAAACTAGGAGCATTTTATTCAGCGCCCGGATATAGTAACGAAATACTCCATGTGTTCGTTGCAGAGGAACTAGAGAAAAGCCAACAAAGACTTGAAATCAATGAAGACATCTACGTTGAAAAAATAAACATCAAGGAGTTATTGTCAATGATTAATAACGGTGAAATTAAAGATGCAAAAACCATAGCATCTATCTTTTTATTTTTAAACAAGTTATACTTTAATCATGTTTTATGATTAGAAAGGTATTTTTAGGTATACACACATATATAATGCGAGGAATGAGATCACGTGTCGTTTGAAGAAGCAGAAGAGCATAGAAAAAAAGGCGACCAATTATACAGTATAGGACGATTAAATGAAGCAGAAGAAGAATATCGCATCGCAATAAGTATTAGTCCTGAACACGCCGAAGCGCACCATAATTTAGGAGTTGTTCTTGCGACAAAAGGTGATCTAGATTCTGCAGAGGAAGAGATAAGAAAAGCTATAACTCTTAAACCTAATGATGCTGATATGCATATCAGCCTAGGCACACTATTATATGAAATGAATAGGTTTGAAGAAGCTGAAAATGAATTTCGCAGCGCGATAAACTTTAACCCAGAAAATATTGATGCTCATATAAGCTTAAGTGGTGTGCTCATAGAACAAGGAAAGTTCGAAGAGTCTGAACACGAACTTAAGAAGGCAGTAGAATTAGCACCAGATAACGCTGACATTCACTATTTACTTGGGCTAGTATATGCGATCTCAGGTAAATTGGATGAATCAGAAATAGAATTAAATAAAGCGTTAGAAATTGAACCTGAGCACGTTAACGCTAAAAAGGCGCTAGATAGTGTTCTTAAAGAAAAAAGACGAACAAGTGAGACACCTGCAGATGAACATGAAGAAACTGATGAAGAAGATTATGATGCTGAAGAGTATTAATTAACTAATAAAAGAAAAAGATTATGTAGATTTTTTTATAGATTTCTTTATTAAATATCTTGAAAGTATAATATTAGGGGGAGGACCTTGATCAAGAATTATATGGATATATATAATGAAAAAGTGAAAAATCCAATTGGTAAAGTATTTAACGGAGGATATTTAATGCTGGATTTTAATACTATTCGTATTGATAGTCCAAGATTAAATCTTGGAAGCATGGTTGTTATTGCAAGCGAAAATATTCTCATAGTAGGTGTTATAAAAAATCATGAAATAAGAATATACTATCCAGAGAAAATACCTAGCAAAGTAGCAATAAGTTGGAAAGCTTATAAAGAACAATATCCTGATATAGAAAATATAATGGCTGTTATTTATAGTGCAGTTTCCATAGGATATTTCAATGGAACTAATTTCGTACAAGGCACACCATACAAGGCCCCAATGATGCATGACCTAGTTTTTGAGCCAGATATAGATTTCATAAGAGATTTTCACAAAGATTTACAGATGGAATACATACCGCTCATATATTCATCGTTAAATATGAATAGAGTAGACTTTATGCAATTAGTATTTAACCTTTACAAATGGTTAAGTGAATCAAAATATTTTGACAAGAATGAATTAAAAGAACTCTACAAATCAAGTTTACGCAGTCTAACAACATACGGATTTATTGATATAATACCACAATACATTAAATTTATTGGATCGTTATTTAAGGAGTGAATAGAAATGGAAAACATAGGATATATAGTAGGAGGTTCACTTGAGAAAGGAGTACAAATCAAATTAAATGTAAGCTCTGAAGATATTACCGTAGGTAGTTTAAAAGTAGCCAATGGGATAAGGAGGAAATATCTGCTTTTATTAAATAACGTGTATCACGGTAGTATGGATGTAGCTAATAAATTATCATCGAGTAACATTTCATCAGGTTTAATAGATGTCATGCGTGAGGAGATCCTACCTTCTTACGCTACTGGTATTGTAATAGCTCAAGGAGATAATGATAAGATCGAAGAGGCGAACACAATACCAGATTACTTATCATCAGTTACAACACTAACTATAAACGATGCTAAAATATTTTACAGTGCACCTGATGAGGATAACTTTTTAAAGTTAGGTTTTGGTTCTCCAATAGGTATAGAAGATGCGCTGATTCCTGTAGATATACCGATGCTCACAAAATCAAGCTTTGCGATTTATGGAAAGACCGGAACTGGTAAAACTGTGCTAGGAAATATAATAGCAATAAATATTGCATTGTATACTGCACAACGCAAGTATAGTGGTGATTATGAATACACACCTGTCTCAATGCTTATACTAGATATGCATAGTGAATACGGAACGACAGTTAAAGATATGTATGGAAAACAACTTGGATATGGAGTTGCAAGAATAATGCCTGATGAGTTTATTGCATACACACCTGATGAAGAACTAGTAAGAATCAGTAAAGAGGATAGACACATCATGTATATGCTAAAAATAAGCGCATCAGAAATAGAACCTCAGGACATAATACTTATGTCGGAATTACTTAATCTGACAGAAACACAAACAAGTACTCTCCAAACAATATCAGAACAAATCCGTCAAATGGTAAAAGAAATTAAGGAACCTGAATATAAAGACTATCCATGGATAGCATATCTATATGATGACAAACTTTATGAAAAATTAATCAATTTAGTTGAAAAAGAAAGAGAGGGAAAGAAAAAGGAATTTGATTCTAAAATTATACCAACCATACAATCGCTTCATAGAAAATTGAGTTTTCTTAGAAACTATAAATTCATTGAAGAAAAAGGTGAAAATAAAGGAGTAATAGATAGTATAGTTGAATCATTATTGGGAAAAGAACTAAAACATATTGTAATATCTTTTGGAGCTTATGGTGATGATGTAAGAGCCTATACGTTACTCACGAACATGATTGCAAGAAGACTTTTAGAAAATGCTGTAACATTAGGTTTGCAAAAAAGAGAATTATCAAAAAGAATAGTGATATTTGTCGAAGAAGCTCATAAATTTTTAGACCCCAAATTAAAGGAGAACAGTCCTATGGGAAAAATTGCTAGAGAACTCAGAAAGCGTGGAATAACACTTTGTATAATAGATCAAAGGCCTTCTCAGATTGATCCTGATGTGAGTAGCATGATCTGGAACACTTTTACTTCAGTATTAGGTGACGAAAATGATATTAAGGCAGCAACCATTAACCTCATTAATTCAAAATTATATGACCCAATCATACGATCATTAGCACGGCAAAGCTTTCTTGCATATGGTGACGCATTTAGATTTCCGGTAGTTGTCAAGATAATAGATTACTCAACGTATGCAAAACGCGCAATGAAACTCTATACTAGGATTAAGGCGTCAATAAAGTCTAT
Source organism: Thermoprotei archaeon (assembly GCA_038881895.1). NCBI lineage: Archaea > Thermoproteati > Thermoproteota > Thermoprotei > Thermoprotei archaeon. The sequence goes on from JAVZOV010000002.1 coordinate 412,318, forward strand.
CGATGAAACTCTTAAAAGCGAGATTTAATTTAAACAATTCTGTATGTTTATTTAGTAGTATTGCTTTTTCTCTAGTGGTGTTTGTCATGGGTGATAACATCAATATCGCACTTTATGGTGTTGGAGAAATAGGTGCGTTAATAGCAAAAACTGCACACATGAGAGGCCTCAATATAGTAGGAGCAATAGATATAGATCCTAAAAAAATAGGGAAAGATCTGAGTGAAGTTATCGGTTTAAAAGAAAAAATGGGTGTCACAATAACTGATAATACGAATAACCTAAAAAATGTTGATATAGTGTTACACTCAACAGGCACATATTTAGATAGGATTTATAATCAATTAGAGACATGCATAAAACTTAACTGTGATGTTATCTCAACATGTGAGACATTATCGTATCCATATTATAGGTATTCTGAATTAGCAAAACAGATAGACCAACTTGCTAAAAAACACGGTGTAACAGTAATAGGTACTGGTGTGAATCCTGGCTTCATACTTGACACTTTAGTTGCTATTTTAACTAGTCCGTCATGGAATGTGGAATACATTAGAGCTATACGATCATTAAATGCTGCTTACAGACGTAGCAATTTTCAGAAAAAAATAGGAGTTGGCATGACACCAGAAGAGGCAAAGAAGAAAATTAACTCAGGTGAGATTACTGGGCATGTTGGTTATGCTGAATCAGTACTTCTCATTTCAAAGTTCTTAAATTTAGAAGTTAACAAAGTAGAGGAAAATCAAATGCCTGTAATTGCTAAGAAAAATGTAAAAGTTGGTGATGTGAACATTGAAAAAGGATACGTTTTAGGATTAAAAGGTTATGGCATAGGTTATCAAAATGACAAAGAAATAATCAGAGTTGAACTAAGAGCATATATTGGAGCAAAAGATTATGAAGATATAACAATAAAAGGAACACCTGAAATAAGATGGAGAAGTAATGGAACTCAAGGTGATATAGCGACAGCAGGTATGATAGTTAATATGATACCAAGAGTATTAGAGACCAGACCAGGTTTACTTACAATGGCTGATTTAGAGATACCAAGATATTTCTCCAAAATACAATGAGACGATCAGGACTATTTTTTATAATTATTGGTACTATCGGTATCATAGTGAGCATACTACTTATGTTAGATTCTTTGAGTGCTTCATCTTATTGTTTAATAGGATCATCGTGTCTTGCGATAGTCCAAAGCGAATATGCATACCTTTTTAGTATACCTCTATGGTTTCTTGCATTGGTAGGATTCATATTGTATACTTTACTTGGTATACTTTATACAATGCTCAAAAATGTTAGGACTGCGTACATCATACTTCTCACAATTTTTATTGGATCTGTTATTTCTTCAATTCTTGCATTTTACTTAATTAGCATCGAACTCTACATTCTTCATACTATTTGTTCATATTGTTCCATACTGCACTTATTAATATTCTCAAGCTCTGTATATACAGCATACATACTAATAGCTTTTCCTCGTCAAAAGGTGAGACTATCAGAGTCTTGAATATCTACAGTAATGATTATAATAGTATCTAAAACAGTGCGACTTAATGAAAATAGTCTACTAATTCTCTCATATTAATAGAGAGCATTCTCTGAATATTGTATAGAGCAATACCACTTGCTATTATATCTGCTGTGGATCCGGGATTTAAATTGAGTTCATTTAATTTTCTATCTAGTTCTTTAAGCATTTTTAGACCTTTTTTGCCATAAATTTTTCTTAATTTTTTTATTTCAGCCGCCTCATTCATAATTAGGACAGCAATTTCTTTATTACCTTTTCTAATTATAAGACTATCTGGTCTTTCGGATAACAAGTGGATATATGCTGAAATTATTGAATTATTCCATCCAATTTTACTGAGATTTTTTTCTATGAATTTTTTCACGAAAATAGATTCAGGATAACCGTTTATTAATTCTCTACTTACAATATCCCATGACGCAGATTCAGTAAGAACATCCCATAATGTATAATTATTTCTTTTCAGTTCACTTTCGAAATTTTCTATGAAAACATCAGGTAAGCTTGTTTTTTCTGGCTTATACTTCTTAACATATGATGGTGATGCTTCTCTGATAGCTTTATAAAACATTATAGCATCTTCTACATTGCTATTTTTCACAATATCTTGTGCCTTAAACACGATCTCTCTAATATCTAGTCTTGGCAAACACTGAGCTACACCGGCAGCCAATGGTATAAGAAGTGTTGCTAATCCTAAATTTGTATTGCCACCTCCATGAATTTTTCTAGCAAATTTGACTGCAAGATAAATAGCTTTTCCAACTTCTATTTGGTTGTTATTCAGTGATCTATTAAAGACTTCGATAAAGATAGGTTGCATTACATGACTAGTTATAAGGAAATCTTCAAACTTTGTATCTTTATAATCATGAAATCGATGTACATTACCTGGTTTAGGATACGCCGCTACTTCAAGAGAAATTGCAGATGATAACGCTATAGAAATTAAGTAGCTATAGCTTATCTGAAATTTCATAATCTCTTCACTAAATTATAAAACACCATGCTTTTTATAGAATAGTTTACCGGTTTCCTTAACTGTGAGAGTAATATTTTTCTCCTCACTAACTTTTTTAAGTTCCTCTCTTATCAGATTGTATATTAATTCTTTATCTATAGTTCTTAGTATAGCATTTTCATGGGCCCTTAATAAAACATAAGGATACCCTTTACCTTTCACTTGTTGTAAAAGTGATATCTGAGAAGCTATACTAAGATGTATATCATCGATGTGAGATGAAGCCCATCCAGGTATTTCAACTCTCATAATATTATCTTCATCAACTTTAATATAGAAACCTTTAATATCAATATTTCTATTATGTTCTAATACCAAATTATGTACCTGGAAAAGTGGACCTCTCTCATAAACTTTAAGTCGTTTAAGAAAAAGATTTTTGTCATTTATGATAGAATATTTCAAACAGGGAGAATTATCACCTTTCTCTAATATACATCTATTACATGATAATTCAGAAACGCAAATTACACCTCTTATTAATGCATTAAGAAAACCCCTACTTAATGAATGGTAAACACCTATAGGTGTCACATTGAGTCTTTTCATATTATCGATGAAACGTCTTAGTGCGCTAACAAGTAATTCCTGATCCTCAGTTGAATAGTTTCCTGCATATGGTATCGATAAAGACCCATCATAAAGAAGAAATACTTTTTTATCTTTGTCTAAATCGCGTATAATTTTTTCTATTAATTTCTCCATCAATTCAAATTGCCAAATTTCTAAATCAACTTCTTTCATAATATGCCATGAATTCCTTTGTTGTGAGCGCCTGACAAAGAGTTCTTTACCTATCTTTACCTCGGCAATATTATCAATCTTATAACCCCTTGTAATTACTTTAGGAGCATACACAAATGTTACTACATTCATAACTGATACTAAAGGTTTGATGTGGACATCAGGTTTTATCCAGCTAGAATCAACTCCTATTATAATATTTCTTGTTCGTGCATCTGTAGAATCAGGATTTATTTTAGGTGACATGATTAAATTGACAGGTTCCAATGGTATATCAACTTCATTAAGAATTGTGAGAGTTGATGGGTCATTTTTTATAATATTTGATATTTTATCGATATCTCCATTAAAAAGTTTATAAGAATCCAGCTCAGTCATGATCTCAGCATAATCCATTAAATCATTTAGTATTAATTCAATTTTTTCTCTAAGCTGCTTTCCTATATCAGCTATTAATGATAACTTACCATACTCATACATTATATTTCATCCCTAATACATTATAGAGAAATATAAAAATTGCTGATATTCAAACAAATGTAAATATTTTTAGTTATTATGAGCTTCTTTTAATTTTTAATTGATTGAATTGTTGTATCATTTCTGAGACAATCTCTACCGCATCACCGACTATTCCATAATCCGCAGCCTTAAAGATACGAGCTTCAGGATCTTTGTTTATCGCCACTATTATTGATGATTGTTGCATGCCAGCAAGATGCTGAACTGCACCAGAGATTCCCACTGCTATGTAAAGCTTTGGTCTAACAGTTTTTCCGGTCTGTCCAACTTGTCTATCTTTAGGTATCCACCCCAGATCAACAACCTTTCTAGAAGCACCCATACCGGCATTAAGTAATTTAGCTAGATCTTCAATGAGCTTAAAGTTTTCAGGTTTACCAAGTCCATATCCTCCGGACACTACAATTTTAGCTTTATCAGGTAACGGTATATCACTTTCTTCCTTCTTAGGTATAAATTCTATCATTTTAGCCCTTGGATTAAACTTATCAAGATCTAAATTAACCTTAATTATTTCAGCTTTGTGACCACTAATATTCTGTGGTATCTCAAATACCCCTGGTCTGGCAGATGCCATTTGAGGTCTATGCTTTTTACATAATATATGTGCAAGAATGGTATGACCAAAAGCTGGTCTGATCATATCTATATTACCATCAGGAAGAACTTGAAAATCTGTGCAGTCAGCAGCTAAACCAGTTTCTATGATAGAATGTAATCTACCACCTAATTCTCTTCCATTTTTAGTAGCTGCAAAAAACACAGCCTCAGGCTTATAAATATTAATAAGTTGTGCCAACGCTTCAGCATATAATTCTGGTGAATAATTTTTAAGCTTAGGGTGTTCGACAACATATATCTTATTTAACGGATATCCAATTACCTCATCAATTAGGCTTTCATTACCGTAGTGTAACAGTACTCCAGCCAAGTAAACCCCTCTTTTATCTGCTAGTTCTTTAGCTTTGCTAATAAGTTGAAGTGATGGTTCACGCACATGTCCATTTCTATGTTCAAGAAAAACCCAAATACCTTTATATTGCGAAATATCACCTATCATACATATCACCTACGAATCAATCTCAATGACACCATCCTTAATTAAATAATCTATTAACTGCTTTACATTATCTTTTGTATTACCAGTTAATATAATATTCTTTCTTTTTGGCAAAATAACATTATCTATCTTGCTCACTATAGTTGGTGAACCAGCAAGCCCTATCTTAGTTATATCTAACTTCAGATAATCTGCGTTCCACTCCAAAATTACGTTTGCGCGTTTAGCTTTAAGTAATCCAGTTATTGTAGGTTGTCTAGGTATATTGGAACCAAAGTTAACCGTAATTACGGCCGGGAGTGTAGATTCCCAGATCTCATATCCATCTTCAACTACACGCTTAGCAATAACCTTGTTATCCTTTAACTCAATACTTGAAACATAAGTGATTTGAGGTAAATTAAGATGCCCTGCCACACCCGGCCCTATATGGCCTGTGGAACTATCTGTAGTTTCTTCGCCAAAAAATATTAAATCATATTTACCAAATTCCTCGCTAATTCTTTGCATAGCTTCGCTTAAGGTGTAAGCCGTGGCTGCTGTATCAGCACCTGCCATTCTTCTATCGGTTAGTAATATGGCCCTATCAGCCCCCATACCTATAGCTTTCTCTAATGATTTTCTAAAGAATGGTGGACCCATTGTAACAACGATAATCTCTCCGCCATATTTTTCTTTTAATTGTAATGCCATCTCCAAAGCGTTCAGATCAGGTGGATTAATATCACTTTCAACACCAGCTCTCTTCAGGGTCCCAGTCTTAGGATCAATCTCAAGTTGATCAGCTCTTGGGACTTCTTTGATGCACACTATAACTCGTAACATAGTTACATCCCACGCATGAATATCTTACAGCCAAATATATACTTGATTCTAATCTATATATCTAGTGATTAAACAACTCAATAATAATTCTTTACTCAAATTATAACATTAAATTACTGTTGAAATCTAATGATCATACTTTTAAACTTGTAACAACTAAATATGGTATGGAACCCTTTGGGGTAGAAAAACCAGTCATAGGTGTCATACATTTACTGCCTCTTCCAGGTTCTCCTAGAGGGCAAAGTTTTGATTCTGTACTAAAAAGAGCGGTGTCAGAAGCATTAATTCTAGAGGAAGGTGGTGTTGATGGATTAATTATTGAAAATTTTGGAGATGCACCATATGTGAAAGATAACGCGAGTCCTGAAACTATAGCATTTATGACAGCAATAGCAAAAGAAATATCTATGTCGGTTTCATTGACTTTAGGAATTAATGTATTACGGAATTGCGTGGATTCTGCAATAGCTATAGCTGCAGCAACTGGTGGAAAGTTTGTAAGAGCAAACGTGTGGACGGGAGTATATATAACTGATCAGGGATTAATCGAGGGTAAAGCATCTAGTGTTTTAAGATTTCGCAAAGCATTAGTAGCTGACCATATTAAAATTTTTGCAGACATACGTGTTAAACATGCTCATCCAATAGTTCCAATAAGTCTTGAAGATGAAGTAAAAGATAACATTGAAAGAGGATTAGCTGATGCTTTGGTAGTAACAGGTCCTAGAACAGGGCAACCTCCATCATCTGACTATGTATCTAACGTTAAAAAGGTTGCTGGGGAAGTACCGGTTTTAGTAGGAAGTGGGCTTAACTTAAATAATGTTAAAGAACTACTTACCATAGCAGATGGTGCAATAGTAGGGACATTTTTTAAAGTCGATGGAATAATAACAAACCCTATCGATATAAAAAGAGTGCGATCTTTGATTTCTATAGTGAAAGAATTAAGAAAAACTAAATAAAAATAAACTATATTTTTATATAATTTCTTTCATAACCCTTTATTTTGAGTTCTTTTCGAACGATCTTCGTAGCTTTAGTCATTACAACCAATTTTTGGTATGCTATTGGCCTAGGTTGGAGTTTTAGACCACAGTCTGGGTTAACATAAACATGATATGGTCCCATGACCTCTACAGCTTTTCTAATCGCATTAGCTACATCTTCTATGTTTTCAATCTTTTTATTATGAACATCTATTACACCAAATCCTATTTCCTTCCCGGAAGAATGTATTTTGTTTAATATATCAAGTTCTTTGAAGTTTCTATTGGCGAACTCTAGTGCAAATTGGCTTACCATCAATTCATCAAAGTATGGAATTAATCTTTTATATTCTCCGTAACAGACGTGAAGACCAATCTTCATACGCAGTCCTTCTATAGATTTGTTAATAGCCTGAACTGCCCAATGAATTTCATTCTCGTGTGTTGGAAGTGCCGGTTCATCAATCTGCACAAAAACATTACCAGAATCCTGTAATGCTCTTAATTCTTTGCCGATAATCTTAGCCAATTCAAATGTTAATTCTTCTTTTGAACTATAATATTCATTGAAGCTCCACTCCGCAATAGTATAGGGTCCTGTTATAGTCATTTTAACAACTTTTCGGTTTGAAACAGTTCTTAAAAATTTATATTCATCAACTATCATAGGACCTTTGTATTCGAGCATCCCAACTACAGCAGGTTTTTTATAATATGCATTACCCCATACTCTCACATGATCATAAAATTTAAAACCACCTATGCGTTCAGCAAAGAATTCAACCATTTCATCCCTCCTTTGTTCTCCATCACTAGGTATATCTATACCTGCACGTTCTTGATCAGCTACAACAGTTACGACTGCATCATCATAAGCTTCCTTTAAATCCTCTTCAGAGATCTGTTTTCTTTTGTAAGCCTTGATCATTTCCCTTAACCATTTTGGTCTAGGATAACTCCCTATTACAGATGCAGGCAATATTGGTAATTCATATTCCATTTATACCACCTTCTCAGATGATCTAACTAGAACTCTTAATTTTTTAAACGCAACGCTTTCAGGAATAAAATCCATCATAGAACTTGGCGTAATAAAAAGTTCTTTTGGTTTCATTTTTATAAGCTCTTTTACTATACTTCTTACGATCCTTACATCTTCCATTTTTGTATTACGGGAATTAACAAGACCAACAGCTAATGTAACATCTCTAACATCAAACCTTCTAAGATTAGTTAAAAATTCTTGTACCGATGTGAAATCTAAGCCTAAAATATCATACACATTCTTAATAGATAATACATGAAACGCAGGCCCAAAATATGTTTGAACCCATAATTTTACATCCAAATTATTCTTAAGCATCAATAGAGCTTCTTTAAATAATTCTAAAGTAGGCGTATCTGTAATTTCTATTAAAAACGGTTCATGCAACTCTATAATTTCTGCTCCCTCTTTTGCTAATGCAGATATTTCAGTATGCAACGCCAATGTTAAATCCATTATTAGATTCCTCATTGACGAATAATACCTATTTTCAGACATTAAAGCAAACGTTAAAGGACCAGGCAACATTGCATGTACCTGGAATCCAAACTCGCTTGCAATTCGCACATTACTTCTATACCAATCTACAGTGACTGAATTTTCAAGCTTAACCGAATTTTCAATCACTGGCACTCTATAGTAGAAATTATTATCAAAGAACCTGAATAATGGACCTTGCTTTATACCCCTCATAGAAGAAGAAAACGGACTGAACAAATCATCCCATAAATAAAGGCCATGAACAATGTTATTGATGCCTATCCTCTTTAACCTAAGAATAGCCCTTTTTAAATAGCTTGTATATATATTCTCAAAATCATTTTTCTCAATTTTTCCCTCACTAGCTTTCATTAATATTCTAGAAAATTTGAATGGACGCGGCAACCCACCTATTAAAACTGGCCTGACACCTTCTGACATATACCTTTAAATAATGTACTAAAAGATTAAGTTTACTGTACTTCAAGAAATTCCTTAATCTTCTTCTTACTACGATATTTATATAGATGGACGTTCAGAAAACCTAAACTTTAGTCCTGAGATGAAGTAAGCAAAATCTAAACATGTCAAAACTTGAGAAAAGTAAGTATTTTTCTTTAAAGAATGGTTGAGATTTCGAGCGCTTGGTCAATAGTCTGCAGGGAAGAATTGTGAGCCTTTCTAAACCAGTAAATAAGCCTAAATACGTAAAAACCTCAGACGAACATTATACCCAGTTTACTCGTAAAGTAGTTCACATTTAGTTCTCTTGAATTAAATTTAAGAATTAACAAAAATTTTCTAAAATTTATTTAAAATTTCGTTTTAATCAGATAGTAATTGTTAGTTACTTTCTAAGAAATTTAATAAACTCAACGCCGCCCTCTAGGTCCATCGGAGATGATAATACTATACCCTCGTAAATCCTTCCAAGTTCATCCACAACGTTACGAAACTCATCAATCTTCATAGTTACATTATCTAAAGTGGGAATCCCAGCAAGTTTGGCAATTTCCTTTATAACTTCAGAATTTTTCTCTGTAGGAACAACTAGGTTAACATAAACTTGTGGGCGCCATCCGTGCGTTGAGAACACACTTGATAAATGTTGATAAAAGTTTTTTGCATCTTCAACATTTAACATGACTTGTGTTATCATAAAATCTGGTTTTGCACTTAGCTTTTTAGAAAGACGTTGAATATCTAACGGTGGCCCTGCAACCATACCTAGCTTTAATGACGAAGTTTTTTCATCACTTTTTCCCCATAAAACTAGTTCCTCAGGCCATGTATCACTTACTTCATCTCCCTCACTAGGTTTATCTCCCCTTACAACAAGAACCCCATATACTCCTAACGCGGCGCATCCATAAATAATACTTTTTAAAGCTACTTTATTCATATTAATAGTTTTCAAATGAACAATAGTTTTTACGTTAAATCTTTGCAAAAGTATTGAGGCAAACATGGCACTTGGGATTCTGGGCATACCGAGAGGAGTATCTGTTATATTAAATGCATCCACAAGGTTAATAATAGGCTCTACTCGTTTTAACAATTTTTCTACATTCGCCTTGGGCGGCACTAGCTCAAAACTGAATAACATAAAACAAAAACATACTTCACCATAGATAAATCTTTCGCAAATAAGAAAAATATTCATTTAAGCTACTTAATTCTTACAAAAATTCCGTGAGAAAGCTCCTAACTTTAGTTGGGAGATGAATTGCCTTACAATTCGCACCTTCAAAGCAAAATCCATGCTACAGGTTTTTTCAATCTAAAGAAAAGATAAATAAGCTTGTTTTGTAAAAAATATTTGGGGTGAATTATATGGGAGGAAGACAAAGAACTACTATATTCAAAGAAGAGAGTAGTGAAACTAAGAAAGAAGAAGAAAAAACAAAAAAGAAATCAGAAAAGAAATAATTATAAATAAATACAAACTCAATCGATCAACTGTTCAATCAATTAAAAGATTAATTATTGACAATGTACTAATTAATGCTTCTTCAGTTCTTACAGTTTTTACGCCTTGGAGAGGTATAAAATTAATAACATAATCACTGTCTTGACTAAGTTCTAGACCAAATCTCTCAAAAATTTCCTTTAATCCCTCTTTTGGTGAACCAAAAACAAGAATTACATTCTTAGAGTTTTTTAATGTCTCCTGAAATCTTCCGACAATTTTTCTTATATCATCACCATATCTTGATGTAGAAACTATCAAATTATTTGGGTTATGAAGTTTTTTTATTAATAATGCAAGATCATGTATTACTGATACGTCATAAATCCAGTAGTGTGGTATCTGTGAAGAATCAACAATTTCTCCATATAAAGTATTATTCGATTTAACTATTTTTAGTGTAACTAAATCACCATGCTTTACCTTTATTTTGTCCCTAATTTCAACAGGTTCTGATAACCCTGCTTCAGCAAATATTCTATTTTCTTTCTTTATCACTAATGCTGATCTGAAGTTCGAAGAAAAATCTAACTTGTGCTCTGGATGATTAGGTGTCTTTAATGGTGGAGTAATTCCTACGTATTTTAGGTCATTGCATTTTTTGAACAAGAATTTTTTCAGGTATGGTGGTGTTTTGAAATATTCGAGAAGTAATTTTAATAATCTTGCATCTTCTTTCCATTTGTTATCATTAACATCTCTATAAATAGTAACATTACCAACTCTAAATATCGATAATGTTCTAGCAATCATTGATGCGCGAATTGTTTTCTCTCTTAAATGAGGTATATCTCTAAGAAATGTAGCTGGTAAAAGTACATGAATTTTTATTTTTCTTGCAGGAGGAGGCCATCTAATGTGCTCCATATATATAACATTTCTACTAACTTACATTTAAATGTCATGCTATTCATATAACGTCTCATCACGCTCCATATCTTTTGTTCTCTTTGATAACTCGCTTTTTTCTTTAAACATTGCAAAAGGTATTCCAATTGAATTTATTATAGCTAAGAATAGATAAGTCTGTTTAATACCATATATAAACAAATATATGTATTCCTGCGGTAAGTACGATACATCACCAATAGATATGATAGCTGTGAGTATTCTATAAGGAACGTAGAACGCTAATATGAGAAGGGCAATGCTTAGACTTATCAAGAAACCAAGATTAAAGAAAAGGCCTCTGAAGGCTGATGCAACGCTTCTTCGCATTGGTGGAACGTCCCTCATTGTATAACTGATATTAGGAGAAACAAATAAACCATTTCCTATACCAAGTATTATAGTATATATTAAAATAAAAACATCTGACGTGAACTCGTTTATAGTATAAAGCAACGCAAGAGAGAGTGTAGTAACTATCAGTCCTAGGACCGTAAATGCCCGTCTTCCATATTTGTCAGAAAGTCTACCACTTATTGGTCCTACTAATAAGAAAGCAATCTCAAAAGGTAAAAACATTAGTCCAGTAATAATTGGTGAATAACCTTTCACTAACTGCAAATAAAGACTAAGCAATATGAAAACTGCACCCCAGCTAATAACATTAAAAAGAAGCGAAATGGTCCCTCCAAGAAATGTTTTTATTTTCAAAAGACTCAAATCAAGAATCGGACTATCCGTTCTTCTTTCATTGAATACAAAGATTACTAGTGATATAATCGACAGTATACCGAAAATTATACTTATCAAGAGATCTGACAAACCATATGTTATAAATGTTAATGCAAGCAAAAATGATGCTGCACTTACAGTAAACGAAATAAATCCGATCCAATCTATAGGAGCTTCACGTTCTATTTTACCAACTTCTTTAAGTCTGAAGTGTGCCCATAGTGTACCAAATATCCCAATCGGCACATTAATATAAAATAAAAATCGCCAATCAATCAACGAGATTATTACACCACTAATTACTAATCCTATCATTGCACCAGCACGAAAGGCTATCTGGTTAATTCCTAATCCTAACCCTAACTCGTGTTGTGGCCATGAATCAACAATAATTGCAATACTATTGGCAAACATCATGCTACCTCCAATACCCTGAAGTCCACGTGTGAGTATCGCTTGAAGCGGAGATCTTGCTAAACCAGTTAATAATGATCCAACTGTGAAAATTATGAAGCCAATATTGTAAACTTTTACACGTCCAGTAATATCACTTATTCTTCCTATTATCAGCAAGAATGCAGTAGATGTTAGTAAATAGGCTTGAGTTAGCCATATAGCTTGTTCAGGATCTGATTTCAGATTCTCTGCAATAGAAGGTAATCCTACTATAAGAATTCTGCTATCAATGCCTGCCATGAGAACTCCCACAGTAGTAACAGTCAATACAGTCCATTTATAGTCCATGATTAATCATTAGTGAAAAAGAAAAAAGCTAATATTTAAAGATTAATATGCCTCCCATGTGTTGATGTTGTTAACAAGAAAATACTCTTGAGAGTCTGGGTTCTAAGTTATGTGGTCATTATGACGTACGTAACTTTTCCCTCTCTATCAGTTCATCGAGGGCTTTCGGAGTGAACCAATGAATCCACACATCCGAAGTTTTAACATGTCTCCATAGGAGGTTATACTTCTGGAGCAGAGGGGACAGGTTAGAGATGCGAGATACGTATCTCGCATCTATACTTATTGCAACTTAATTTGAGTCTTTCTATCGCGATACTATTTCGGAAGGCTTTCTATGAGTACAGGCTAATGGAATGCAAAATGCAATATGTACTAGACAGAGATGCTGCAGCCGTGCCTAAACCTTCAGATATTGGAAGTAGTCCACCCTAACCTCCAATGAAATAACAAAGGAGGAGAGAACGACTTGGCTCTCTCTACGAGTAAAGTTGGGGGATTCTCGGTTTGTTAGGCTTTTGATAGCCTTCATCATACCGAGTTCTGAGCTGTGTCAAGCCAGTTGTTATGGACATATTCGCTTGTCTGAGCTCCTTCTCCAACTTTAGCTCGGAACATTATTCCAGCCTTTGAACATCTGAGCCACATTCGAGCGACACGCTCAAAAACATGTGATGAACATCACATTCAAACCTAATAGATAATTCATCCCAGAAACAAAGTTCTAAGCTTTCATGTAAATTTGATAAAAATACGTTTAACATGGTTAATCTATTATTTAATCATGACGTTAAGTATTTATTTAAAATGTTATTATTGCGCATAGATTAAGAATGATTAAAGGAGTAGTGTTTGATCTGGATGGAACATTATGGAATAGTGTTGACTTACTTGCAAGTGCTTGGGTTGAAACGTTAAAGCTAATGGGTTACAATGTCAGCAAGAATGATATAAAGCCATTAATTGGACTTAATGGAAGAGAGATAGCTAGAAAAGTTGGTGGTGAAGACGCAGCATCTAAGTTTTTGCAATACTTAGATTCTTTTGATAAATATATTATATCGCACTTTGATGAGGCGCCACTTTTTGATGATGCTACAGAGACTTTATCAGAACTTAGAAAGAGAGGTATTAAAATTGGGCTTGCTACTTCAACACCAAGACGTAGACTTGATGTAATACTCGATTATTATAAGATAGGACAGTTCTTTAATGTTACTGTTGCTGGTGATGAGGTTTTGTTTAGTAAGCCTAATCCTGCAATATATTTAAAAGCATTTAATCAATTAAATATCAACCCTAAGAATGGTATGATTGTGGGTGATACTGAATATGATGTAATACCTGCAAAAAAGATAGGTGCTCTTTCTGTTTTGATTATTAACAACAGGAACAGAGGCATCAGCGAAAAATCCGATTTTATAGTAAATAGATTAAATGAAGTTATAGGAATTATTGATAGTTTGGGTGGGCTGCTCCACGACTGAGGTCAGGAGCTTCCAGCGTTTAGGATAAGCTTTATGCTTCCAGTAACCTGGTTTGAGGTGTTCACAGCCCCACCGTTCCATAGAGCTCATTACCCTATGAGCTATGTATGGGAAGAAATTTAGTGAGCTAACTTCACATTTAAACTTTTGCCTTTGTCAGCAGTTTCAAAATAGATGTGTTTAAATATTGGTAGATATAGGAGAATATTGATGTCCGAAAAGCTCTGTACAATCAAGGAAGCGAGGAAGCTTCTTGGAGTCACCACATGGACTATTCAGCAATGGGATAAACAGGGTAAAATAAGGTGTGTTAGGACTGTTGGAGGACGTAGGAGGATCCCCGAGAGCGAAATAAAACGAATTCTTAGTTTAAGGGAGGAAAGAATTATTGTAGGCATGAGGAGCCGTAAGTATAGGGAGGTTGTTGAAGGTGTCAGGAACCTTGTTAGTTAAAGCGTACTCGATACCGCATAACCTTGAGGTGAACGAGCTCATAGAGGACTACATGCGCATCTTAAACGCTATCTTAGATGACTTATGGAGGAACGTTGCATGGAATAGGAATGGGAAGAGACTTATACCATTTCTGAGGAAAGATAAGACTTTTAGAAAAAAGCTTAGAGACAAGTATCTTGAGGGGTGGGTTTACTCCAAGCATTACGTGGACTCCGCGATAAAGCAGGCTTATTCCGTGCTTGAATCGTGGAGGAAAAGATATCTACGTGGGCGGGCTGGAAGAAGTAGGCCTGAACTGAAGAGGAAGTTCGTTAGAGTTAAGGAAACTCTCTACAGTTACAGGGACGGGGTTCTCAAGATTTCAGTAAGACCTTACGAAGAGAGTATAACTATAGATTTGAGGAAGGCGTGGTGCTGGGATAGGATAAGGGGTTTAGACCTCGGCGAACTCATACTTAAACAGGACAGGTTCATAGTTACTGTTAGAAGAGAGGTGGAGCTAAAGATTAAAGACCCAATAGCATGGGACGTGAACCTCTTAACTTTTGACGGCTTTGATGGTGAAAAGCATTATTCAATAAGCCTGAAGGAAATCTACACAATTCATAGAACCTATGAGCTGAAGAGGAGGGTCATCCAGAAGCTACCCGGAAAAACGAGGAAGAAGCTCCTGAAGAAGTACGGTTCAAGGGAGAAGAACAGGGTTAACGATGCATTACATAAACTCGCAAAACGATTATCGGGTAGAACAAATGTGTTCGAGGATTTAAAAAATTTCAAGGAAAGAATAGCTAGGACAAAGAGTAGGAGCATGAATAGGCAGAATAGCAAACACGACTACATTAAGCTCCAAAAGTACGTAGAATATAAGTCTGCATGGAATGGACACACAACAGTATTTGTTAAGGCTTATGGGACATCCAAGACCTGCTCCAAATGCGGGTATTATAATAAAGACCTAAGGGGAGCAGTCTTCGAGTGCCCAAAATGCGGTTTTATAATCGATAGGCAGAAGAATGCATCAATAAACATTTGGAAAACGTTCCTTAGGATGTGGGGATTCATGGGTTCACCCCGAAAGGAGCTAACCCCGATGTGCCCTCCAATGAACCCAGAGGAGGACAAGAGGGATGAGGCTCAAGAACTAAGTATGAATTCCACACATATCCATACTTAGTTCAGAACCCCATTCCAGAACTAAACCCTAGGTTTTCTGGGCACTCATCTATATAAAATTTAGATTTATCTAATTATTAGTTATACTTCTTATCTTGTTTATTTTTTATTAATTATTCTTTTGTCCCCCTATTTCTTATCCTATTTCTTTAATTCATTGAACAGATAGTTAACTTTAGCTATCTTACAGAGACGTAGCAGAAAGCCCATGATTTTAATCATGGGATGAATGTGTTTAAATACTTGTCAGTTAATTTTTCTATGGACGGGTCGCTCTTAAGCGGGGCATGGGCTACATGCTCATGCCAGGGGGTGATTTGGCACACCCCGAACTTGGTAGGATGAAGGTATACGAAAGCCCAACGAACCGAGAATCTCCGCGACTGAAGCCACGGAGAGTGCCAAAACGGAAATAATTAGATAATAAATATTAACTTTTCTTTGCTTTACTTTTTAAAAGATATGCTATTATTACGAGTAATGGCATTATTATAATTGTGACGCCACTTAAATAATAATACCAGTCTACTATTGTTACAGTTTTAGTTATAGTGTGCGTATAATTTACTGTGGTTACAATTGTTTTAGTAACTGTTATTGTGGTTGTAATAGTTGTTGTCGGCACTAACTGAAACATAATATAAGGAAACCCAATAATTATAACTAATATTAGAACACTTATAGAAAATGCCAATACTTTATTGTTCATACTTCATCTCTAATAATAACGTAGATCGATATATAAAACTTTTTCATCGAATAGAAAATATAAAAATATTATGATAATCTATATCTTTAAAGCAGTAAAGCATTAAGTCTCGGGTGTACAGCAGCTCTCAAATAAATATATTTTTATAGATATTCATAGCATTTTATCTCGATGAGCATAGAGAAGCATTATACAATGAAAGAGGCCAGTAGGATCCTCGGTGTCAGCGTTAGGCGTCCTCAGATTTGGGATAAGCAAGGTAAGATAAGGTGTATTAGGACTGTCGGGTAGGACTGTCGGGGGCAGGCTGATGAAGTGTGAAGATTGTGGTTTAATCTTAGATCGAGATGTTGCAACTGTGTTGAACCTTCAGATGTGGGAAATTAAGTTCACCCCGGAAAGCCCTTTATGAACTATTATTATCAATTCTTTATCTATTAGAATTAAACTATCTAGCTTCTCAAAGTCTTTTGGCGTCCATAAATACTTGTTTGAGTCTGTTATTAGATAGTGTTTATTTGACTCTATACTTATAGGATACCGCTCTTATAAGCTGAAGAGTGTGTTCTTAATGTAGACCATTATCTTGGGCTTATCAATAGCTCTTTCCTTGTTGTAAAGAGTTATCCATACGAGTGTCAAATTAATGAGTTATATTTAATATCCTCTAGGTTTTAGATAGTAAATATGAATGTTGTAATAGTTACGGGTGCATCGTCAGGTATAGGGTTGGCAACGTCTAAGCTTCTTGTTGAAAATGGTTTTTCTGTTGTATTGGCTTCACGTAACGTTGAAAAGCTTAGATCATTGTTTAGTAATGAGGATGTGCTTATTGTGAAAACTGATATAACAAAAATATCTGATGTGAAAGAATTGATTTCCGAGACTATTAGTAGGTATTCTAAGATCGATGTGTTAGTGAATAATGCAGGTATTGGCATTTCTGGTCCTTTGTATGAGATGGATTATGATCAGATAGAAAAAGTTATTGCTACAAATCTTTTAGGTCCTATAATACTTACTAAAGAGGTTTTACCAATCATGATTCGTAATAATGGTGGATGTATTGTGAATGTTTCAAGTCTTGCGGCTTTTGTTCCAGTACCTTGGATGAGTATATATGCTGCGACCAAGGCTGCTTTGAAAATTCTTACGGATAGTTGGAGGATTGAGTTCAAACCATATAATATACGTGTGATCGGTGTGTATCCTGGATATGTCAAGACGGGCTTCTCTGCAAATACTATAAGGACTCCTACTGCTCAGAAACTAATCAGTGTTGATAAAAATGTTGGTCCTATTCTTCAACCTGAAACTGTTGCAAGAAAGATTGCGGATTCAATTATAAAGGGTGCTAATAGTGATTTATACATTAGTCTCCCTTATAAAGTTGCTCATGAAATTGCTGTTCACATGCCAGGTTTTGTTAAATGGTATTCTGAACGTCTATATAAACGCATGATTAAGCATTTAGAAAAATCTTAATTAATTATACGCCGTGGTCAACAGTTTTGGAATAGATAGGTTTAAATATTTGTTTAACTCTATTAACTCTTTGATGAAAGAAGAACTACTTAGACCAAAGGATGTCGCAAAGAAGTTTGGTATCTCAGTTAAGACTCTCTGGAAGTGGCAGAAGAGGGGCATTATTAGGGCAGTTAAACTCCCGACTGGCAAGCTCCGCTACCCGAGGAGCGAAGTTGAGAGATTATGGAAGCAGTTAAAAGCTACAGGATCCCAGTAGAGGCTCCAAAAGATTTAATCGAAGAATACTTCAAAGTTAAGCGGAAGGCTTTAGATGCGATCTTCTCGCACGTTAAGATTTCCAAGAAGGCTCACCTCGAATTCAATAGAGAGAATAGGAGAGAGCTTAGGGATGAACTGCTACGAGAGTGGAAATACTCCAAACACTACGTTGATTCAGTACATGCTTGAATACAAGCTTAAATGGCTTAATTTACCAACAAAATACGTTAACCCAGCCAACTCATCTAAAACCTGCCCAGTCTGCTCTGGAAGCACGATGGCTTCCTATCTGGGCAGGATAATGAGGTGCGAGGAATGCGGGTTAACAATGGATAGAGATATTGTAGCGGTGTTGAACCTTCAGATGCGGGGAATTGGGTTCTCCCCGAGAGCCCTCAACGAATTAATCGAGAGGGAAGGGTTAAGTAGGAATGAAAATAACAATTCACTATATATTCCTACTTAACTCAGAACCCAAATCTGGAATCTTGTATCTGAGTATTGCTGATATGCCACCTATTAGTTCAAGGTTTTTACCGGCTTCACTTTCTGGTGGTATAATTTTTATGCGCCCTCCGGAACTGATCACTTTTTTTGCTAGTTCCAAAACTTGTGTAAACACGTTTTCATTGTGTAATATTGAACCTGATATTATTAATGTATCTATGGACTTAAGTTCAGCGGCTTTAGATATTTCTTCTAGTCCAATTGCTGTTTTCCCTTCTTGTGAGAGTTCGATAAGTTTTTTTATTGTTCTCATGTCATCGATTGTAGCAAATCCGCTTAGTTCGTTGAGTAATTCCTCATTATGTATTGATTCCCATAATCCCTCTGTTCCTCCTAATGACCCTGTTATGAGTTTCATTTGTATTGTTTTTCTTATTTCTACCCGTATTTTTTTGGCCAGCTCTTCTTTTAGAAAGCCTGGTCCATAGAGTATTATTATGTAATCATCTTTAATGTGTTTTTTAAGTTCTTCTATTATTTTTTCTAGGTATTTTTCGATTAGTGTTTCCTTATTTTGCTCATATCCTTTTCTTTTACTGTGAAGACCACTCTCTATTTCCTCTATTATATTTAATCCTTGATCTGTAAGTAATCCTAATGCTGCTTCTTCAAAATCCAGAGAAATTATGAATATTTTTTTGCTAGCTGATCTCGATCTTTGAATTATGTGTTCGATTATTTTTATAGACCATTCTTTTCTTTTTTCTATTTCTAAGGAGTCCCCCCTGTGTACGTTTATTGTGTGATATAAGCCTTGTATGTTTAAGTTTTCTGGTCCTTTAACAATTTTTCCTGTGATTCTTAATGATTCTCCGAATTTGCTAAATGATATCTTCTCAACCTCTATTCCTATAAATACTCTTACCCTGCCCACTTTTTCTTCATTCTCAGCACGTTGTATCTTTTTTTGACGCTCGGACCATCCATAGACTATATCCTCTTTATTTATTAATAGTGCTAAATGTATTAGATCGTCTGGTGTCTCAACTAGTATTTTTAGGTAATTTTTTTTCTCATCAATTTCTAATAGTTTCATATTTTTTACCTAAAGTACTGATGAAAGAAGTGTTTCAAAAGTATAGATCTTTAGGTTTATTGGTCTTCTCACTAAATTACCTACTCTATATCCTACTATATACTGAACTTTCTTCTCATTTGCAAGATCTACTAATCTTTGTGTTATAACTCCATCAATTACTATTGCTTGAACATCCGATGTATTTGATAATTTATCGACCACATCCTTAACTGGGAAACGATCAACTTGAACCCATTCCTTATTTAGAAAAACTCCCTCCATAGTGCCCATTAAAGTTTTTACTGTCTCTACTAACTGTGGTGGTAGCTGTGGTAACGTTGGTTTGACAATAACTTCTTCTGTCTCCACAGTTTTCTCTTTAGCTTTCTCTACTTCTTCCTCTTTCTCCATTATCTCTTCTTTTTCAGGTTGCTTCTTTAATTGTTCAAGGAATTCCTCTAATGGTATTCTACTATTTAATGATTTAACAATTTCTTTGCCGCTAAGTTCTTCAACTTCTTTGCCAGATGGTGCTCTAGCTACGTAATCAACTTTTGCAACCTGAATGAGACGTCTTAGTATGAGTTCTCCTCCTCTATCTCCATCGACAAATACTGTCACTGCTTTTTTCTTACTCAACTCTATGATAGTATCTGGTACTGATGCTCCACCTAGTGCTATCACATTAGTAAAACCATGTTTTAAGAGGTTAAGTACATCAGCTCGCCCCTCAACTATGATAATTTCATTAACGTTATCAACATCAGGGCCTGCTGGTAGTTTTTCTGGGCCATATGTTGTAATTTCGGCAGTCTTTAAAGAGTTGATAATCTCTTCTATAAGTTCTTTAGTCTCTATACCATGTTCTTCTTTCCATTTCATAAGTATTTCTCTTGCTCTCTCAAGAATTTTCCTTCGTTTCTCTTCTCTTTGATCGATGATTTTTTTGAGTGTAATCTTTGCATTGCTGGGACCGATTTTATCAATGGTTTCTATGGCTGCGGCAATTAATGCTACTTCTGGTTTATCTAAATTTGTTGGGATTATTATTTCACCGTATGTTTTTCCTCCTCTAGTTTCAGAATTTACTTCTATTCTCCCTACTTTACCAGTTTTTTGTAATTCACGTAATTCCAAATCATCTCCTAGTAAACCCTCGGTTTGTCCAAAAATAGCACCAATGACATCGGATTTATCTATAATACCATCTACCTCAAGGTTTACCACTATCACATATTTTGCCGATACTGGTGGTCCTCCCATTCCTTAAACCTCCAAATGATACTCAATATTTTACTAAATATCTCACTATTAAATTTACGCATTTCATACGAAATAAACAATATCTCTAACCATGCAAACTGGTGGAGGCTGTGTCCCCGCTACAACACACAGGCTCATTGACGGTGCACTCGCCCCACATTGCCTGTGCTCTCTCAAACGGGGATTTATCGCCTCCACCATTTATTATTAATCTAAAACAAGTATAAAGGATTTTTCTAAACAAACTTCGTTATTTATTAACCAATTTTAGGATCTGATTATACACATTAAAATTATAACCTTCACATTGATCTACACCATAAAAAGTTTAAATGCATTAATTAGAGTTATATCCTCAATTAAGAGAAAGATATTTAAACTGCGAAGAATTGAAGCTAAAGCATTTGTTGTAATGTTATCGCGTGAATAACTTCTTTAATATCAGTAAATCTTTTTAACTCTGACGGCGGGGAGTCTCCATCTGTAAGGGTGGGGATGAAGGCCGATAAGCTTATATTTTTTCTCGTTGTATTTATCGTTGTCTGCTTGGTTGGCAGACCTAGTAGGCATGGAACAGGCCGAAAGAGAAGACTGCTGAGGGCAAGACCTCCGTAACCCACCTTCCACACGGGATTCCCGAAACGGTCTCACTTGCCGAGACCTCCGCTGTGGGTGAGTGGAGATCGAGTCTGTCCGTGGAAGCAGGAAGCCACCTGCGAAAGCTGGTGGTAGTTCACTCCCTTGTATACCCATATTTCAGGATTTTTAGGTGTTGTAGAACCTTTATAAAAATGAATTAAACCTTGATTATCAACCACTATAATGTCAGTGAAAGTTCTACTAACATCTATTGCTACTGTAAGCTTAACATTAAAGAGTATATTTAAGTTTTTCATGAAAAGAAGAAAGATAAAGATTTTAGTATGTTAATTTTGTATCAGTGATGTGAAGCTAAGGGTTTGGTTGCGTGCTGTAAGAATCAAAACGTTGCCGTCTTCTATTCTTGCATCTATTGGTGGTAGTTTATATTCTGTTTTAGTTGGTTATGGTTTTGATGTTTGGTTGGCTGTGTTGACCTATGTCGGTGTTGCTTTTGCTCATATGAGTGTTGATTTGATTAATGATTATCTTGATTATAAGTCTGGTTTAGATTTTGATGTTAAGAGGACACCTTTTAGTGGAGGTACTGGTGTTATTGTTGAGGGGTTGTTAAGTCCTAATGTTGTTTATAGGGTTGGTGTTTTAATGCTTATTATTGGGTTTATTATTGGTATTTATCTTAGTTTTCTTAGAGGTATTATGGTATTGATTCTTACTTTGTTTGGAGTTCTTACTATTTATTTATATTCTTCATATTTAGCTAATGTTGGTCTTGGAGAGTTTTTTGTAACTCTTAAGGGTATTTTTGTATTTCTTGGTAGTTTTTATGTTATGTCTCAAAAAATACTATGGCCAGCAGTATTGGTAGGAGCTATGTATGGTTTGGTTTCTGCATCTGTTCTATATTCTAACCAGATTCCTGATTTAGAGGCTGATGAAAAGCATGGAAGGAGAAATCTTGTTGTAAGATTAGGTGTTGGAAAGTTACATTTGGGTTATGGTATTTTTATCATTCTACTTTATTCATTACTATCTATTTCAGTTTTTTTAGGAATGTTGCCTATTTTATCATTCATGGCTCTGCTGGGACTGAGCTTTCACATTAATGCATATTATGGTATTAAAAAGAAGCAGAATGATAAAAGTGTAGTTTCTTATCTAGCTCAGAGTATTATGGGAGGTAGGATTGTAGATACTTTGTTAACTCTCTCCATTTTTTTAAAGATTCTAGGATTTTGATAATGCGAAACATAGTTTTTTTCACTACAGAAAAGAAGTCAGATGATTTATGTTTCTCATTTTCTATTTTGATATTTGTTAGTGTTTTTGTTATGATTTTTCTATTATAAGGAGCAAAGGATATATGTTCAAGTATTATAACGAATTGTATGGATGGCGATTTTGGTTCTCGTATGATGGCTGCTTTTCTTCAAAGTAAGGTTCGACGTATTTTTGATCCACCTGAGAGAGTAGTTAGTTTATTAAATGTTCGTGAAGGTATGATAGTTGCTGATATCGGTTGTGGTCCTGGTGTTTTTAGTATTGAGATTGCTAAAAGGATTGGTAGTCTTGGTTTTGTTTATGCAATTGATTCAAGTAGCTATATGATTAAGCACGTTGAGTCATTAGCTAAGATTATGGGATTAAATAACGTGAAGACCATAAGAACTGATGCTTCAGATTTATCAGTGATTCCCTCTGAAAGTGTTGATGTATCAATATTTATGTACAGTCTTCATCACATAAATAGAAAAATTGATGCAATACGTGAGGCTCTCAGGATTACTAAACGTGGTGGGAAGATATTTATTCTAGATCCTATATGGGAGCGTTTCTTCTTTCATGGAATTAAACGTGGAGATGTTGATCAGATTGTTAAAATGTTAAATAATTATGAGAGAGTACGATTTACTATGAATCATAAGTCCTGGCAGCTTTCGATGTTCATATTTAAAGAATAATTAAAATTTTAATTTGCGTTTTTCTAAGAATGCTTTCATACCTTCTTTTGCTTCCTTTGTTATTGATATTTTTGCTAATTCTTCTATAGCATCCTTTATGAATTCTATGCGATATTTACTTAGCCATGATCGCATGGTTTTTATTGCTTGTGTTCCGTTAAGCATTATTTTTTGTGCGATTTCAATAGTTTTATCCTTTAGTTGAGAGTTTGGTACTATGTAATCAACTAATCCTATTCTCTGTGCCTCATATACGTCAATGGGTTCTCCTGTTAGGATTAATCGTGCTATGTGTCTGAGTCCTATCATGTTATGACCTACTGATAGTGCTATCGGTGGTATTAATCCGATTCTTCCTTCTGGGATTGCAAATTTTGCATCTTGCACTGAGATCACTACATCTGCCAGCAATAGTAGTTCACAGCCTCCTCCATAAGCAAGTCCATTTACTGCAGCTATAAGTGGTTTTTTCATGTTAATTAACGATAGAACAGTATCTAGTAGCGTGTGAAAGAATTTGTAAGCCTCATTAATATTATTTAAAGAGTACATTGCGAGTATGTCATCACCTGCTGAGAATGCCCTACCTGTTCCTGTTATTACTACTACTTGCGTATTATCATTGTTTGCAAATTCTGAAATATAATGGAGTTCTTTCCATGTTTCTTCATCTAATGCATTAAGTTTTTCTGGTCTGTTAAGTAAGATCCACCCTATCTTATTTTCAACAATGTATTGTACTCTTGTAAAGTTTTGCATCGATATTCACCATTTTAATATATCGTTGGTTCTTTGTATTCACCCCAAATTTCTCTTAGTACACCACTGATCTCTCCAATTGTGGCCTTGGCTTTTATGGCTTCAATTATTGCGGGGACAATGTTCTCTTCTGAATTTTCCGCAACTTTTCTTAATTTGTTGAGTGCTCTTTCATGTTTTATGTGATCTCTATTCTTTTTTAATTCTCTTAGACGTGATATGACCCGTGAGCTTACGTTTGGATCAACTTTTAAAAGCTCCATTGCTAACTCCCAACCTTCTTCACGGTATATGTTTACCCCTACAATTCCTAATTCTCCATTTTCAATCTTTTTTTGATATTCATATGATGTGCTCGCAATTTCACGTTGTGGTATACCTTTTTTAATAGCTTCTATCATTCCACCAACATTATTGATCATCTCGATAATTTTCCATGCGCGCTCCTCTATTTCATCAGTTAGCCATTCAACATAATAACTGCCTGCCAAAGGATCTACAACGTTTGCCACTCCCGATTCATGTGCAATCACATGTTGTACTCTTAACGAGATCTTCACAGCTTTCTCAGTTGGCAGAGCCCACGCTTCATCATAAGAATTTACATGCAAACTCTGTGTTCCGCCTAATATTGCTGCAAGAGCTTGTATTGTGGTCCTTATTATATTGACTTCAGGTTGTTGAGCGGTGAGCGCAGCTCCAGACGTTTGAGTGTGAAATCTCATCCACATACTTCTCGGCTTTTTAGCGTTGAATCGTTCTTTCATTATTTTTGCCCACATTCTTCTCGCCGCTCTGAACTTGGCAACCTCCTCAAACAAGTCAGTACCTGCAGCGAAAAAGAAACTCAACCTAGGAGCAAACGCATCAACATCCATACCCCTTTCTATAACCTTTTTAGTATATTCTATAGCGCCTGCTAGTGTGAATCCAATTTCTTGAATTGCATTAGCGCCTGCCTCTCTATAATGATATCCGCTAATACTTATTGGGTTCCATTTTGGCATTTCTTTTGCTGTGAACATTATTATATCTGTTGTGTAACGCATTGATGGTTCAGGTTCATAAATGTAATTTTTCCTTGCTATGTACTCTTTAATAATATCATTCTGAACTGTACCACCAAGTGTTGCTCGATCTATTCCTCTAGATTCTGCGACTATAATATACATTGCCAAAATCTCTGCTGCAGTTGCATTTATGGTCATTGACGTCGTTATGCGATCTAAAGGAATGTTTCTAAATAGTATATCCATTTCCATTATTGATGGTACTGATACTCCAACTTTTCCCACCTCTGGTTCTGCTATAGGATCATCTGGATCAAGCCCAAGCTGTGTTGGTAAATCAAAAGCTACACTTAATCCCGTTTGTCCTGAACTAAGTAATTTTAAATAACGTTCATTAGTTTCTTCTGCAGAACCAAAACCAGAATATTGTCTAAATGTCCAAAATCTTCCTCTATACATGTTAGGATATATTCCTCTAGTAAATGGATATTCGCCTGGAAATCCGAGATTCTTAAGATAATCCCATTTACGTTCTTCCAAATCCACGGGCGTATAAAGGGGTCGCACAGGAATTCCTGAGATCGTGGTGAATGAAGATTTACGTTCTGGCACTTCATCAATTAATGGCTTTAAAACTTTGTTTATCCATTCCTCAAATTTTTTACGAACTTCAAACTCATCAGACATACTATTCAAACATTAATAACAAGACCAGACAAATAAACCTAAAAGAACTCTAACGTTTAATTAATAACACACAATAATAATGCTCATTTATAAAGCATTGACTCTCTTAAACCTACTTATTTTATCAGGTCCTCGCAAGAAGACCCCATGCGTAAGCGTGGGGATGAATTGCGATAGACTTTTAAACAGCTTTGAGTAATTAAAGTTTGATATGAAGCTGACTATCCAAGCGGGCGTTGTTGGGCTGACTCGAAGGAAAAAAGACTTGTTGGATAGGGAATATTTTAACCTTCAGAAGTTTCTTAGGGGGGACAAGACTGTTCCGTTGTATTCGGCGAATAAGCAACAAGCTCTTAGATACTATCAAAGAG
>JAVZOV010000003.1:0-256820 GCA_038881895.1 Thermoprotei archaeon
GAGCCATCAACATCGCTAAAAAATTTGAGAGGTGGATGAGCTATATGCCCATCCACGGGGCTGCAAGTGAACCAGCCCATAACCAGCCTAAGCTGGAAGCCCCATCCGTAAGGGTGGGGTAGTTCACCGGTACTCTGCCAAGACCATATGATAGAGGTTCAATAAGCAATGCTTGCACAATTGATAAGAATATCTTAGATAAAACATTAGAATTCGGAAAATGGAAGTGATTAGTTTCAAGTCATTCTGTGACTGGAATACCAAACGCTTCAATACTTGTGAAAGCTGATAATACTGAGGAAGTTTTATTAGATAGGAACATTAAAACAAGAGCGCGAGCGGATGCCACCTCCAGCTGTTAAAACGGTTAAAGACTTAATCTTTTGGCAATATACAAAGATAATCGCAGAGTCTGCAGGATTCGGTTAAGAGAAATTGGGGTTTTGTAATGAATAAGTTTAAACAATTGCAAAAAGGGGAGATGCTCACCATCAATAACTTTTACACTAAGGTTTTCATTAAAATCTTGTTTCTTAACGTTATTAAAAAAATAAAAGTGAGTATTTCAGCGTTGATCAATCTGCATGTATGGTTTATTGAGTTCTCCTATATAGTAAAGTCTGGGTCTGAGTAACCTATTGTTTGCTACGTATTCCATTATGTGCGATGACCATCCTGCAACTCGTGCTAACACAAATAGTGGTGTGTATAGGTCTATTGGTATCTTCATTCCATAGTATGGTATACCGCTCCAATAATCTACATTTGGGAATATTCCTCTATCTGCTAGCTTCTCAATTACTAATTTTTCAAGTTTTTCTGCTACTTCGTACAAAGTTTTCAGTTCTCCGCCGTACATGTCTGCAAATTTTTTCGAGTATTCTCTGAAAATCTTTGCTCTCGGGTCGTAGGACTTGTATACTCTATGTCCACATCCCATTATTCTTCTTTTTTGGGCTACTGCATTTTTAAACCATTCGTCAACTTTATCTGGCGACCCTATTTCTAGGAATTGTTTCATTGCTTCCTCGTTCGCACCACCGTGTAATGGTCCTCTTAATGCACCAATTCCTGCAACGATTGCGGAATAATAATCTGAGAGTGTTGAAGCGACAACTACACTTGCGAATGCTGACGCATTCATTTCGTGCTCTGCATAGAGTATGTTCGACACATCCATGGTCTTAGCCCATAATTCTGATGGCTTTTCACCATGTAGCATGTAGAGGAAGTTTGCTGAATGATCTAGTTTTAGATCGGGATCTATGACTTCTTTTCCTGTTCGTATTCTATGATAAGCAGCAATTATTGTCGGTATTTTTGCTGTCAGTCTAATGGATTTCCTGTACACTCCATCTAATGATAAATCACTACGTCCGGGATCTAAGTTACCTAGATACGATACTAGGGTTCTGAGAACTTCCATTGGGTGTGTGTCTTTGGGTATTTTTCGTATTAGTTCTATGACCTCTTTAGGTATTTCTCTATTCTCTTTTAACCAGCCTTTAAAATCTTCAAGTTCTTTTCTTTTTGGTAATCTCCCATAAAAGAGTAAATACGTGACCTCTTCATAAGTACTATACGTAGCTAGATCTTCAATACTATAACCTCTGTAATATAATCTGCTATTAAATCCGTCTATGAAGCAGATGCTTGATTCGTCCATATAAATGTTCTCAAGACCTTTATATATTACAGGCTTTTCTTGTGAGACCAAAATCTATCACCAAATACTTTTTGTTTATACATGTATATAAATATTTTGCTAATGAAAATACTTCAGAGTGATAATAAATATTTTCAAATTGAACGTGAAGCAAAAGATCAAAATAATAATGTAATACAAAATAATATTTCTTTCATTATAAGAAAGTCTGTCATCAAAAATCATAAATATCGCTAAAAATGACGATAGATTTAAAAGTTTCATTATAATATTTATGCATTAGAAGATTATGGTTATGGGAGCAAAAGCAGAAGAGAGGATTAAGAGATTATCTACTGGAGTTAAGGGTTTTGATGAGCTTATAGGTGGAGGTATTCCAGAAGGTTTCTTTGTTGCTTTAGTCGGAGAGCCTGGTACTGGTAAAACAATATTTTCAATACATTATATTGCTCAAGGTTTGAATGATGGTGATAAGTGTATTTATGTCACTACTGAGGAAAGCAAAGAATCAGTTATTAGACAAGCCCAACAATTTGGGTTTGATTTTACAAAATATATAAAAGATGGTAAATTAATCATGATCGATGCTTTAATGAAAGAAAAACAGGATGAATGGACTATTATTAATTTAAATGTTGACGAACTAATTCAGAAAATAATAGCTGCAAAACAGAGGTTAGGATATGGTAGGGCACGCTTAGTTATAGATTCGCTTTCGGCATTCTTCTTAGATAGACCTGCTATGGCTAGAAGAGATAGTTATAATGTAAAGCGTACATTATATAAATGGGGACTTACAGTATTAGCAACATCACAATATGCTATAACTACTGGAGAAGCATTCGGATGGGGGATTGAGCACATAGCTGATGGTATAATAAGATTCAGAAAAGCAATCAAAAATGGTGTATTAAAAAGATATATCATGGTCGAGAAAATGCGTCAAACACCGCATGATCTACACTTATGGGAGATTGAAATCATAGATGGGATAGGATTAGTGCTTTTAGAAAAAACTAATATGAGAGCAGAAGATTACGCCGCATCTAAATATTCGAAGAACACGTGAACACTCAATTTATTTTTGGTACCACTCTGTAACCAAAGTCAAGAAGATTCTCATTTCTAAGATACTCATTGTTTATCATCCTTTAGACTTCCTCAGCATCCCACATCAGAAGCGAGGAGTGTGTCATCACACTGTTAATGGTTTCCCAGAAAGGTGATTTCCTGAGCAAGCTCTATATTGATTATGCAGTATCCTTGTTCAAAAGCATTATCTAAACACTTACTTAAGCTTATTGACAATTCATCCCAGAACTAGAGTTCTATTTTCAGTCAAATTCTTTCGTAAGTGTTATTATTTTTAAACTAAATTAAATTATTTCCAATTTTTAAATAATTAAATAAAATTTCATGAAAATTTTTCTAAATAATTAGATTTTATCTTATGATCGAAAGTTATATATTTTCTAAGAACTAAAAATAAATGCTGACCGGAAAGCAAGCTTAATCCGAACGCAACACAAATCATCACCCGGCTGTAATCATCAACGGAAGGCCTGGAAATCCTGCGAAAGCAGGATGGAAGGGCTGGAAGTTGGTGAGATACCGCTGAGTGATGACGGTTGTTGTGTTTGGATTGGGCTTAGATCCGGTCAGCATTTCTTGTCATCATTTTTATTTAGCTTCATTCTTGTCAATCTCCACAGTTAAAGGAGATTCTTGCTTAAATAGACTTGATGTAATTTGTGTGAAAGAAGCTTTCGCTCTGAATCTAGCATCATCCATAGGCTGCTAAGTGATCAAGTCTGCCTCAATAAGGATTTAACATCTCTCTATTGAAATCCATACGCACCAAAATTACTGACTGCACCTTATTGACAATCTTATCCTGGTAAAAACTGTAAACTTTCTTGTCGATTCTTTTTGTAAATAAGAAACTAAATGAAAATTTAAGATTGGGGTTTATAAGGTTCATACTATTGTGTTTTGAACAGTAAGATTAAATTTAGTGTAATAGCTATCCTCCACCGATGATTGGGATTATGATTACTTCATCGTCGTTACTTATTTCTGTTGTAAAGTCAGCGTTTTTTCCGTTTACTAATATTATTGCTCGTTCCTTATCTGGTAGTTCTCCTATTATGTCTATGAGTCTTTTTGGTTTTTCTAGTTGAATTTCTATGAGCTCTTTGCCTAATATATATCTGAAAAAGCCTACTGGTTTGATTTTTGCCAAATTATCACCTCAGTTTTATGTATCTTGAAAGTTCTTGCGCGACGTTTTCTAGTCCTGAATTAATTAGAGCTTGTTTTGTTGGTATTCCATGTTCATCCCAGTTTCTTATTTCATAGTACCATGAAAGCATTTTATTGTAGTCATCATAAGATAACTTAACACCTTTCAACGGTCCCTTTGTTAGAGGTTCTTTAAACCATCGCGCAGGTGGATAATCTATTTCCCTACTCCACGAACCTCCGGATGCTATTGTCTCTCTTATCCAGTATGCTCTCATTAAGTTGTAAATTCTATCTGCTACTTTGAACATATCATCTAATGTCATGTCTATACCAGTGGCTGCTTTGAAGTATCCTGGATAGTTTTCGATCTCATATCCGAGTTCTACCCATGGGAATCTACATGCCACCAATGTTTCAAAGATTCCTCCTCGTATCCGTTGCATCCATATGAGTTTTTCTACCTTTTCTTTATTGACTGCAAAACGACCCATCTGTATTTCTGTTGATATGAACCATGCATCTTTGTGATGTGCGCCTATAGGTGATGTGCCGTAAGCTAATGCCATTCCTGGCGCGGCGTGACAATCATAGGCGGAGATTTCAAGACCTTTAACGTGCATTGCAAAATCCTCAGCTCCGTGACCTAATTTCTTACCAGCATTTCTTGTTCCTTCTGCCAGTAAATTACCTATACCTTTTCTATAAGCTATGTCTTTAGCTAATTCTATGGCTGCGATAGAATCTCCCCATTCCATTTTTTCGTCTATGAGATGTTTTTCTGATGCTTCCATGGCAAATCCAATTACGGAACCTAAACTTATAGTATCCATCCCAAGATCGTCTGCTATTTTATTCAGAACTGCTATTTTACTATAATCTCCTATTCCTATATTAGGGCCTAACATGCCCACATTTTCATAATCTATCTCTGCAACTACATCACCTTTTATAATCATTCCGCAAATCATGTTACATGAGGGGCATCCTTTTTGCCTGATTTTAATTTTTTCCATCGCGTAACCGTTAACATTATCAGCATCGTCAAAAATTCCCTCTCTAAAGTTATATGTTGGTAATACACTATTAGCTTGCGCCCACTCTACGGTAGCGACTGTTCCTTGTCGCATCCAAAATTGATAACCAGGTTTTTGCTTTACAGCCTTATAACCTTCGGTTCCTAGCCTATTAACCAAGTTTTTATCATAATACGGAAGATCTTCTGTACCTTTGAACGCAATGGATTTTAGGTTTTTTGAACCCATGACTGCCCCTATACCTGGTCTTCCACCGGATCGTCCGCCCTCTGATACAATTGTTGCAAATTTTACTAGGTTTTCACCAGCCGGTCCTATAGAGATTACACCAACAGTACCATGATTTTTTTTCAGCTTCTCTTCAGTTTCAATTGTTGTTAGACTCCAGAGATCGTCTGCCGGTAATAATTGAACTTTATCATTTTCTACGTAAATATATGTCGGTTTTTGGGCTTTCCCCTCAATGACTAATGCATCATAACCAGCTCGTCTCATATGATATGCAGCCATTGTGCCAATGTTACCATCACCATAACCACCCGTGAGTGGTGATTTTGCAGCCACTACCATTTTTCCACTACTAGGCATCGGTATCGTAGTAAGCGGTCCTGAAGCTATTATAAGCTTATTATCAGGTGAGAGTGGATTTGTACCAGGTGGTACTTCATCCCAAAGAATTTTGGCAGCGAATCCTCTGCCTCCGATATATTTTAATGCGAATTCCAGATCAAAAGTTTGTGTTTGCACCTTATTATTAGATAAATTGATCCTGAGTATTTTCCCACTCCAACCATACAAAGTTTAACACCAACATTAATAAGAGACTATTAAGATAAATCTTTTTCTTCCTTTAACTTTTCTAATGATACGTAATTGATAATTAGTTAAGTTTAATATTTGGAAATAAAATCTTATCATGGTGATAAAATGGTTGATTGGAGTGCAATATATAACTTTGTTCTAAATGGGACTATTTCAGGTATTCCTGTCGCTGGCTTTTCTTTATTTTCTTTCGTATTAGGTCTGGTTATTGGTTATTTATTGAGGAGGTTAATTAAGTTAGCCTTACTAGTTGGTTTTATAGTGATTATTGCTGGTTATCTAGGGTTCATAAATGTTTCCGAAGTAAAAAGTATGGCTCTGAAATATGGTCCTGATATTATTTCATATTTAGCGCTTATCATCGGAATAATACCAACGAGCTTAGGGTTAATAATAGGGTTAATAATAGGTTTCGTTTATGGATAACGCTTTACTTTGTTGAAAACATATTTTTGTCAACATTAACTATGTGAGATTTTCTGTTTATAAAATTTTAACCTATGATGTTTTACTGATTTCTTCTAATTGTCTTAGTATGTTGTCAATCCTGGTAAATATACGTTGTCGATCTCTCATATAGTTATTATATAACCTTGTGTACGTTTCTCTGGAAATTTTTCCAATACTTATCTGTCGTTCGAGTTCGTTAACGCTTGCTTTTATTGTTGTAAGTGTTGTGAAATAAGACTCAAGTTCTTTAAGCATATCACTAACTTTACTTCTCGTGTCTCTAATTTTTGAACTTAATGTTTTTATTTGACCTTCGATTGTTGCAAGTTCAGATTTTACAACATGCGATCTCTGCGTGTATATTGATTTTTTAATTTTCTTTAATTTATAATCTTCATCAAGTTTGTCCAATTCCTGTACTAATGATAATCGTTTGATGTAAAGCTCAGTTAAGTTGCTAATACCGCTAATTGGGACTTTTGTTATTTCTTCAGGTGGACGTGTTCTTAGTGATGCCCACAGATATAATGCTATAAATGCACCGCCAGAAATCCCTATCATCAGTATTATATTGAGTGTGTTTATGTAACTTACATACGATGCTAAGCGTGTAGTTCCCGAGATAGTCATGGTATCGAATGGTGTTACATTGTATTCTCTATAAATATATACCAGAGGGTTAGAAGCTTGATAGTCTGTAGGTGATGGTGTTAATGCTATATCTGTTGAACCTGGCGGAAATACTATCATTACAGTAAGATTGTCTATGGGAGCTATTAATCCTTGGAATATGTCTATTTTTAATTTTGTAATGTCATTCTCAGTTGTGGTCCACAATGTAAGATTTGATGGCTTAGATCTTATGATAAAATACGCTTTATCACTATTATTGAGCGAATATCTTAGTATCCATTTATTATCAGTAGTATTAAATGTAAAATCACCTAACTCATCTCCAAAACTTACAATTGTAAGTCCTTGAAGATTTGGAGCAAAATCGCTAATTTTAGTATACCCCAAGTATTTAACATAATATTTATCTTCTATGTTAATAGATCCTGACGGTGATATGGTAATAGTCCTTGCAAGAGACAATGCTCGAAACCATGCAGGATTTGTTACATTCGCGACAATTTGTTCAGCTACCAAATCTATTGGTTTTATGTGTGAGAAACTATATTCCGCGTAAATATTATTAATTGAAACACTAAACTTAAAGGATGGGATTTCCGGGTATGTGATAGGAGATCCTGCAGTTGAGATCCAGCTATTCTCATAATGTATTGTAGCATTAAAACTAGTTATTACATAGTCTAAACCGAGAGTTCTAGGTATTATAATTGTTAAATCAGACATAGGAGACAAGTAATATGCATAAGAACCTTCTATGAATGAATACTGTAATTTCAGAGGTGTATGCGCCTGAACTGTAGCATGTATAGTTATCTTTAAAGATGAATTGATGGAAGGTTCCACTGTAACTCTGGGAGTAATTGTAGTATTAGATAATAGTATTTTAAAATTATAGATTGACTTATAAATTTCATATGGTAAATAAAAGCTTACATCATTTACTGTATTATTAAATTCCAATTCGTCAACTACTACCATGTATCCTGACCTGGCCCACACATCACGCTTTATAGCTACACTTGTGTTAGATGGAGTTTGAGCATAAACAATCGTGTTAAACATTAGCACTATCAACGGAAGTATTATGAGGATTAAGATTAGCGCAGTTACTGTTTTTTTCACATCCCTCTACCTCTCACACAAATCAAGGAACACAAAAATAAATACTTTCTTTTGAAAAAGAAAGCTTTGCTAGAAAGCAGTTTTTTGCCCTTTTAACATTCTTGTTGATTTCATGTAAAACATGTTAAAGTTTTTAGAGATAGACATGTTTATTTGGTTTTGTTTCTCTAGTATCATGGTGGTTTAATAATGATAAAGGATGATGAACGATTAAAATACTATTCTGATGTGCCTAAGGAACTTCTTTTTATGCAACCGCTTAATATTAGAGCGAAGTCTGAAATCGATGTGTATAACGAGATAAAAAGTATACTTAAGAAGAATAAGGATATCCTATCGACACCTTCTTTTTTAGGTGGTGGCGTTTGGTGTCATTATGTTCCGCCGTTAGTAGATTATATTGCATCTTCGCCTGAGCTTCTTACTTCATATACGCCATATCAGCCGGAGATTTCTCAAGGTATTTTACAGATCTTATATGAATATCAGAGTATAATTTGTGATCTCACTGGCATGGATGTAGCTAATGCGTCAATGTATAATTGGGCTACAGCCACAGCGGAAGCATTTTTGATGTCTCTTAGAATCACTGGTAAGCATAAGGTTATAATTCCAAGGTATATGGCTCCTTGGAGAAAAAGAGTTATTAGAACGTATTTACGCCCACATAAGGTTGAAGTTATTGAGTATGGTATAAACGAAAGTGATGGTTTAATGAATCTTGATGAGATAAATAAATCGATGAGCGGGGCTGCAGCACTTTATGTTGAGAATCCATCGTTTTTTGGAATTTTAGATCCTAATGTGGAGGTTGCTGGAAAAATTGCGCATGAATTTGGTGCTCTTTATATTGTTGGTGTTGATCCTCTAACGTTAGGTATAATAAAACCTCCTGGAGATTATGGTGCTGACATAGTAGTTGGTGAGGGGCAGCATTTAGGTTCTCCGCCCAGTTTAGGCGGTCCCGCATTAGGTATAATTGCCGTGAAGGATGATATGAGATTAATAAGACAGCTGCCAGGGAAGATTATTGGACTTACTACCTCTCAGGATGGAAGTAAAAGAGGTTTTGTGATGGCGCTTCAAACCAGGGAACAGCATATAAGAAGGGAAAAGGCTACATCAAATATAACTACTAACGAGGCGCTGTTAGCCGTGAGAGCTGCAATCTATTTATCATTACTTGGTTCAACTGGATTAAAGAAACTTGGTGAACTAATTCTCGAGAGAACTGTAAAGTTAGCAACTATGCTATCTAAGATAGATGGCATTATATCACCATTGTTTAATGCACATTATTTCAGAGAGTTTCCGATTAATCTTCCTATTGATCCGAGCACTGTGAATTCTAAGTTGTTAGAACATGGCATAATAGGTGGTTTAGATGTGAAAAAGTTCTTTCCTGAGTTGGGGGATGTTATGTTACTTGCTACTACTGAACTTCATAATGAGATGCATTATGAAATGTTGGTTAATTCATTAAGTAAAATAGTGGGGGGTCTGCATAAATGACTTTTATTCAAGCTTCGTGGGATGAACCATTAATTTATGAAACTCGTCATAATGTTCCTATTAAAAGATGGTTTAATGAAACTCAGATTGATGTTAGTTCTTATGTTCCAAAGAATCTAATTAGAGCAAGTAGTTTGGAGTTGCCAGATTTACCAGAGGTGGAGGTTTCTAGGCATTACACTAGACTTTCAAGAATGAATTTTAGTGTTGATTTGGGAACTTATCCGTTAGGTTCGTGCACAATGAAGTATAATCCGAAAATTGGTGAGATGTTGACTTTGCTTGATGAGGCCAGATGGTTACATCCACTTCAAGATGAATCTACAATACAAGGTGCTCTTGAGATTATTTATAAGCTATCAAAATATCTTGAAATAATTACTGGAACTGATAAGGTTACGTTGCAACCTGCTGCCGGCGCGCATGGAGAGTTAACAGGTGTTCTGATTATTAAGGCTTATTATGAGGATCGTGGGGAGGGTGATATTAGGAATGAGATAGTGGTGCCGGATTCTGCGCACGGTTCTAATCCTGCTAGTGCTGCAATGGCAGGATTTAAGGTCGTTACTGTACCTACTGGGCGAGATGGTAATGTTGATCTGGATGCGTTAAAATCTGTGCTTTCAAATAGGACTGCTGGATTTATGATAACAAACCCAAATACTCTCGGTCTCTTTGAAAAAGATATTGCAGTTGTATCAAAAATGGTTCACAATGCTGGAGGCTTGATGTATTATGATGGAGCTAATTTAAATGGAATACTAGGCATTGTAAGACCAGGTGATATGGGTTTTGATATTGTGCATTTAAACTTGCATAAAACGTTTGCTACACCTCATGGTGGTGGGGGTCCCGGTGCTGGTGCTATTGGTGTTAAAAAGTTTCTTATTGACTATTTACCAGTTCCTATTGTTGAGTACGATGGAACAAAATACAAACTCAATTATGATGTTCCGAAAACGATAGGGGCTGTTCACGGATTTTATGGTAATTTTTTGGTTTTCATAAAAGCATTGGCTTACATTGAGATAATGGGCGAGGATGGATTAAGAGAAGTAGCACTAAGGTCGACTCAGAATACTAATAAATTTTTAGATCTAATTAGAAATATGAAAGGAATTGAAATACCCTATGATCCCAAGAGACCAAGAAAGCATGAATGTGCAATAAGTCTTAAACCATTAGAGCGAGAAACTGGTGTTAAAACATTGGATGTGGCTAAGAGGTTGCTTGATTATGGTTTACATCCTCCAACAATATATTTTCCATTAATAGTAGATGAATGTATGTTAATAGAATTTACTGAGACAGAGAGTGATGAGAGTGTGGAGAAATATGCATCAATATTATCAAAAATTATTGATGAAGCATATAAAGATCCGCAGATTGTTCTCACTGCACCTCACAATACTTCAATAAGAAGACTTGATGAAGCTAAAGCATCGCATCCAAAATCCATGGCTCTCTCGTGGAGAATGTTTAAAAAACGTGAAAAAGAGAGAGAAGGATAAAAACTTTAACCTGCTGTGGATGTAGTTTTTTTAATTCTATGCTGTGGTCCCTGCCATCTTTCGTAAAGATTATGCTCTAATCCTAATTGGTCTAATATTTTTCCTACGATAAAATCTATCATGTCTTGTAGTGTTTTAGGGTTGTGATAAAATCCTGGCATTGCTGGAAGTATTATTCCTCCAGCTCTCGCTACTATTAGCATGTTTCTTATGTGAATTGTTGTCAGCGGTGTCTCGCGTATAACAAGTATCAGTGGTCTTCTTTCTTTTAATGTAACATCAGCTGCTCTAAGAAGTAAATTGGATGTGTAGCCTGTTGCTATTCCAGCTAATGTTTTCATACTACATGGTATTATAATCATTCCATCAAATTTAAAGGATCCACTGGACATTGGTGCTGCAATGTCATTAATATTATAACTTCTTGTGGCTAAAGATTCAACTTCACTAATCTGATAACCTGTTTCTAGTCTTATTGTTTCTTTAGCAGCATTAGTCATAATAAGATGTGTTTCGATGTTTAAATCTTTTAGAACCTGCAAAAGTCTGATACCATAAATAACACCGCTAGCACCTGATATTCCAACTACTAATCTCACACCATATCATCCTCATAAGTTAGTTTTGATATGGCGATGGGAGATATGTGAGAATATTTATTTATTATATCTATTAATTGACCTTTTAGATAATGCGGGTAGGCTTCTGTAATATGAACTAAAACAAAATCTCCGATTAAGCTATCGTCATTACTATTCAAGATAACGACACGGTAGTCGTCAGTTCTGGCCTCTAATCCACCTTTGTCTCCTTTTCCTACTATTAATGCTCTGAGATCTTTGCCGATAAGTTTCATGTTTTTTTCAAGACTTATTCTGTTTACTATTTCAGTAAGATATCTAGTTCGTCTCTTTTTTATGTTATCGGGTAACTGTTTCATAATAGCTGCCTCGGTATGAGGTCGTATGCTATACTTAGCTATGTGCACTTTATCAAATCTTAATTTCTCAACAAGCCTCACAGTATTTTCGAATGCCTCTTCTGTTTCGCCAGGGAATCCTACTATGATGTCTGTTGCGATAAACATTTCCGGAACATATTCTCTAACCAATCTTATCATATACTCATATTCGTGCACAGTGTAATATCTTTTCATTAATCGAAGAACGTTATCATCACCGCTTTGAACTGGCATATGTATGAAGCTGTAAATTCTTTGATCTAAT
The DNA here is from genome assembly GCA_038881895.1 of Thermoprotei archaeon. Taxonomy (NCBI): domain Archaea; kingdom Thermoproteati; phylum Thermoproteota; class Thermoprotei; species Thermoprotei archaeon. The sequence continues at coordinate 12,221 of JAVZOV010000003.1, forward strand.
TTATATACATTTAATAAATCTTTTAAAATATTTCGAGCTGTCATGGGATTAAACATGCCAACTCTAATTCGATACTCGCCATTAATTTTTAACAATGTTTTAAGCAATTCTGGTAGCCGAAATCCATTTTCAACACCGTATGCAGCGGTATCTTGGCCAGTTAAATATATTTCTTTAGCACCTCTTTCAACAGCTTGCTTCATCGCATTGAAAAGAGAACCAGGTCTATAACTAAAGACATTACCGCGTGCAATTTTTGTTACACAGAACGTACATGACCATGTGCAGCCAGATTCAATAGGTAATATGTAAGTTATACCTCCATTGTATTCTGGAATTATTTCATTAGTTCGTGTGCTATGTCCAATTAAAATTTTTGATGAATCGTTCTCTATGACATTAACTATTTGATTTATGTTTGATGGACCTACTATTATAGCTTCAGGGCTTGCCAGTGATATTAATGATGGTGATGTTTTTGCTAGGCATCCAGTAATGACGAATTTCTGATCCCTACGTAACATTGTTCTTAATGATCTTATTCTTGATATCATGTTTCGTTCCGTCTCCTCTCTAACTGAACATGTGTTTACTATTATTACGTCAGCATCTCTCACATCGTTAATGACAGTCCATCCTTTAGCTATAAAACTTTGTTCAATATATTCACCATCAGCTACATTAAATGCACATCCATAGTTCTCTATGTAAATTCTACCAGCCATAAAGTTTCATGAATAGAATAAAAACAGAGACATATATAGATGTCACTCACTAAAAAAATTACAGAGTAATTCGACAAGAAAGCTTAGAACTTCAGTTCTAGATGAATTGTCAATAAATTAAACATTTGATTGTTGTATCAATGTTTGAGCAAAGATGAGACTATATGTTCCATTCAAGAGGCTAGTTTGACCAGCCCTTAACTCGGTACGATGAAGCACGAAACTGAAAAACCGAGAATCTCCCGACTTTAGTTGATGAGAGTGTCAATAATAATACATACTAGAATTAACAGACTTTCTTGTTAAGCTTTTTGTGATCTTTATTTTAGTAACCGAAATTGTTGAAAATTTCTTGTGCAGCTTTTATGCTCACTCCAAAATCGATATGGTAACCGAGTGTTTTTAGGCTTCTCTCTAATGCTGAGAGTGTTGATATTATATCATTAACATTTACAGAACCCATGTGCCCGATCCTGAAGATTTTTCCAGAAAGTTCTCCTAGGCCTCCAGCTATTACTATATTACGGTTCATCATTTCCCTGCTTAAATCTGGGAATTTTACATTGTCGGGGAGCCAGATAGCTGTTACTGTGTCTGATCTGTATTCTTTCTCAGCCACTATCTTGAGACCTAAACTTTCAATACCTTGTCTTAAGGCTTCAGCCATTATCTGATGTCTTTTATAACGTTGTTCAAGGCCTTCATAAAATATTCTCCTTAAAGACTCATTAAGTCCATATATCATGTTAACTGGCAACGTGGAATAGTAATTTCTAACGTCTCGCATTGTAGCCAACCATTTACGACCATTAAAGTAAAACAACTCATCCGGGCTTTTCTCTATGGTTTCTACAGCTTTTTTACTTAAACCAATTATTGCTAATCCTGGTGGTACTGCCAAAGCTTTTTGTGACGCAGAAAGACATACGTCAATATTCCAATTCTTCATGTCAATATTCATTCCACCAAGTGATGCAACTGCGTCAACTATGAAGAGAGTATCGGTTCCCTTAAGACTTTCACCAATCGTTTTAATATGATTGGCTACACCCGTTGATGTTTCAACATGTTGAACAGTTACAAATTTTATCTTCTCTCTTTCAACAACATCTCTTATGTTATCACCAGAAAATCCTTGTCCGATTTTAGATTTAATCTGTATTGAAGTGCCACCTCTGTAGATTGTAGCTTTAACAAAATATTCCCCAAAATATCCAGATATTAGGTTTAACACTTTATCTCCAGGTTTTACAAAGTTTGCTATTGAAAATTCCATTGCTGCTGTACCTCCTCCAGCTATTACAACAACTTCTCCATCGGCATTCAATAGCTTTTTTAAATTATCCAGAGTTCCACTCATTATTTCTCCAAATTCTTTCGACACATGAGAAATTGTTGGTTTCGCTAAGTTTAGAAGTGTGCTAGCATCTGAGAATGTTGGTCCAGGTATCATAAGAAGAAAACGTTCATCCATACCATACACCAGGTAAATATAAAAGTATAGCTTAAAATACTTTTATGAGATAATTTCATAATAGGTGATGAACGTATGACGGTTAATACAGTGTTCATAGGTTTTGGTAATGTTGGTAGAGAACTAGCAAAACTTTTACTCGAGAAAAAGGATAAGGATTTAAGTATAAGTAATATAAAGATAAAAAGCATTACGACTTCAAAAGGTTCAGCAATTCTCGATGATAACTGGAGTAATAAACTTCAAGATATTATTAACAAATATTCAATGGGCATCTTTACCGATTTCTCGAAGAACATCGATATTGAGGATATTATAGAGAGTGTTTCACCAGATTTAGCTTTCATTACGATACCACCATCATACTTCACAGGTGAACCTAATTTAAGTATTTATAAAAAACTTTTAGATAATGATGTGAACTTTATAACTGCTGATAAGACTGGTCTTGCGTTAAACTATTCTGATCTTCTTAGAAAAGCTAAGAAAAAAAGACTCTTTATAGGTTACAGAGCAACAGTGATGGCTGGTACACCAGCAATAGATGTTATGAGAGGTCTTAGAGGTAGAGCTGTAAAAAGTATTAGATCAGTGTTAAATGCAACAACAAATTATATATTAACATTAGTGGAGAATGGTTTTAACTACGAAGATGCTATTAAAAAAGCTATTGAAGAAAAACTTGCTGAACCCGATCCAAGGATAGACATAGATGGCTATGATGCCAGCGCAAAACTCGTAATACTGATCAATACGCTTGGATATAACTTTAGCATTAACAATGTAGTGCGAAAGTCATTGGTCACTATAAATGAGACTATTGTAAGATCAAGCAAAAAGAAGGGTACTCCTGTTAAGTATGTAGCTTCAGCAGATTTAGAAAAAAGTGTATTAAGTGTAGCACCTGAGGTTCTAGACTCTAACGATCCATTAGGTAATGTTTCGGGTAATTATAACGCGCTAGTTATCAACATAGATAATGGACAGATTGTATTAAAAGGTTTCGCTGGACCTGCATGGGTAACAGCTAGAACAATGTTTACTGATTTTCTTGAATATTTAGAAAATGTTTGAATCAAAGTTAATGGCTTGTTTAAGTACTAACTATGAAATTAAAAGTCCAAGAAATTTATGAAGCTTTAACTTGCGAAAGTAGCCTCTTTCAGCAGTTTCAGAATAGATGTGTTTAAATATTGGTAGATGTAGAAGAATGTTGATGTCTGAAAAGCTCTATACAATCAAGGAGGCGAAGAAGCTTCTTGGAGTCACCACCTGGACCATTCAGCAATGGGATAGGCAGGGCAAGATTAGGTGTGTCAGAACCCTTGGAGGACGTAGGAGGATCCCCGAGAGCGAAATAAAACGAATCCTCGGTTTAAGAGAGGAAAGAATTATTGTAGGGTATGCAAGGGTTTCATCTCCAACACAAAAGGATGACCTTGAAAGACAGAAACAGCTCATTTCAAGCTACGCTAAGGAGAAAGGTTATGGTGAAATTCAAGTTTTAACGGATGTTGGTTCTGGGCTTAACGAAAACAGAAAAAAATTCCTGAAGCTCTTAAATATGGTTTCAGAAAGGAAAATATCCAAGCTGATAATCGCCTATGAGGACAGGCTCACGAGATTTGGTATTGAAACGCTCAGAAAGATGTTTTCATTCTTCGGAACAGAAATAGAAGTGATAAACCATGAAGGGAAGGCACCTCATGAAGAGCTTGTGGAGGACTTGATCACCATAGTTTCCCATTTCGCTGGAAGGCTCTATGGAATGAGGAGCCGTAAGTATAGGGAGGTTGTTGAAGGTGTCAGGAAGCTTGTTGGTTAAAGCGTACTCGATACCGCATGATCTTGAGGTGAACGAGCTCATAGAGGACTACATGAGCGTCTTAAACGCTATCCTGGATGACTTATGGAGGAACATTGCATGGAATAGGAATGGGAAGAGGCTTATACCATTTCTGAGGAAAGATAAGACTTTTAGAAAAGAGCTTAGGGATAAGTATCTTGAGGGGTGGGCTTACTCCAAGCATTACGTGGACTCCGCGATAAAACAGGCCTATTCCGTGCTCGAGTCCTGGAGGAAGAGGTACCTCCGCGGGCGGACCGGAAGGGAAAGACCCGAACTGAAGAGGAAGTTCGTCAGGGTCAAGGAAACTCTTTACAGTTACAGGGATGGAATTCTCAGGATTTCGGTAAGACCTTACGAAGAGAGTATAACTATAGATTTGAGGAAGGCGTGGTGCTGGGATAGGATAAGGGGTTTAGACCTCGGTGAACTAATACTTAAACAGGACAGGTTCATAGTTACTGTTAGAAGAGAGGTGGAGCTAAAGATTAAAGACCCAATAGCATGGGACGTGAACCTCTTAACCTTGGACAGCTTTGATGGTGAAAAGCATTACTCGATAAGCTTGAAGGAAATCTACACAATTCATAGAACGTACGAGCTGAAGAGAAGGGTTATCCAGAAGCTACACGGAAAAACGAGGAAGAAGCTCCTGAAGAAGTACAGTTCAAGGGAGAGGAACAGGGTTAACGACGCGCTGCACAAGCTGGCTAAGCAGCTCTCAGGCAGGACAAACGTCTTCGAGGGCCTGAAAGGGTTCAAGGAGAGGGTGGCGAGGACGAAGAGTAGGAGCATGAACAGGCAGAACAGCAAGCACAATTACATCAAACTGCAAAGGTACGTGGAATACAAATCTGCGTGGAATGGTTGTGCTACCATATATGTGAAGGCGAGGGGCACTTCGAAGACCTGCTCCAGATGCGGGTATTATAATAAAGACCTAAGGGGAGCGGTCTTCAAATGTCCCAGATGCGGTTTTATAATCGATAGGCAGAAGAATGCATCAATAAACATTTGGAAAACGTTCCTTAGGATGTGGGGATTCATGGGTTCACCCCGAAAGGAGCTAACCTCGATGAGCCCTCCGATGAACCCTAAGGAGGACGAGAGGGATGAAGCTCAAGGACTAAGTATGAATTCTATACGTATCCATACTTAGTTCAGAACCCAAGTACTTAACATTGGTGTTAGTTTTAGAAATAATATATTACATATTAAGGTTAAATAGTCTGATGTTATTGGTGTAGATCCAAATTTCGAAACACTATTTTCAATACCAAGCTTAACAAGAGATTAAAGAATGCATCCAATAGTAGCTGTGACAGAGGAACTTTCATTTCGTGGGTCAGTGTTTGCTTTGTATCTTCGTGGGCTGCTATGTATCATAAATTAATAAGCACTGTGCAATCTCAGATTGTAAATTTAGGAAGCTCATTAACTTTGCTGTACTTACCAAGAATTTTCACATTATTTTCCATAACTAAATTATTAGTAAAGAACATATTTCCCGTTATTACACATTTTTCTTCAAGTCTAATGTCTCTTGCATAAATATTTCGAGCTTTACTTTCTTTTCCTAATTCAACATATCCACCGTAAATATCTTGTACTTTACATTTTTCATCAATTATTACTTCGTCACCAATAAGAATACCTATTACTCTACATGATTTATTGAGTTTAATAATATTTGCTTTCATGGCTTTTTGTAAAATAATTATACCGTTTGCATTAATTTTTTCGTTGGCTATAATTGATTCAGCTCTAATTCCATTACCAATGTTAACAAAACCACTAACAATTTTTCCATTTACATTTACGTAATCATTAACATTAAGTATTCCAGAAACTTTTAGATTACCTCTCACACTAAGAGAACCATTAATGTTAATGTTTCCTCCCTCGCACTCACCATTTATAATGCATACCCCTTTAATGTCCATCGAATCAAATATTAAATTATTATTAACTATGAGTTTATTACCTATGTTAATAATACCACCAACAGCAGAATTCAATATTGCTGTTTGATCAACGTCTAGTTTATCAAAAATTAATTTGCCGATGACTTCAAGATCTCCTTTAATTATGAGCTTCTTAACAGCACCATTTTGTACTTTCACATTTCCTTCAGCATTAATAACGTCTATATCCGCATTCCCTAAAAACTCTGCAGAATTGCTAGTGGTGATTATTTTTGCTTCAACTGATCCAAGAATCATAGCTTTGCCATTAACGTTAGCCTCGATTACTTTTACATTACCATTCACATTTAAAGAACCATTAACATTGGCATTTATAGCTAAAAAATTCTTTTTAATAACTAAGGAACCATTAATGTCTATTGTATTAGTAATGAGTGAGTTCTTCACCTTAAGGTTGCCTTTTTTAATAACTATGGAATCGTTTGCGTGAAGGTAACCTGATATTTCGATATCTCCGCTTTCAGAAATTAATTTCTCAGTTTTTAGGTTACATTCAAAAAATGCACCATTTTTTATTCTTGTTTCACCTAGCACAAGAATAGTGTCACCATCTTTAACCTTTATTATTGTGTACTCCTCAATAATAAGATTATTTAGTACAGTATCTAAAAAAATAGTTGAAATCCGTGCTGAACGAGAATCTTCGTTCATGTTTATACAATTATTAATACCAATATAAAAGATAATGTTTCCTTGAATCATGATAGACAAAATGACATCACGCTTAAATATTCATTTTTTTAAAATTCACTAGGTGATTTGGTGTGATAATGAATAATGTTGCAATTTGTATGTACACTAATTTGGTTCAAATACCACTATTAATTGATGCATACAGAAGCAATATTATTTAATTCTGAGGTGATAAGATGTGCCAAATAATGTTTCATTAATCAAGAAATCTGTTGTGTTAATAATTTTGTTAATTTTAATTGGAGGAATAGGTGCCAGTCTAATTACATTGTACTCAGCATCGCAAGAAATTAATAAACTACAACAACAAGTTTCAGTACTACAGAGCCAAATAAATAATGTACATCAGAGTGTTATTAATCAAAACATTACTTATATTTTGGGAAATAATTATTCACTCTCACAATTATATGATACGATTAAGGATTCTGTTGTTGTGATTAGTGGTACTGTACTATCTAACCAATTTATATTCCAAGTTTATTATCAAGTCCAAGGATCTGGATTTGTTTATAATTATAATGATTGTAATGTCATAATAACCAATTACCATGTGGTCCAAAATGCTGTTAATCTGACTGTGACATTTATTAATGGTGATGCTTATCCTGCGACCGTACTAGGTTATGATCCCTATGCTGATCTTGCTGTTCTTTCAATCAACGCTCCACCGTATAAGTATAAATCACTTACTATAGTCAATTCATCGAGCCTAAAAGTTGGTGATACTGTGATAGCTGTCGGAAATCCATATGGCTTAGCTGGGTCAATGAGCGTTGGTATAATTAGCGCGCTAGGAAGAACTATAAGTGAACAAACTACAGGTGGTTTTCCTATAGCTAACGTGATTCAAATAACTGTACCGATAAATCCTGGTAATTCAGGAGGACCACTTTTAAACCTTGAGGGTCAAGTTGTAGGCATAACAACTGCTATTGTTGCTGGTTCGCAAGGTATAGGATTCGCAATACCCTCTAATACTATATTAAGAGAGATTGGTGATCTGATCACTAAAGGTTACTATGATGAACATCCATGGTTAGGAATATCAGGAGTTGACATGAGCTATGATATAGCAAGGATGATGAACGTGAATGTTACATACGGTGTTTTAGTAGTTCAAGTTATAAGTGGTAGTCCGGCTTTTCAGGCAGGTTTGCATGGTGGAAATAAGCAGATTAGACTTTATGGAGCATCCTTAACGATCGGTGGTGATATAATAATTGGTATAAACGGTATCAGAATTAGGAATAATGATGATCTAGCATCATACCTTGAAGAACATACTAAACCTAACCAAACCGTTGATTTAACTATAATTAGAAACAATCAAAAAATGATAATACCGGTTAAATTAAGTTCGAGGCCTTCAGCTACTAATGTAGCATACAGTACTTAATTATCAAAAAATATGAATATTATATTACAAACATCCTGGTTTTTTATTATGTTACTTTTACTTCAACGAGTTCAACTTCTTTTTTAATATCTTTTTCAGATTGAGAGTGCTTCTTTAAATGTTCTATAAATTCTTCAACATCTACTATTTCCCTGCACTCAGGACATATTATCTCTCCATAATAGCAGTCACACATTTTGATCACCAATCTTTTATTTCCCTGCACTCAGGACATATTATCTCTCCTTCCCTACACTCAGGACATATTATCTCTCCATAATAGCAGTCACACATTTTGATCATCAATCTTTTTATATAAAAATAAGAATTTAAACTTATCATACTTATTTTGAATTTCACGTAAAGATAATTCATAATAATCACTGCACAAGATTATTAATTTAGAAATTACATAAACGTCTTCAAGAGCTTTGAAGAACAGAAGGTCTCAGTCTTTAGCCATGAAGAGTATCAACTACTAGCTAATGTAGTGTACTTCCTATCGTAATATACTAAAGGTAGGTCTTGTTTATTGAAGTTAATTTCTATAACCTCACCTATGATTATTGTGTGATCCCCTCCATCATAAGTATTCCAGATTTTGCATTCCAGTATTGCTAAAGCATCTTCCAGAAGTGGGATTCCTAATTTTCCAATCTTATATTTTATCTTATTGAATTTATTTTCTCCATATTTTCCTGCGAAACGTTCTGAAATTTCTTCGTGACCCTTACCAAGAAGGTTTACTGCAAATATTTTCGCTTTCATTAAAACATCATGGAATGCGGAATCCTTAGATATGGATATCATAATAAGAGGAGGAGTCAATGATATAGATGTAAACGCGCTTACAGTAATACCACCAGGTGTACCATTTAGCATAGTAGTAACAACTGTGACTCCCTGTGGAAACATTCTCATGTAAGATTTTAGTCTTTCTTTAAGTTCATCATGACTGCTCATATTACCATTATAAAGTAATAAGTGTTTTGAATATAAAAATAATATTTATAGATGAGAAGTTATTGATAAAATAGATGATAATACAAGCTTGAAAAATGCTATTAATTAGCGATGCTAAAGTAATACAAGATGTTCTGATGAAGATAATATAGCTTGTAACATAGGTTTAAGTTTTCATTTTTTCAAAAATATAGTGAGTTGCTTTGGTTAATGTGACAGCCGCTAATAAAGATCAGATCTTTGTAAAAGATCCTGTATGCGGTGCAGAGATAAACATAAATGATTCAGTAATTTTAGTGATGAGTGATCAAACATATTATTTTTGTAGTGAGATGTGCGCGAAAGTATTTATGAGATATTTGCAGATAGTTACAAAAAATCACGAAGATGAGTGTGGCTGTAGTGGCAGCTGTTCCTGCCATTCACATTAAAACTATTCTGTGTTTCAGTTGACACTCTCCATGGCTAAAGCCGGGAGATTCTGGTTTGTCGCGGGGCCTCCACTCATTTTACCGAGTTCGGGCTGTGTCAAGGCAGCCCCTGCCATGGACATGTAGTCCATAGCCCGCTCGCTGGAACCATCCCCCACCAGTCTTGGATGGGAGCCTTATTCCAGCTTTCGGACGTCCCATCCACATCCGAGCGACCCGCTCAAGGAGCTGATGGAATTGGAGGAATATAAACTTAACGGCGATTCATCTCCACGACTGAGGTCGGAAGCCTTCTCTCCGAAAGAGTGGTAACAAAATTTAATAAAATTAATGATATATTGTTGAGACTGTTATACTTTTATTTTTATGATTTTTACTGGAACGTTGCCATTTTTTGTATTGTATTCTTTCTCAATGAGAAAACCATTCTTTAATGCTTCATTTTTAAGTATGTTAGGTGCAGCTGTTATTGCTACGATTATGCTTTTCTTTACTACTTTGTTTACTGATTTTAAGAATTCTGAATAGAGTTTCTTTATGTGTTTTAGATTGGAGAATCGTCTACCATACGGTGGGTTTACAATAATGATTTCTGGCGTAAAGTTTAAGATATTTTCTAGTTTTCGTGAATCTCCTTTTATAAATTTTATTGTGTCTAGTACATTTGCTGATTCAGCATTTCTCATAGCTCCGCTCAGATATTTTTGGGATATATCAATTCCATAAATGCTATATGCATTACTATTAGACGATTTCATAGCTTCATTTGATATTTTTTCATAAGTATCTTTTTCAAATAATTTAAATTTTTCAAAAGCAAATCCAATTTTACTTCTTTCTCTAAAAATTTTCAATGGAATTTTTCTTGCAATAAGTGCTGCCTCTATTGGTATTGTACCTCCACCGCACATTGGATCAAGAAAAGTTTGTTTAACATTCCATTCACTAATGTATATCATTGAGGCCGCAATCGTAGTACTGAGTGCTGCTGGATGATTATAAATCCTATAACCTCTTTTATGTAGTGATTCACCAGTTGTATTTACTCCAATAATGATGTGATTTTCTCGCACTCTACAGAAAATTTCAACATCAGGAAAATCAAGGTTTACTTTGAGTCTGTGTCCGGTTTCACTCATGAAACTTTCAATAACTGCTCGTCCTACTCTTTCAGCAACTTGCATACTATTAAAAGGATGATTCCCAATCCTTTCTACTCTGACAGCGAAGCTTTGATTCCTTTCTATATGGTTGGTATAACTTAAATAACGTGAAAACTTGTAGATATCATAAATATCATTAAAATCGGTTTCACCTATCAGTAAGATAACTTTATGAATAGTCCTAGATAATAAATTAACTTTATAAATTAAATCAAGTGAACCATTGAATCTTACTATACCAATTAAAGGATTAGCATAAACAGATAATGTTCTTTGTAGTTCATTTGCTGCTATATACTCTAACCCGATATTGGTTGTGGCGTAGTATTCGTACACAATATTAAAAATTTTAGCTTATCATTAAGGTTTTTCCTTTTAATTATTTATAGAGGATATAGAAATATTTGGGTTTATTGCTGAGATTATTTAGGTGAGGATTATTGATAAAGATTGATAAATTAAGATTCGGACCTGCGGGAGTACCATTGAGTACACCAAAACCGTCCACGATAAGTGGAGTCTATCAAGTCAAAAAGCTTAATTTAGATGCAATGGAAATAGAGTTTGTTCAGGGCGTGAGAATGAGCATAGATACTGCTAAGCAGGCTAAAGAAGTTTCAATAAAAGAAAACGTAATACTTACTGCGCACGGTCCCTACTATATTAATCTACTTTCTACTGAGGAAAAGAAAGTTGAAGCTAGCGTACAGCGAATACTGGATACAGCACGCATAACATACCAAGCCGGTGGATATTCAATAGTTTTCCACGCAGCATATTATCAAAGATTATCGAAGAGCGAGGCTTATGAAAAAGTTAAAAACATTATGAGAAGAATCATATCAACATTGAAGAATGAAAATGTGGAAATCTGGGTTAGGCCCGAGCTTACAGGAAAACCAGTGCAATTTGGTGATTTGGATGAATTAATAAAGCTAAGTCAAGATATAGAAATGGTGATGCCATGTATTGATTTCGCGCATCTGCACGCACGTTATAATGGAAAATACAACACTGAAACAGAAATAAAAGAAGTTTTAGCTAAGATAGAGACCGGACTTGGACGTGATGCTCTTGATAATATGCACATACACATTTCAGGAATTAACTACACTGACAAAGGCGAGAGAAACCACTTAAACTTAGAAGAATCTGATTACAACTATCATGCACTAATTAACGCATGGAAAGAATATAAAATTAAAGGCGTTGTAATCTCTGAGAGCCCAAACCTTGAAACAGATGCTCTGATACTAAAGAAACTCTACTATGCGTGAATCATATAACAAATAAGAATGCTAGTATTAACGTTTCATCAAACATTGAAGAGAAATGGTCATAAGGATCATAGCACACACAATAATGTGGAACAAATAATCCCTTGAATGAGGAGTCTGAGACACCAATAATAGAAAGCTCCTCTTTAGAGGTGTGAGAGATCATAAAGGTTATCTAAGATTCATTTTTAGAACAGGAAAGATTGTTAGTCAGACTTAATATTTAAAAAATTTTTATACATAATAGAGGTTATATTAATATGGCTAAAGTTCAATGGCTAGATGTCTATCATAAACTAAAGATTTTTTTAGACACATATGATAAAAGGCGTAAATTTAAATTTAGCGATGAAGATCTTAGTAAAAAGTTCAGCGAATTGTTTGATGATTTTAGAATAAAATTCATTAGATGGAGGATAAACGATGATTTGAACAAGATAAATCAGTGGATAACGATTTTTAAAGATTGGATGGATAAAGTCTCGCAAATTTATGGTTTTAAAGGTGTTTTATATCCTAGAGAGTTCAGAAGTTTTCTAGAAAACCCTGAACGACATTTAATGAAAAAAATATTTAATTATTCATATGATTTACTCAGAAATAAAGATACTCTGAAATCTTTTAGAAGGACTGCTGGGTCAGCGATAGTCACATCAGTTAGAACGAATTTAAGATCGATTTATCAATATTGGGGATTCATAACGATATTGTACCACATAAGAGATCAGGGCTTCGCTAGAATCACATATCCTGAACATGGACATCTCTTACTTGATCGTGCGGGCAAACAAAAAATACATAGCATACCCCCAAATATAGTCTTATCAACTTATAAAGGACTCTTAAGCTTTTACCTTGAGGCTCCAAGACCTATAGCATGGGGTGATACAGGCGATCTCATGAAAATTTGGAACTTATATACGGCTTTAAGACCTGATTTAATGGTATACGGTGGTGAAGTGTTTAATATTGTTAATCCTTCAACAGATCCACCAATAAGAAGACCTGACATTATAATAGAGTTTAAAGAATTAGATGATTGGTATGTTAGAGCAAGAGAGGTAAGAGGTCCTCTAGCAAAACCATTAACAGCGGAAGAGTGGAGAAGCAAATGGATTGAAGGATTGTGGACAGGATTGGCAGAATCACTGGGTGTTCAGAGAAAAGAAAATATAGAGAAAAATCCGGAAAAAAGCATAAGGTTAAATGAAGTCGAATCAGTAATATTATACAAGAAGGTATATTTACCAAAGAAGATGTATCTGATATCTAAAGCAAAACTCCCAAACAAGATTAAAAATATTCTAATCAACGAAAACATTGATGTTATTGATGATGTAGGGTTCAATATCGCTCAAATCAAACAACTTTCCATAGAATTATTAAATTATGCTAAAGGTGAAACACCATTAGAACAATTACATCAACTAATTAAAGACGTTGAACACTCTATTAAAATTGAGGATCTAAATCAACTAACTATAAAATTTGCTATCGAAAAAATAAATGAATTTAAGATTTTCATAAAAAATCAACACAATATGACTTAAATCCTATTAATAAACTCCTAGTTTCCCAGTTAAAAAGTATCTAAATTATCTGCAATGTTGAAAACAATTCATTAATTTCCATTCCCGAAATTCTTCTAGGCTCTCATTTCACTACTATTTCGTTTTAGAAGTTAGAGATACATTACTGCTTAGATTTTCACAGTCCATTCTAATGAGTATCTATTTTTAATAGGTTAGTTAGAAAAGGATAAGAGAGTTGTGAACTCTAAACTAGAGGGAGAAGATAAGCATAAAGTCCCAGACGGGCACTGCTCTCCATTCAGTGGGAGTAGCTCACTTACGATTACATGTGTGTTTATTTCTTAAGGTTTACTAATGCTGAGTTTACCATCAATATTATATCTAAAGAGCATAAAATTTTTATTACAATAACTATTTTCAATTACGGTGATTAAATGTCCAATATAACTCAAGATGATGATAAAATCCGTTTATCTAAACTTGATAAAGATAAACTTCTGGACCTATTTTTTATTCAGATCAAGAATATTTGGCGTGTCGACGGGCTTTATTTTCAGGATATCGAGAAAAATTTTGGTGTTGATAATGCAGCTAAGATTGATAAAAATACTTGGGAAATTTTAGCTAGGATTGAAGCTAAAGATTTAAAAAACTTTTTCAATTACAATTCAGTTAATGATGTTGAAAGTTTGATAGAGATTTTGTTAAACACCAGTTGGGCTCTTTATCAAGAAGAAAAGAGGTATAATATTGACAAACTAAAGAATACTGGAGAATTTTATGTAATTAAGTGTAGAATTCAGGAAACTAGGATTAAAAAAGGATTAAACATTTTTCCCTGCAAGAATGTTAGATTTAATTATTTAAAATCTTTCGTTAAAGAGCTTAATCCAAAGATTGATGTTGAAGTAATTTCATGCCCCCCAGACGAGAAAAAACCTGATTATTGGTGTGGATGGAGATTTAAATTCATTGAGTGAACTCCAAAATATAGTCATAGCTGTCAGATCTGAAACCGACTGGAAATTAAAATTGAAGGGATAATATGGAAAGCTAAATTAACTTCAAGTGATATTTCAAAGAGTGAGACGGTAAAAGTCAGAGACTTGACACTCTCCACGGCTAAAGCCAGGAGATTCTCGGTTTGTCGTGGGGCCTCCACTCATTCTACCGAGTTAAGGGCTGTGTCAAACCAGCCCCTGCCATGAGCATATAGCCCATAGCCCGCTCGCTGGAACCATCCCCACCAGTCTTGGATGGGAGCCTTATTCCAGCTTTCGGACATCCCATCCACATGCGAGCGACCTGCTCAAGGAGATGGTGGAATTGGAGGAATATAAAGTTAACGGCGATTCATCTCCACGACCGAAGTCGGAAGCCTTCTCGCCGAAAGAGTGGGTAAAGAATTTTACACTAATAGTTAAAAAAATCCACAAAATCATCAGAAAAGTAATATAGCGGGTCCGGCGGGATTTGAACCCGCGACCACCCGGTTAAGAGCCGGGCGCTCCACCTGGCTGAGCCACGGACCCATGCTCAATCGGATATACTTTAAACTTTCTTTTAAATTTTTTCAACAGCTTAAAAGTAGAAAATTTTACAAGTAAACTCGACGAGAAAGTCTAGAACTTCAGTTCTGGGATGAATTGTTGATATCCACGACTGAAGTAGAGAGATTCTCAGTTCTTCAGTCTTTCAATAGTCTTCATTTAAGGTAAAGGTGATGGAAAATCCCCTGTTTATCTTCTTTTATATTTGAATTTGCTTTAAAAAATTCATAAATTTTATTTTGCTAAAAGAGCAGATTTGCTGTTCTTTTATAAAAGCTTTAAGAGATTATTGTTTTTTAAGTTGTTCTACTATTTCTTTTGCTTTATCAAAACGCACTTTTCCTTCTTTTACCATTATTTCAACGACTTTATCTACCATATCAGGTGTTGCACCTGCCATGATTGCTACATTTCTTGCATGCAGTTTCATGTGTCCTCTTTGAATGCCCTCTGTTACTAATGCTTTGAGTGCTGCTAAGTTTTGTATAAGTCCTACTGCGGCCATGACTTCACCAAGTTCAGTGGCTGTTTTTACACCAAGTATTTTTAATGCTATTCTTGCAATAGGATGTGTTTTTACCGCTCCTCCAACTAATCCGACAGCCATCGGTATTTCTAAAGTTCCCACTAAATCTCCATTTTCATTTTTCTCCCATGTTGTTAATGATGTGTAATGTCCATAACGTGTAGCATAAGCGTGTGCGCCCGCTTCTAATGCTCTATGATCTTGCGCTGTAGCTAATGCGACAGCTATTATTCCATTCATTATTCCTTTATTATGCGTTGCTGCTCTATATGGATCTGCGGCCGCAAATGCCCATGCTTCAACTATTCCATCTACGACATCCTCTCCACCAATCTCATTTTTGTCAATAACTGTTCTGGCGCGAACTAATCTTTTGTCTGCTAGGTTTGTTATAATTCTCAGGTAAACTTTTCCGCCTGTCAAATCTTCTATGTATGGTGCAACAGCTTCTGCCATAGTATTTACTGCATTAGCTCCCATAGCATCTCTTACATCAACTACTAAATGTGTAATTACCATAGGACCTTTCATAGTATCTATTACACGTACCTCGATATCTTTTGCTCCACCTCCCAAGTTTACTAATGTAGGATCTTGTTCGTTAGCAATTCTTATTAGATCATTTTTATGCTCAAGTATTTTCATTTTGGCCCCCCATGGATCTTTCACATGCGTTAGTTGAATCTGACTCATCATTATGGAGCCAGTACTTGATGTAAATATTCCACCTTTAGCTCTAGCCCACTTTGCAGCATTGCTTGCAGCGGCAACTACTGAGGGCTCTTCTATTACCATTGGTATCAAATAATCACGTTCATTTATTAAGAAGTTTACGGCAACTGAAAAAGGATATGCCATAGTCCCTATTACATTTTCTATCATTCTATCAGCTATCGATAAATCCAAATTTCCTGCCTTTTTCAATAATTCAATCTCATCTTGTGTAAGTCCAGCAAAATCAGCAACAATTTTTAGTCTTTCATCTATTGGTAATTTATAGAATCCAGGAATTCGTGATGTTTTACTCACGGTTCTCACACCAAGTATTCTTCTCTCTAGATTCTTATATATTTGTGTAAACAAAAATTAACTTATTTATCTTGAACAACTTTCGTGTAAACTTAAACATCACAGTATTTTGGTATTCCTTATAGTGAGCTTCTCCTCGGCTAAAGTCGGGAGCTTCTAGCGTTTGAAATGAGCTTCATACTCATTCCCTCATCTGCTGGTTTGCATGGTTCACAACTCTCTCATCTCATACCTCTCGTTAAGGTATGGACTATGTTTATACATGCGTTTTGTGCGAGAACATCCCACGAAAAAGCATGCAACTTCCAGAAATTAATTTGCACATTTCAGATCCAGGTTTTCTGGGCACCCATTCTTATAAACAGTTCTGGAAGGTCGGCCTTCTATATTTCTGGTACTGGGCTTTCTGCTCCGCATGCAAGACATTTCATATATACGATCTTCTTTTGTTTAATTAATACTGTATCTGGCTTACCACATACTGGACATATTACGTAACGTTTATAATACAGGTTAATTACAGTGTTTATTTGTTCATTCTCAAATCTCCCAGTGAGTATCAGTCTTTCGTTATCTATATTTCCTCCAGCACCTAATTCTTTGTAGATGAATTTTGCTAGCTCTTCTGGTTTTCTATTTAATCTCTCTGCAGCATACTTAAAGTTTGTTATAATGGTCTTTGCTCCTTCATTGTAAGAAGTGAGTTTTGGTATTTCATATCTTGTATATTTTTCTGGCTTAACGCTTACACTACTATATACTCGATTTAGCATCTCATCATAACTGTTTATGCTTAATTTTGACATGGTATACCGTATACTAAATTTTGCTCATAGATATATTGTTTTGCTGTACTATTTAAAAAATGCTAATCTTAGCTGAGATGAATATGGTTGTGCTTAACCTCTAAGACTTCCTCCTCTTAGAAATTTACACGGGCAGGAAGCTTTCTTGTCGATCTTTTGTAGTTTTTTGATGGCTTGCTGGAGGAAAAGATATTTATTATGGTATTTATTTTTATTCGCGAGCGTTATGGTCAGTGCTATGATCATTTCGTTCGAAGATAATGGTGTGTTAGTGGTTCCGTTGGAGACTATTGATATTAAATCTTTGGTCGGTAAGAGAGTTCGTTATCAGGATTATAAGAATCAAGTCTGGTGGGGTATTATAAAGAGTGCTATTAACGATGAGTATTTGTTGGTAGAGTTTGATGGCAATCCTGAAGGATTAGGTATTGGATTGGATTTAGAAATAGTTGTAGAGTGACTGAATAAAAGTATTAAATATGTGTGTTTTTATTAATACATGAGATGGGCTTTAGGGTACTTGACCATGTTGCTGATGTGATTATTGAAGCGTGGGGTAATACTTTAGAAGAAGCGTTTCAGGAATCTGCTAGGGCTATGTTTGATCAAATGGTTTACATAGAAAGAGTCGACCAACTTACAGAGTATTCTATAGAAGTTGTAGGTTATGATCTTGAAGAACTTTTGTATAATTGGCTTGAACAATTAATAATAACTGTCGACACAGAATTTTTAGTTTTTTCTAAGTTTAAGGTAACAATTTCTGGTCATGAAGGAAATTATAAGTTAAATGCAATGTGTTGGGGTGAAAAATACAAAAGAGAGAAGCATGGATCAAAGGTTGTTGTGAAGGCTGTTACATATCATGAGATGAAAATAGAGAAAAACAATGAACTATGGATAATAAGATACCTTCTTGATATCTAATTAAAGTTGTATCATTATTAAAAAATGGAGATCAACATCCTTTATCTTGGCTTCATAAATGACTCTATTATATTTAAGCTTAATTTCATACATGACATAAAAAAGTTTATTTTGATGTTGCTCACTTATATAATGACTAATGAGGTGCGATAACGGTGGGTGACAACAAAATTAAGGGTGGTAACAAAACAAGTGACTGTTATTAAACTTGGAGGATCTATTCTTAAAACTCCTCAAGATTTTGATGAGATTTTAAAAAAATTGTTCAATCGGTTTGATGGACATAGATTAATTCTAGTTGTTTCGGCGATAAAAGGAATAACAGACCTAATCATATCTGTATGTGAAAACCCTTCTAAAGATGTTCTTGAAAAAATACTCACACCATATTATAATACACTCAATGAACTGGGCTTGAATAATGATACTTATGAAGGTTTAAGGAAGCTTTCAGAAGAATTTGTTCATGCTGTACAAAATTGTGGTAATTTACAGTTTTATAAAGATAGAGCACTTTCTTTTGGTGAAAGAGCATCAGCACTAATAGTCAATGGCTGGTTAAGATCTAGGGGATATGATTCGAGGGTTTTTGGACCACGTGACATCGGTTTAATAACTACATCTGAATATGGTAATGCATCACCGTTAATGTCACAAGTCATTTTTAACATCAGAGAGTCTTTAGAGAAAGTGATTGTTAATGAAGTTATTCCCGTTATTCCTGGTTTTATAGGTGTTAATTCTGAAGGGAATATAACAACCATGGGTAGAGGAGCATCAGATTTAAGTGCCATGCTCATCGCTAAATCGTTAGAGGCAAATAATCTGTATCTGATTACTGAAACCCCTGGAATAATGTCTGCTGATCCGAAAATAGTGTCTGATGCAAAGGTTGTTCCATTAATTGATCTGGATGAAGCGCGCGTGGCTGCGGAATATAAGGTTAAAAATTTACATAAAAAAACATTTGATTATGCCAATGGTTTTAGTGGATCAATAAAAATTGTTAACAAGGATTTCATAGGCACGACAGTAACTAATTCGTATTCACCCGCTCACATAAAAATAGTTACCAATCATGATGATCTATTGATCATAATAGGACGAGGAGTCAACAGGAACATAAAACATTTACTCAGTGTTGTCAGTTTCAACAAATGGAATGTTCTTAATTTAGATGCGATACATGCTGTGCTGAAAACATCGTCAAATGTCTATGATGCAATGTTCAAGGTTCATAAAGTAATATTGGAGGTGTGGGGTGATGAATAATGACTTATGATGTAGCGGTTCTTGGCGCGACTGGAATAGTTGGTCAAAGATATGTAAGTTTTCTGAGCAAACATCCATGGTTTAACTTAGTCCAAGTTGCCGCAAGTGATAAAAAAGTTGGTATGAAATATGGATCAGCAGTTTCATGGTTTATAGAGGATCTAATGCCTTCAGATATTATTGACCTTAAAATTTCTAGGGCTGTACCACATGATTTTAAGGATATTGATATTGTTTTTTCTGCTTTACCTACTGACGTTGCCAAGTATGTTGAAATGCAGTTTGTGAAGAATGGTTTTTCAGTATTTTCTGATACAAGTCCTTATAGAATGGAACCTATTGTGCCTCTTGTGATCCCAGAAGTGAATCATGCACATTTAGAGTTATTGAAAGTTTTACCAAGCAAGCTTGGTGGTATTCTTGTTAAATCTCCTAATTGTACATCTAATGTTCTTTCTCTAAGTTTAAAACCTCTTATAGATGTTGTTCAAGAATTAAAGTTAGTGAATGTGACTTCCCTTCAAGCTATTTCAGGGGCCGGTTATACTGGATTATATTCTATGAGTATACATGATAATATTATTCCCTATATAAAAGGTGAGGAAGAAAAACTTTCTATTGAACCAAGAAAGATTTTAGGAAATATTAATGGCAACGAGGTTGTACCACGTAATTTATGGATTGAAGCCACTACTACTAGAGTTCCAGTTATAGATGGTCATACAGTAGTTGTTCATGCATTAGTTGAAAAGAATGTAGATTTTGATTTAGTTCTTAAATCATATAAAGAGTTCTCTGGTATTCCTCAAAGACTGAACCTTCCCACAGCTCCTAAAAAACCCATAATATTACGTGAAGAGTATGATAGACCTCAGCCTAGACTTGATAGGAATTCAGAGAGGGGCATGGCAGTGAGCATAGGAAGGTTTAGATTACATAAAGTAGATAAAGTCAGTGTGATAAAATATGTTGCCACAGGTCACAATACTATAAGGGGTGCAAGTGGAAATACCATACTTAATGCTGAATTAGCAGCTGCCTTAGGATTTTTGAAGAGATAGGTAATCATTTTCTTTAAAAATTCAGTTTATAAAAGTTAGCCAGAAAACTCACGCGTTTTAACCGTGGGATGAATGGTGCAAAATTTAATAAGTCCCTCAAAGTAATCGATCTTGGATGTTCCGTGCGGAAGGATGTTCGGTTGACGGTTGTAGGGAGGGTTTTTAGACCTAACGAGCGGAAGGTTTTAGCCTTAAACAGGTGTCTCAGCGAATACTTTGGGCTTGTGAAATGGTATCTATCCTTGAATAATACCTCTAAGACATACTTGCATAGAAACGGTTATAGCTACGCCAGAGAGAGCTTCGAACTTAGCTCAGCACTGATACAAACGGCAAGAGACAAAGCTGTAGAGATTCTTAAAAGTTTCAAGGAGAACAGAAAGAAAAATAGTGTTTTAAAGTTGAAAAGAACCTCCATAAGGTTTGATAGGCGATGCTATCGATTTTCAAAGACAACCAATGTCTTAACTCCATACTGGCTAACTCTGACCTTAAATCGCAATAGAGTAAGCCTTCCAATAGTCTTCGGAAGGCATCAAAGAGATAGGATTGAATCGGCACTAAGCGGAGAATGGTCCTTCACTACCGTTGAGATGGTTAAGCGAGATGGAGAATGGTTTGCCCATTTTGTTCTAAAGAAAACCGTGGAGCTTACAGACGAACCTGAAACCGTGATAGCCATAGACAGGGGCGAGCGCAACTTAGCCGTTGCAGTTGCTATTTCAAAGAATAATCCGGAGAAACCTATGAAAGGACAATTCTGGCGAGGTGAAGAAATCAAGAGGATTAGGGGACTTTACAGCCACATCAGGAGGAAGCTTCAAGAGAAGAAGAGACTTAGAAAGGTTAAGGAGCTTAGAGGGTTCTGAGTTAAGTAGGAATGCATAGTGAGTTGTTACTTTCATTCCTACTTAACCCTTCCCCCTTGATTAGCTCATTGGGGGCTCTTTGGGTGAACCCTTCTCCCCGCATCTGAAGGTTCAACACCGCTATGATATCTCTATCCATTGTTAACCCGCATTCTTCGCACCTCATTATCCTGCCCAGATAGGAAGCCATGCTTCCTGAGCAGACTGGGCAGGTTTTAGATGAGTTGACTGGGCTAACGTACTTTACTGGTAGGTTAAGCCATTTCAGCTTGTATTCGAGCATGAACTGAAACGTCCTTGCGTTCCACTTTGAGAGCTTTCTATTATTTTTCCTTGAGCCATTAAGAATTCGCCCCTTTATACCTTTCAGGTTTTCAAGTATCGCTCCGCAGTTCCTCTCCTTGAGCTCCCCCGCAACCTGCGTGGTTAGTTTGTGCATGAAGTCTTTGGCTCTATTCTTCTCACGCTTAGAGTACTTCTTGAGGAGCATCTTTGAGGTTAGAGGCTTAATCTTAGATAACTTTTGTATCCTCTGCAGTTTAGTTTCATAGGTTCTGTGAATATGGTAGAGCTCTCTTAAGTCATAGCGCTTGATCTCGCCACCTATGAACGCCGTTACGTTCGTTAAGTTAACGTCAAATGATACCCACTTCTCAGCTTTGGGCTCAACCCTCTTCTTAACTGTAATTATCAACTCCTTCTCAGTCATAAGTAGCCCACCGACTTTATCAAAGTCTTTTGGAATCCACGAACACTTTCTTAAGTCGACCTCAAGATACCGCTTATTCGGTTCAATGCTTACCCTCAGTATGCCATTTCTAAAGCTGAAGAGCGTGCTCTTAATATATACTGTCCTCTTAGTTATCTCAGGCTTACCTTCAGCTTTTCCCTTGTTATAGAACGTTATCCAGCCTTTAACAAGCCCTATGACAGAGTTCATTGCTGAATCAACGTAATGCTTTGAGTATCTCCACTCCCGTAGCAGTTCATCTCTAAGCTCTCTCCTATCCTCAGCTTTCAAGTTAAGGTGAGCCTTCTTGGAAATTTTAACGTGCGAGAAGATTGCGTCTAAAGCCTTCCGCTTAACTTTGAAGTATTCTTCGATTAAATCTTTTGGAACATCTACTGGGATCCTGTAGCTCTTAACTACCTCCATAGCCTCTCAACCTCGCTCTTGGGATAGCGGAGCTTGCCAGTTGGAAGTTTAACTGCTCTAATAATGCCTTTCTTCTGCCACTTCCAGAGCGTTTTAACTGAGATGTTGAATATTTTTGCAACATCCTTTGGTCTAAGTAGTTCTTTTTCCATCAAAGAGTTAATAGAGTTAAACAAATATTTAAACCTATCTATTCCAAAACTGCTGACCACGGCAAGGAGAGGCAGAAGGTCAACCATCAACTGCATATAATAGCCAACCAAATAGTAGCCTACGCTAAACAGTTTCCAAAACCAGTAATAGTAATGGAAGACTTGAAAGGCATCCGCAAAAACTTCAAGAAATCTAAGTGGTTGAACAAGAGATTCCACAGCCTACCATTCGGAAGGCTTCAGGCAATCGTGGAATATAAGACCATGCTGAACGGCATTAATGTAATATATCTGCCAAAGAAGTTGGTTAAGAATACTTCTAAAACATGCCATAGATGCGGGCATGTTGCCCAAAAGGTTAAAAGAGAGTTCAGATGCCCAGACTGCGGAATGGAATACGACAGGGATTTAAACGCATGCATCAACATAGCCCATAGAGTAATGGGCTCTATGGGATGGCGGAGCTGTGAGCTCCGCAAACCAGCAGATGTGACTGGAAGCGTAAAGCTCCAGGCGAACGCTGGAAGCTCCCGACCTCAGTCGTGGAGAAGCTCACTCATAAAGCTTAAATTCCTATGTTTCAATTAATGAGTGAGGTTTTATGCGAAGTATAGAGTGGATTAACGGTAAAGTAAGGTTTATTGATGTGACAAAACTGCCAACCCGTTTAAAGATTGTTGAGACCAGTGATTATAGAGAGTTAGCTGATGCAATCAAATCTATGAAGATAAGAGGGGCACCAGCTATCGGCGTCGCAGTAGCATTTGGATTGGCGCTTGTGGCATATTGTAGTAATGCTGCTCGTTATGAAGATTTCATAGGTGAACTTAAGCAAGCTGCTCAGGCTCTTGCAAATGCTCGACCCACTGCAGTGAATGCTTCATGGGCTGCGAACAGAATATTAACAAAAGCTTTATCATACAGTAATCTTTCAGAGGCAAAGAATGCAGTTATTAATGAAGCAATAAACATGGCTGAAGAAGATGTACAAGTGAACAAGGCGATAAGCGAATACGGTGCATCGTTAATAAAAGATGGTGATATAATAATTACACATTGTAATACTGGTATGTTAGCAACTGTAGATATAGGTACTGCTTTAGGAGTCATAATAAGAGCGCATAAGCAAGGTAAAAAGATAATGGTATATGTTGATGAGACACGTCCTGCTCTTCAAGGTGCAAGGCTTACTACCTGGGAACTTAAGCAAGCTGGTGTGCCATTTAAGTTAATTGTTGATAGTGCGGCAGGAATAGTAATGCGGAATAAAGGTGTCACGAAAGTGTTTGTCGGAGCTGATAGGATTTTGCGTGACGGTCACGTGATAAATAAAATTGGCACTTATACTCTTTCTGTTTTGGCTAAAACTCACAATGTTGAGTTTTATGTTGTAGCTCCTACATCAAGTTTTGATTTGACAAGACATATTAATGAAGTAATAATAGAAGAACGTGATTCTAGAGAAGTTACTCATATCAAAGGTAAACGCATTGCACCAAGGAATATTCAAGTTTATAATCCAGTGTTCGACATAACACCGCCCAAGAATGTTACTGGGATAATAACTGAAAAAGGAATAATCTATCCACCATATTCAGAAAATATACCAAAAATTTTGACACACTTCTCACACTAAAAAGCTTTCAGTTTTAAGAAATAATCTTATGCTTCATAAAGTATAACTATGTGATTTTTATTTTTCAGCCTCAAGATGTTCATGAGCTTCTTAACATCTGACCTATTTAAAGAGTATAAATAAAATATTCGATCTACTACAGCACCAGCTGCTAACAGCAATTGGTAGAGAAGGATTTGGCGATTAATATTACTTGGATTTTCTTCAAAGACAATTACACGATCGTCATTTTTTAACACTCTTTTAGATACATGAAGCATTTCTCTATATTCATCTTGAACTTTTATTGAGAAGTCGCCGGGTGTATATTTTTCATCATAAACTAATACCAATGGTTTATTTAATGCATTAGAGATGTACGCCGCAATAATTGCAATTGGTGAGACTCTTGTTACTACTTTATCAATATTTTTATTATTACACATGAATTTAAAATAGATCGATATTAACCTTAAATAGTCTGGCATCAGGTTCATTGCGCCATCGTTATTTAAGTAATCATATACTATTCTTTGAACTACTTTAGATATGACCCATTGTGTTGTAGCTAATCTTAATATGCGCTCAGTTTTGATTTTGTTGGGAATCGTTTTTCCTGATGCATATTTGCTAAGAAGGTTTGATGATATTCCTGTTAATTGTGCTATTTCTGAATACGTTAAAAAATTATTCTTAAGAATTCTGATTATGTTAACTGCAGTAAGTTCATTTTCGATCTTATCTAATCTTGTGTTTCCATTTTTTTGTGATCTCATTATCCTATACAAATACAACTCTAAACATATAAATTATTTATCTTTCTTACTGTTCAAGAAATTCATTCCAAAGCTCAATGATATTTTTAATAAATTGATAAATCAATTAAACAGATTTTTAGCTAAATTATACGCTTTTTACAATAATTTTTAATTTTTGTGAATTTTTCTAATTTTTCAAGAAAACCAAAACTTAAGGTATTTAAGCGTCCTTTGTATACTTATTCAATGTGAAATTGATTAGAGATCCAATTCATCAAAATATACTTCTTACAGATTTAGATATAAAAATAATAGATACACGTCCGTTTCAAAGATTAAGAAAAATCAAGCAAACTGGTATGGTTTATTTAGTATATCCTGGTGCGCAACATACTAGATTTGAACATTCAATAGGTACCAGATATGTCGCTGAACAAATTCTTTTAACGCTTAAGATAAACGGTTTAGAGATTACTAAAGATGACGAAAAGTCATTATACGCTGCTGCTCTTTTACATGATATAGGTCATACAGCTTTATCACATTCTATTGGTGATACTATTTTAGGGCCAGAAAGACATGAGTTAATAGCTAAACAAATTATAAAACATACGGAGATAAACGATGTTCTAGAGAGTGAAGGTTTAGATCCTGATAAAATCTCTGATATGATCGTGGGCAAGGCTGATTTTCTTTCTCATATAGTTAGAGGAGAAATTGATGCTGACAGGTTAGATTATCTTCGAAGAGATGCGTATTATTGTGGTGTAGCATATGGTGTTATAGATACTAGAATATTTACTGAGTATAGGGTTTTTAATGATACTCTGGCCATTTCAAGGAAAGGATTGAGACCTGCGGAATCTGTATTATTCGCACGTTATCTTATGTATAATATTGTTTATAATCATAAAACTGTTAGAATTGCATCAACAATGATTTCACGAGCCATTGAATATGCACTCAAAAATAATACATTACGCATGGAGGATCTTTATAAGATTGGGGATGAAGAGCTAATGGAAATCCTTATTAAATCTGAAGGTGAACAAAAAAGACTAGCAGAACTAGTGAATGAGAGAAAACTCTTTAAAAGAGCTTATTATCAGGATTGGGATGAAACAAACAAAGATTTGGTAAAAACATTACTCCAAGCGCGTAGCAATATAGCATTGAGAAATAAGTTGGAAGAAGAAATCGCAAATACTGCTGGAGTAAATCTCCAAGATGTTCTAATAGATATACCAGAATTACCCATATTAGAGGAGGCTGAAGTTAAAATATTAACGAACAGTAATATAGCAGATATTAAAAGTTTGTCACCGCTCTCTGAAGCACTTTCAAGCGCATATAAAAGAGCATGGAATTTTGCAGTATATACTACGAAGGAAAATAGGGAAATCGTTGCTAAAGTTTCACGAAAAATATTTAAATAAAAAATTTAGGTTATTTTAAAGTAATTTTTTGCAAGTATCTCAGAATCTTTTTTACTCATGCCATGTATTGCATTCATGTGTTCGCTCACTAATCTTATCATCCTACTTGTTCTTTCTGAGACTATTTCGGCTCCGCAATAATCGCATCTCCAATACATTGTTAATAATTTGTTTAATAGTTCCTTTGCATACACAGCGTCTCCGTCAAAACTCTCATCTAGCAATGCTCGTTTTAGTAGCCAAACTAAATACCTTAATTCGTCCGGCGTCAGTCTCATTTTTATACACTAGAGTTAACAATTATTTAACAAAATATATAAATGTAACTGTTTCATATTAATGAAGACTATCAAAAACTTAACATGAAATGTAATGAAAGCTCACTCAAATTAGTCTTTATGATTTTTAGAGGTTAAAGTATGAGGAGTTAAAGTTAAATATTGCTTTGATAAAAATAATAGTGATCGGTGATGAATAACCAATCGATAAGATAATTAAAAGAAATGAACACTTTCAACTACATGCAAATACATCAAGAAATCGATGGATCGTCTTCGATGTTGAGGGTGTTCTTGTTGATGGTGAATATCTAGTCGGGCTGGCTAATTTGGTTGGTCTTGGCAAAGTAATTGATGAGATTACTCGACAAGGATTGTCAGGAGAAGTTAATTGGGATGAAGGATTGATCATGCGTCTTAAAATACTAAATGGTAAAATAAATAAGAAAATGGCAGAAGAAGTTGCATGGGACCTTCCTCTTATGAAAGGGGCCAAGGAAACTTGTGCTAAATTAAAGGAACTTGGATTTAATATAGCTGCTGTAACAGGCGGATTTCAATTTCTGGCTGATCGTGTTAAAAAGGAGTTAGAATTAGACATAGTTATTAGTAATAAGTTGTTCTTTGATAGTCAAGAAAGGATTAGTGGAATACTTTTTGAAGTCAGTTCAGATAAAGCTGCAGCCTTAATGCGTTATATAAATAAACGCATTGTGGATATTGCTGTTGTTGATGGTGCGAACGATTTAACACTATTTAATATTGCAAAGACCAAGATAGCATTTAATGCTGCGCCAATCGTGGAACTTAAAGCAGACATCTCAATAAAAGAAAAAGATCTAAGTAAAATATTCGAATATCTAAAATTCTAAAAGTTTATTTATTTTTAAACTGATTACGAGTTATTTTTAAATATCTGTCTTTTAAGAATAAACGTTAGGTGAGCGTGATGAAATTGGGAACAAACTCATTTGCATAAACTGTGGAACTGTTTTCGAACCAAACCCATGGTTATTTAAATGTCCGAAATGTGACAGTCTTCTCGAAGTGAAATATTCAGTAACAAATTTGTCGTGGGATGAATTAAGGAAACGCCCTCTTAGAGTATGGAGGTATAAAGAGCTTTTACCTCACGTAAAAAATCCTATATCTCTAGATGAGGGTGGTACTCCGCTCATTCATTCAAACATGTTCGACAATGTTTACATTAAGTTTGAAGGTACTAATCCAACTGGTAGTTTTAAGGATAGGGGCATGACTGTAGCAATAACAATAGCAAAAGAGGCAGGTGTTAAATCGGTTATTGTAGCATCAACAGGTAATACTGCTGCGTCTGCATCCGCATATGCGGCTAGAGCTGGTTTGCAGTGTTATGTATTTATTCCCCAAGGAGCTGTTGCGCAAGGAAAACTAGCGCAAGTTTCATTACATGGTGCTAAGATTATTGAGGTTCAAGGTAATTTCGACAAGGCATTAGAAATGGTTATTGATGTAGTTAGCAGTAAAACAATTTATCCACTAAACTCCTTTAACCCATGGAGGTTAGAAGGACAAAAAACAATAGCATTTGAGATATATGATCAATTGGGTTGTCCAGATTGGGTTGTAGTTCCTGTAGGAAACGCTGGTAATATCTCAGCTATATGGAAGGGCTTCAAAGAACTTAAAGAACTAGGATTGTGTAATAAATTACCGAAAATGGTTGGAGTTCAGGCTGAAGGTGCATCACCATTAGCCACAGCATGGATGAAAAAACTGGAAAGGGCACTCTTCATAGAAAACCCAGAAACTATCGCAACAGCAATAAGAATTGGTAAGCCTGTGAATTGGCCTAAAGCATGGAAGGCTGTAAAAGAATCTGATGGCCTTTTCATAACAGTAACGGACCACGAAATTACATCAGCGCAGAAACTGTTAGCAAGAAGGGATGGAATTGGGGCAGAACCTGCTGGAGCAGCTAGTATAGCTGGGTTAAAAAAACTTATTGAACAAAACATAATTAATAGGGAAGAGCTAACCGTGGCGATCGTGACTGCTCATGCCTTGAAAGATCCATCATCTACATTAAATGGGTTTAGTATAATGAAAGCTAACCAAGAGGAGCTATTGAATTTGATGAGAGGTGACTTTAATGAAGGTTAGAGCATACTGTAGTTCTGCTAATTTAGGGGCTGGTTTTGATGTTGCAGCAGTTGCATTAGATGCATTTTATGATGAAGTCGATGTTTCTGTGAAAACTGGAAATGGACGAATAACTACCGAATTTCATGGACCATATTCAGAAAATATCTCACTAGAAGATAATACTGCACTATTAAGTGCCCGACTTCTTTTAACTATGAGCAATGTTGGTGTTGATGTAGACATAAAAATTTGGAAAGGTATACCATTAGGACTTGGGTTAGGGGGGAGTGGAGCTACTGCAGTGGCAACTGTGAAAGCATTAAGTTTAGAATTAGGTTTAAAAATTGATGATATGAGAGTGGCGTCTATAGCTGGACTCTCAGAAAAGGTTGCTGCTGGATCACCACATTACGATAATGTCACGGCTAGTTTACTGGGTGGTCTTATAATAATTTATAACCTAAATCCATTAAAAGCATTAAGATTTTATCCTAAAGGATATTTTGTACTTGGTATACCACATGTAAAGACACCATCACATAAAACCGAGATAATGAGAATAATAGCTCCTAAAACTTTGTCATTAGAAGTATTACCACATAGCCTTAGTCGTATGGCTGCTTTCATAGCTGGACTCTACACTAACTCATTAGAGTTAATAGGACAAAGTATGACAGACAACATAATTGAACCTATAAGAGCATTAATGGTTCCAGCATATGAAAAGTTAAGGAAATACGTCAAAGAAGCCGGAGCGTTTGGGTTTACAATAAGTGGTGCTGGTCCAAGTGTTATAGCATTAACTGATGAAGAGCATTTAAAAAATGTGATGTCTGCAATGTCAAAGGCATACAGTGAAGAAAACATTAAAGCAGACGTAATATCTACAAAACCCGCACCACCCGCATCACAAGTTTGACATTATCCACGCTAAAGTTGGAATGTTCTTGCTTCTAAGATGCTCATCGATCTATAGTTCATTGCTCTTTTAGAATCTCAATTCATCACATGGTTAAAACTATATTTTCTTGCCAAATCTTCATGCAATTACTTACAACAAAAAACTTTAACATTGCTCTCCTCAGAGCTGACTGTGAAAGTTACTTGGACTGTTATCCTAGAAATGGTTATCAGATCTTAAGAATTCATCTAAACATCGGTTCATCTCCACTAAAACTGCAGATTTTTGATCATTGAAAGAGACTTTGCATGAGAGTTTCTGATTTTAGAGCAGAAATTATCAATGGATTCAATGTAATTTTTCTATAATAATCTCAGCTCCATTTAACTCTCGTGCATTGATGCACATGCATGATAATGCCCTTCTTCCCAGGGCAGGATCTTTGTCCTTCAGAGTGGGGAGAGTTCAGTTTATACATCAAGTGAGTTTTATTGCTAAAGAGGTCGTGCAATATAAATGTTATCCTTGTTACTAATTATGCGAACGCTCACTTTTTGTCCTTTTTCTAAATCTTCCGATATGACTGTAATTATTCTGTTCTTATTTTTAGGAACGCCAAGCCACTCATTTTTTAACCAGCCGGGAGCTATTATCTCTACGTTTACTGTAGAATTTTTTTCATAAAGTATTGGCAGAGTAGGTCTCTTTTCAAAACCAAAATCTCTAGGTTTAGGTATTAACGTCGTTTCATATTTCTTTTCTAACAAACGAAGCCAATTATAAAAATCATCCCATGAAACTTCCCTCATACCTCTTATTTTTCTACCGTATTTATGAATGAGATACTTTTGTATTGCGAAGGGTGGCCATTTCTTACCTACGCCTATTTTCATACCCCATTCAATAATTTTCATGATTTCATTATCATTTATGCCTGGTAACCACAAAGGTACTAGTGTTACGTCTATTGATGTTTCCTTCACAACATATTCCGTCATCTTCATTACATTTGTCACATCGTAAATGAGAGATCCTGCGAGGAATTTAGCTTGCTCCTGATTCGTTGTGTCTATGCTTAGATTTATACGATCTAGCCCTGCGCTAGCCAGTTTGTTAATAAGTTCTTTATTTAGAAATTGTCCATGAGTCTCAACAGCAATACTACTTATATGATTACTTGATCTTAATAGTGATATTAATTCAGGAAGTTTGGAATACGTAAATGGATCTCCAACGCCATCTATGAGTGCTTCCACATGTCCACCTTTAAATTTAGCAATTTCTATAACCCACTCCGCTAACCACTCTACATCATCTATTACATACTCAGTTTTTCTCCAATGCGTATAAGGGCCTGCGTCCACACTACAGAAAATACAATTAAGATTACATAAACTAGTAGGCCTAACTTGAAGTATATTAGTACCCCTATCAATCACTCCAAACGCTATATGTCCAACTAAGGGAATTGGCCTTGTTATCCTAACCACATTCGCATTATTTGTCATATTAATAATTCTACACAGAATCTATCTAAAAACTATTTAAAAAATTATCTATCCAATACATTTTATAATCAAAATTTTATTACGTAAATACTAATAGAAATTATAAAGTAAAAGTTATTACTACGTAATTTTGTACTACTAATGATATATAATGACTGATAGGACTAAAGCACTGTTTGAATCTGCAAAAAAATTCTTGCCCGGTGGTGTTACTTATGCTATAAGGTTTTTTGAACCACATCCGATTTATGTTGAGAGAGCAAAGGGTAGCAGGATTTGGGATGTAGATGGTAACGAATACATCGATTTTTGGATGTCTCATGGAGCTGTTGTGGTAGGCCATAATTACGAACCAATAATAAATGCAGTCAAAGAACAATTAGAATACGGAATACACCTGGGTTGGAGTAATGAATGGGAAATCAAATGGGCTAAGGCTGTATGTGAGTGGTTCGATGCAGATATGGTGAGACCGGCAAATAGTGGTACTGAGGCAAACATGTATGCAATTAGACTTGCTAGAGCATACACTAAAAGAACAAAAATCGGTAAGTTTGAGGGAGGATGGCATGGAGGTTATGATGCCCTTCATAAAGGAGTATCATATCCATACGATAAACCAGCATCGTTAGGATTAACAGAGGATGTAATAAAGGATACAATATTATTGCCGTTTAATGATCTTGATGGTGTTCAGAAAAGAATTGACAAACTAGAACTAGCAGCAATAATAGTTGAACCAGTTATGGGTGTAGCAGGCAATATACCAGCTGAAAAAGAATTCTTAAAAGGATTAAGAGAATTGTGTGATGAAAGAGGAATAATATTAATATTTGATGAGGTTATAACAGGTTTTCGATTTTACAAAGGTGCTCAACATTATTATAATGTTAAACCTGACATCATAACAACTGGTAAAGCGGTCGGTGGTCAATATTTTCCGGGTGCCGGTGCATTCTGCGGCAGAGCTGACATCATGGAACTCTTGGATCAAACTAAAATACCTCATTTCTGGGAGAGAGTTTTCCACGGAGGAACATACGTAGGAAATACGTTAACAATGAGAGCTGGATACACTCTTATAGAAGAGCTCAAAAGTAAGCATGATACAATTTATACTTACTTAAACAAGCTTGGAGACTTAATGAGAAAGGAATTGGAGAACATCTTTTCTAAGAAGGGTTTTGAAGCTTATATTACTGGTTTGGGATCTCTGGTTGGCATTCATTTTACAAAAGAGAAACCTATAAATGGTCTGACTGCAGAAAGAACAAAAGATAGCATTTTAGCTGAAAAGATGTTTCGTTATATGGTAAACAATAAGATACTTTATCAGTCACCAACGAAACCACACCTCTTTCTTTCTACCGCACACACAAAACAGGATATAGAAAAATTCTTAGCACTCACAGAAAATTTCATAAAAAATCAATGATTCTACTCTGTCTTTAATAACACCCGTCCAATGTTTTCTTTTTTTCTCATCATATCATGAACTCGTTGCACCTGTTCTAATGGGACTACATCATGAATTATGGGTTTGATTTTTCCTTCAGCAGTTAATTTGAGAGCCTGTAATAGATCTTTTTTTGTAGAACTAACGCTTCCTGAAATTGTCACACCTCTTAATATAAGTGGTCCTAAATTAAGATTAACTGGTTGTACATTCACGTTGCCCACAACAATAATACGACCACCCCAACGCACGCTTCTAAAACTTTGCTCAAATGTTGGTTGTCCCACTGGTTCGAGCACTAAATCCACACCCTCACCATTAGTTAATTTCTTAACATCATCACTGAAAGCCCCCTTCGAAACTATTATATCGTCAGCACCTGCAGACTTTATCTTATCAACCTTCCATTCTGAGGTTGTGACCGCTATTACTTTTGCACCTAAAGCTTTAGCCATCTGCACCGCATGAATGCCCACTCCACCACCTGCACCAGTAACCAACACTACTTCACCTTCTGTTAATCCACCCCTAACTTTTAACGCATGATACAACATTCCTGTCACGCATGCGCCAATTACGGCCCCCTCAATAGGCACATTTGGAGGCACTTTTACTAAACTATTCTCATGAACTTTCACGTATTCCGCATAAGACCCATTTAGATCCTCGCCATACGTTAATCTGTTACGACATAGATTTTCCATCCCCATCCTACAATACCTGCACGTTCCACATGGAATATAAATGAGAGACGCAACGTAATCACCCGGTTTAAAATTCTTGACTGCATCTCCAACCTTAACAACAGTGCCTGCTATCTCATGACCAGGAATTATAGGTGTTTTAACCCTCGGGAAAAAGCCATCTGCAGTAAGAATATCACGATAACATACACCAGTCACCTTCTGTTTTATAAGAACCTCATTAGGCTCAACTTTCTCTGGAACATCTATCTCTTTCACTTCAAGAGGCTTGCGAATTTCAGTTAAAAATACAGCTTTCAAGTCGCTCACCACTAATACTTCAATTTAACATCATATAAGCATTTATTACTCTTGCTAAATTTAATTCACACAAACACATTTGTCATAACTTTCATTAGTTATTTCTGGTACTAGTTGATGACGCAAGCTATTTTCACTCTTTTAAGTGATAATCTTCAGTCAATCACAGATTTGGCAACTAAAATCTAAGGTAAACATTTGCAATAACTATTAATTTGGCAGCTAGGTCATCAAATCATCGTTTTGCGTTCTTATTTTTGGCACAAATTTGGTAAGAAAGCTCACAGTTTTAACCGTAAATTGTCAATGAACCTAAATATAACAACAACTTATTTTGGACTGTAACATGGCTCGCCTTAATGGAGACGAAATTAACAGGGTGGTAATGTGATTCTTACTTCCAAAATAGAGACGAAATGAATTAGGAACTTGAGAAGACGCGAAGAGAAAGCATATATTTATAAGATCTAAGGATTTGGCTAAAAATTTAATGGGCCGGCCCGGATTTGAACCGGGGACCTCCCGCGTGTGAGGCGGACGTCCTAACCAGGCTAGACCACCGGCCCTTCTATAATTTAATCATTTTGAAGAATATAAACCATACTTAATTTATATCATGATGTGAACAGCAAAGTTTACTTTTTAGAATGATAGTTTCGGATTTCCTTAGCGCTTAAATATGAGCTTTCACCTGTCTAGTCTAGTGAACTGTGGTTAAGAGAGAAGAAGATTTTCTTAAGGTATTAAGTTAGGTTAGTAAGTTTTAGTGTAATAGGATTTTGAGGAATTATGGGGTGTTTTCTATTGTTTTTAGTATTAGGTAGATTATTCTGTTTTCATCGGTTTTTGTTTCGTTCTTTTCTCTGAGTATTATGTTTACTGGTATGTCTGGTTCTTCCCAGAAGCTCTGCCAGAGTGCTATTGTTTCATTATTGATTCCTCGTTGTTTTAGTATGTTTTCACTTACTTCTAGTATTATGAGCATTTTTCCGTTGTTTTCTTGTGCTGCTGTTAAAAGGTATCTGCGGAGTGAGTTGGTTGGTGCTGTTGAGTCTAGTATTACGTTGTAGCCTTTCATAAGTAAAATTGCTGCCATTTCTCTCATTATTTGGAATATTATGTTCTCATCTCTGCTTGGATATTTTTCGTTGAATATCACGTATCTTAAGTCATCGCTACTGATTCTTGCAAAGTCAGGCCTTTCGTTGCATAGATGTTTTGCTATTGTTGTTTTTCCTGAACCTGGGAGTCCGTTGAGCAGTATTAGCCAGTTTTTCATTTTCATCTCACCTTTGTGTGTTTTATTTCCTCAAAGCCTAACGCTATTGCTATTGCCCCGTAGAGTACTATATCTTCTCCTAACGGCGTTAACACGATTTCTGGTGGTCTATTTATTATGTATTTTTTTATGTTTTGTTTTATTGGGTTGAGGACTAGGTCTGGATTATTGAGTGTGATTGAGCCCCCCACTGTTATGAGTGATGGGTCGTAAACATTTATTATGTTAGCAAATCCTATTATGTTGTACTTATTTACTTCTTCTATAATTTCTAGTGCTAGTTTATCGTTTAATCTTGCGGCTTCATACACTGTTTTGGAATCTATTTTGTCTGTACTGTTTACTATTTTTAGGAGTATGCTTTCCTTTATTCGGTTTTTGTCTTTTCTTGAGAGTATGAGTTTGACTAATTTAGGTATTCCACTTCCTGAAGAATATGCTTCCCAATGTCCTTTTCCACCGCATCCACATGTAAGTTTTCCTTTGGGGTCGACAGTCATGTGTCCTACTTCGTGGGCGTTACCATCCTTGCCTATTAGTGGTTTTCCATCAACGTACACGCCAGCACCAATTCCTGTGCTAATTGTTATGTATATAAGATTTTCATGCATTTTACCAGCTCCAAATATACGCTCTCCTATTACGCCTGCCACACAATCATTAACTAGTATTACATTTGTGTTAAAACGATTCTTAAGATAACTGACTAAAGGTATTTTTTTGAAGGGTAAGTTGGCAGTCCTAGGAATAATGCCTTTATTAAAGTCTATTGGTCCTATTGAACCAATCCCTATTCCTAGGATTTCATTCAGTGATATGTTATTTTCTTGGATTGTTGCATCTATTATTGAGCCTATTAATTTAGGTATAGTCAAATTATCACCAAATTTTGGTGTGGATTCAATACTTTTTGATATAATACGCCCTTCATAGTTAGCTAATGCAACTCTTATTTTTGAGGCTCCGATATCAACGCCCACAGCATAAGGCAACTATTCACACCACAATTATCTCTAATAAATACTAAGAAATATTTATAATGCTTAAATGACAAAACAAACCTCCTTTAGACAAAATTCTTAGGTTTTACTTTATAACATTCACGGAATAAAACGACCTTATTTAACTTGAAAGTGAGTTTTGAGATCTTAAGGGATCATCTCTCAACATGTTGTGAAGACACCTTAGGATTTAGTTTCAAGTCCAAAAGTTCTTCCATGAGAAGTGCTACGAAGAACCAAGAAGCAAACCTTAATACGGTTAATTCAGATTGTTAGGGATAAAGCTGTTGATAATGTTAGAGAACTTTGAAGGGAAGAAAAGGGTGAGGAGCTGTTTTGATTTGTAAGGTTTATTAAGGTTTTTATAGAATTCTTTATACTGGTGTAGGATGTTTGGAGAAGCACTACTCAACTAGGGAAGTCTGCGAAATCCTTGGTGTAACCAATAGAACTCTTAGGAGGTGGAGAGTACCTGAGAGTGAGGTTAAGAGGCTTCTGGTAAACCATTGAGGAGTTCAAGGAGGCTAAGATACTTAGAGCAGTTGTGTATGCTCATGTGAGCGGGTCTAATCAGAGGAGGGAGCTTGAGAACCAGGTTGGAGCGTTAAAGAGTTACGTTGAGCAGAGGGGCTGGAGGCTAACAGCCGTGGTAACGGATGTTGCTAGCGGGTTAAACGATGATAGGAAGAGGCTGAGGAAGCTTGTCGAGATGGCTAAGAGACACGAGTTCGATGTCCTGGTCGTCGCTTATAGAAACAGGCTGACTAGGTTCGGTTTCTCCTATCTCCAAGAGCTGTTCAAGGCGTATGGTGTAGAGGTAGTCGTTGCTCTCCAAGAGGAGCCGAAAGACTACATGCAGGAGCTCATAGAAGACATGGTGGAGATAGTAGCGTCTTTCGCGGCGAGGATATACGGCAAGAGGAGCCACAAGTACGAGAAACTGGTGAAATGCGTTGAGGAGTCAGCTGAAACTGTTGAGAGAACAGTAGTACTGGTTTCACCAGAGCTCACCACTAGGAAGCTCGATATCCTTAGGTACGTCTACGAGGTGTACGGGGCGATTCTGAGGGAGGCACTAGACTACGTGTATTCTAAGAACGTTATATCATGGACAAAGGCGAAGAAGAAGCTGTATAGGTGCTTCAGAGAGAAGTATCCCGAGCTTCCATCACACTACATACACGAAGCCATCAGAGACGCATCAGCCAGGATTAAGTCCTTCCTGAAGCTCAAGAAGAATGGTATAACCTACACAGATAAACCCGAGGTTAGGAGGTGGAATGTTGGTTGCGACAACCAGATGTGGAAACTGACGCTTCAGGGAGTATCGGTAGCTACACACATGGTGTGGGTTAAAGTACCTCTAGTATTCCACAAACAGTTCTACAGGTACTACAACCGCGGCTGGTCTCTGAGGAGCTCTTGTAGGTGGAAGCTAGAAAATGGTAGACTTGCGTTACACGTGGTATTTTCGAAGAACATGGAAGCTGGGATGAGGTATGATAAGGTCATTGGTGTTGATGTTAACGAGAACAATGTGACCGTCTTCATTCTCCCTGACAACAGAGCTGTAACGCTAGTGACGAACCACAGCAGAGTGGTGCTTGGCTACGCTCATAGAAGGAGAGCTATGCAGTTAAAGCACGGAAACAACACCAGGTCTCTTAGAAAAGCTATGAGGAAGCTAAGGGAGAGGAGCGTCAAGAAAGACTTGAGGTGCAAGGTCGCCTCAATAGTGTCGAGGATAGCTGTTGAAGAGAACGCAGTAGTTGTGTTGGAGAAGCTCCCGAAGAGGTTTCAGGACAAGGTAGTTGAGAGAAACGGGTTGAAGTCCCTTGATGTTCACAGGCTCAAGCAGTATGCTATTAAAGGTGTCCAGAAGCAGATAATGGAGAAAGCACTAGAGAATGGCGTGAGAGTAGAGCTTGTAGACCCAAGGAACACCTCCAGGACATGCCCTGTCTGCGGCTCCAGCCTAGCTCCCGTGACGGGCGATGCCCAGAAGAGCGGCTGGAGACCGAGGTACATGAAATGCACAAACTGTGGACTAGTAGCGGATAGAGACGTAGTTGGAGCGTGGAGCATAGCTCTGAAACTACATGTGAGCCCCGTGCCGTTGGGCTCGAACGGCGCCCATGACTCCCGCATAGAGTGGTCCGTGACCACCGTGAACCACGGGGTCGAGGCACAACCCGTCCTAGAAAAACCTAGGACGGGAAACGGAAAGAAGTGTTTTAAGTTTCAAGAGGGGAGGTCAAATAAGGTATGTTATTGGAAGAATCCTCTTATGCCGAATATGTTACCCAATAATCCACCGAAGAGAAATGCTCCAAATGCTGTAGCCATGATCAATATCACGCTCTCAATGAATTCTCTGGCAAATTTTCTTTCGAACACTACTGCGCCATAGTATGTGAATCCTGCTGTTAATAAGATAGCGAGCAATGTAGATACTGTGAATGCTATTATCATGTTGTGTGTGACGAAGTATGGTGAGGCAAGTAATGAGACTGCTCCTATGTATGCGAGTCCTGTGGCTATTGCTGATATTATTGCAGATTTTTCTATGTCATGTTTTGCTTGCAGATAAGCTGCGGCAGCCATGGAGATTGCAGCTGCAAAACCTACTACTAATCCTGCGATCCCTGCTATTAATGTTGAGTCAGTTACACCTAAGAATCCTGCGTGAACACCGGAGATTTCGACTATGGCATCTGCAAGCCCTAAAACTATGAAGCTCATGTATTTTACTACACCTTCATTAATTTGGCCCATGAATGCTTTTTCGTGAGAGATCTCATCGTTTATTATTTCTTCAAATTCATTTTTATCATTAGCCGGTAGTTCTTCAGCGAACTTTTTATATTCATCAATAACTTTTTCCTCATGTCTTTCTAGGAATTTTAATGTAAACGTTAGTCCAAAGATTTTTCTCATTAAAATCATTAAGATGATATACCATGCTGTTTGTTCTTTATATTCGGGTGCATACTTTTTCCAAAATTTATAATGTTTGTACTCTTGTTCTGAGAGTTTTTCAAGTAATTTGCGTCTCTCTTCATTTTTTTCACGTTTTGATAGTTCTTTGTATACCAAATAATCTATGAATTCGTCTTTGCAGTATAACAATGGTTTATTTTTAGTAATGTCTTTCATTAAACTCACCTGTAATCAGCACTTTAGTGACATATAGTTTCAAATCCTTATTTATAAATTTTACTATTTGAACTTATTTTTTCATGATTTTAACTTAATTATTTACTATTTTACTTTTATTTTTTATGGCCTATAGCTATCATAACTTGTGTGATTTCCTCATTTTCGTTGAGTTCTAATAGGCTGTTTAGTTCATCATCATAATATGCTCCTATAGCGCACGCTCCGAGACCCATGGATGTTGCTGCTAAATATGCATTTTCCATTGCGGCCCCCGTATCTAACAATGAGTATCTGTAAGCTCTATCCCCGTATTTCCACAATGTTCTTAAATAGAACGTTGAGAGTATTAATATTACAGAGGCGTTATAAAGAAAGTCTTGATATAATGCCACATCAACTATAGTTTTACGTAAGTCATCTTTCTTTAAGACTTCTAACGTATGATCTTGTGGATTATAATGATACAAGCCCATGTCAATATTATTTACATAGTTTGCTATGATGTAAGTTTCAACCGGTTGAAGTGCTCCTGCTGAGGGGTACGCTCTTAACGGCCACTGATCTTCCCATGCAGTTATTCCAACTATTAGGTAGAGTAGTGTGGAGAGAGCGTCGAGTGATATTGGTTTTGGTTTGAAATCTCTAAATGATCTTCTTGTAGCAATAGTGATGCCAGTTAAGTTTGATGCTAACGATGGATTTGGCGGTGGTAATTTAATAACCTCTGCATTTCTATATCTCTTTATTAATTGTGGAAATGCGCCTCTATAAATCTTTCTTGGCGTCATGAAGATGCGGAATCTGCTATGCTTCGAATATTTATGATAGGTTATTCCTGGTTCTTCTTTCCATAACCTATTACCGGATTTTGCTAGCTCTATGAGAGTTAGGAGGTCTTTTGATTCCTTCTCATCTAATCTTTTTACGTACTCAATCAATTGTTCTTTATACATTGGCATCTCATATTATTAATATTTTATTGTTTAATTTATTTTTATTATAACACTTTAATAAGGAAAATGTTGATGATTTTTAATAACTTCTGGCGACATATATTAATGTTCTCGCTTCTTCTCTGCATATTGTACACTTTTCGTGTTTTATGTTTATCTTTTTTAGTGGTGTCCCTAGAATTTTAAAATCTGTTATTTCTTCTAGTTTATGTCCGCATTCACTTTTTTTACACCATGGAACCATCGCGACTTTTCCTTTAGCTATTGTATCACTTATTTCATTTATTGATCGTGTCATTATTAGTCTCTCGTTGAGCTCTTTCCATGCTTTTTGTTTCATTTCTTTAATCATATTTTTCATTAATATTCTAAGTTCTTCTCCTAACTTTGCTTGTTCTATTATTGTTTTTATTCCAGTATCACGTCTTGCTACAGTGACTACTTTATTTTCAATATCTTTTGGTCCAATTTCTACTCTTATTGGTACTCCCATCCTTTCCCACTCATAAAACTTAGAACCTGGTGTGATTTCTGGTCTATCGTCTATAACTACTCTAAATCGTCTTCTTTTTAATAACACGCCAATTTTTCTAGCCTCTGTATTTATTTTTTCCTCTAATCCTTTGTAAGGGATTGGCACAATTACTATTTGTATTGGCGCTACATTAGGTGGAAGCACTGGGCCTTTATCATCGCCATGTATTGCAAGGAGTGCAGCTATGACTCTTTCAGAAATCCCATAACTTAGTTGGTATAGATATTCATATGTTCCGTCTTCTTTCATGAACTTTGCATCAAAGGCTTTTGAGAACCTCTGTCCAAGATAGTGAACTGAGCCTATTTGTAAGCGTCTACCATCCGGCATTATTGTATCAAATGCCACTGATCGGGCAGCTCCTGCAAATCGATCCCATTCTGGTCTATCCACCACATAATAAGGTATGCATAGTCTATTAAAGAAAGCCTTGTAAATATTAATAGCTTCCCTGAATTGCCTCATAGCGTCCTCTTTAGATGCATGTGCTGTGAATGCTTCTTTAAATGTTGAAACTTCTCTCACTCTAATTAGTGGTTTAGTTGCCTTTGTTTCATACCGAAATACGCTCCCTATCTGATATACTTTAATTGGTAAATCCTTCCAAGATTGTACCCAGTATTTGAATGCTGTCGTCATTGGAGTTTCACTAGTTGGTCTTAATGCTAATTCAATCTCTAAAGGTG
Organism: Thermoprotei archaeon; assembly: GCA_038881895.1. NCBI lineage: Archaea > Thermoproteati > Thermoproteota > Thermoprotei > Thermoprotei archaeon. The sequence continues at coordinate 53,750 of JAVZOV010000003.1, forward strand.
AGGCACCACCCTTTGTCACCCAAAAAACTTCTGTTGCAAATCCTTTTATATGAGCAGCTTCCTTCTCTAACATATCCTTAGGTATTAAAATCGGAAATTGCACTTCATGATGCCCTTTTTTATCTAACAAATCTCTCATTATATTTAGGACATTCCATCTTAATCTATAACCATAGGGCATCCAGATGCCCATCCCTTTCACTGGATATCTGTAATCATAGAGTTTAGCATTAAACAGCACATCATGAAGCCACTCAGTAAGTTCATTTTCTTTTTTCATACCTAAAAATCCAAAAAATATCCTATATATAACTTCTTTTATGTGATAGACGCCCAGAAAACCTAAAACTTTAGTTCTGTGACGAATGTGTAAAATTTTACATAAATACTCCAAAACCTAATTAAGAGACACCAGCGCGTATTCGCAGTGCTCATTATCTTGCAGGATTAGGAGAATTACGGGTTCTTTTTACTTCAGTTACAAGACAACTCACTAATCATAATAAAATTTTATTAATTTTTAGAACAGAATTTTCTTCAAAAGATCTAGATCAATATTTCCGCCGCTGACAATAATTGCAACTTTTTTATTCTTTAAATCAGCCTTTAGTTTAAAAGCTGCTGCCAGGGCAGCTGCACCAGCAGGCTCAGCAATTTGGCCTGTTGTCTCTAACAATACTTTTATAGCCTTTAGCATTTCATCATCACTGACAAGAACCACATCATCTATCTTATCTTTTAATATTGAGTATGGTAATTCATAAGCTCTAGATGTAGCTAATCCCTCAGCTACGGTGTTTGCACTTTTTGTAGAAACTAATTTTCCTTGCTTTAATGATAAGTATACGCTAGGTGCACCTTCAGCTTGAACACCAATAACTTTAATCGATGGATCTATAGATTTATATACTATGACAGCACTGGACGCTCCTGAACCACCACCTATAGGATTAATAACAATATCAACATCCGGTAAATCCTCAATAATCTCCAAGTGCATAGTACCAACACCAGCATAGAGCAATGGTTCATTTATGCTATGAACAAATAGCATGTTCCTCTCTTTTGCAATTTTAATAGCATAATCCAAAGCTTCATCAAAAACATTACCATGAAATATCAACTCAGCACCTAAATTTTTTAATGCCGCAATCTTAACTCTCGAAACACCATTAGGCATGACTATAGTTACCTTAGCTCCTACTAAACCACCAGCATAAGCTATAGACTGTGCATGATTACCTGTCGACGCAGTTATCAACCCCTTTTTCACAGCCTCATCCTTCATACGCATCACATAATACACACCACCTCTTACTTTGAAAGCCCTTGTAGGTTGTACATTCTCAAGCTTTAAATATACATCAAAATCAAGTTCCCTAGATAATTTACGAGAATAAAACAACGGTGTTCTAGGCAGGTATTTGGATATTAATAACCTAGCATTATATACATCACGAAGTCTCGGTATATAGTTCATAGCCCATTTCATCATGTTCATAGCTCCATTAGAGTCCAAGCAGTCCACTCTAAAAATACCAACAGTTGTATTTAAGCTCATTGGCAATTCATTGCGGTTAAAACCGTAAACTTTTTTTTACTAATCTATGTAACACCACTAAGCTGGACAGCAGTTTTCAAATAGCTGACTTTGTATTGCATTATCTTTTATGTGTGATGCCTTTTTCAGAGGGTTTCGAGATATTTTGGGTATAAACTACTCCATCTACTTGATGATTATGCGTTAACAGAAATTCTATGAAGTTTGATCTACATCTTATCGTCATGGATTATTAGAAGTGAACAATCATCCTCTTCTATGCCTATTTTAGTAACTTTGTTCGGTACATCTACTGTATTTTTCTGACATACTTTGACTTTCAGATATTTCAGGCTCTCTAATACTTCATAATCTTATATTCTAATGAATCTTTTTATTGATCTTTGTTTAATTTCTAAATTTCCTTGTTCTGTATGTACTAAATTTGAGTTCTAAAAGATTATTTTAAACATAAATGAACACTTCCAAGCATTGAAAAACTTTCATAAATCAGTTTAAGGTTGTATACTTTAAATTTTGTTGGTGTTGTTCATCGTTTTTTTATTTAGTAACAGTTCTAAGTATGATTTACGAGTGCTTTTGTTAATATCTAATCCTAACTCTTTTACTAGGCTAATTAATTCCCTCTCGGTCTGTTCAATATTTTCAGAGTTTGGTATTTGTTTTTCAAGCTCTACATAATATCCAAGGCCTTCTACATGATCTATTGCTATAAAGGTCTCATTTACCTTATATAACTCACGTGTTTTTGAAATTCTTATGAGCGTTTTAAAACCTAAATTCTCAAGTAGTTGTTTTGCTTTATTAAAATCATTTACATTAATGTTTATCTCTATTCTAGTCTTTCCTACATTACCTATTTTTGGTCCTTTGTATGTGAGTTCGTACGCGCCGTTCTCATCTCTAAGTCTTAGCGCCTCATCTGTAACAGTAAAGTCACGGAATGGGTGCTGAAAATAGACATCATGTTGCTTAGTAATGGATATTATCTCACCTTTATTCTTAAGCATAGTTCGTATGGTTTCTGGATTTTCTATCGGTATTTTTATTTCAGCCTCGATCATTAAGCTTCACCTAGGAATATTTCTATTTCATGTGATTTTTCTATGCTTACCAATGCATAATATCCTTTTCGTGCAGGACCAGGATTAACCATTAAACTTTCCCCTAACTTATCTGTGCCTCTTGCTTCATGAATGTGGCCGCATACAACTAACATCGGTTTATGCTCTTCTATGAAGGCCCTTACTGTTTTACTTCCTGTATGTAGTCCACTATATGTTAAATCGAGTCTTGTATTGTAAGGTGGTGTGTGGGATACTAAAATAAAGTTTTTCGGTTGCTTTGCTGACCTATAAGCCTTCTCAAGCAACGAATCTATTTCTTCCTCACCCAATTCAAATGGTGTAGAGAACGGTGTTTCAACGGAACCGCCTACTCCCACAACAAACAGATCATTAATTTTCGCATGTTTTCCGTGTATATTCATCTCCTCTAGTTCTTTAATATCAAACGTGTCAACATAATCACAATTACCCGGTACGTAGAATATTTTTTTATTCACATCCTTAAGTATGTTTAGAGTTTGAATGGCGTTCTCACCAGTACCAAAATCTGTCACATCACCTGCCACTATGACAGCATCTACTTTCTTCCCGGCAACAGCTTTTACTATTTTATTTAAAGCTCTAAGATTTCCGTGTATATCGCTCACGACTAATAGTAACATAAAAATAACATAGCTTTGTCTCCTTAAAAAGTTTACACTAAAACTGAGCCATTGTCAGCAGTTTCGGAATAGATAGGTTTAAATGGAGGTTGATTACTTTATTCTTAATGATGTCTGGAGATCACGAAGAACTGCTTAGACCAAAAGATGTTGCAAAGATATTCAACATCTCAGTTAAGACTCTCTGGGAGTGGCAGAGGAAAGGCATTATTAGGACTGTTAAACTTCCAACTGGTAAGCTCCGCTACCCGAGGAGCGAAGTTGAGAGGCTATGGAGGTAGTTAAGAGCTACAGAATTTCAGTAGAAGCTCCAAAAGATTTAATCGAAGAATACTTCAAAGTTAAGCGGAAGGCTTTAGATGGGATCTTCTCGCACGTTAAGATTTCCAAGAAGGCTCACCTCAACTTGAAAGCTGAGGATAGGAGAGAGCTTAGAGATGGACTGCTACGAGAGTGGAAATACTCAAAGCATTACGTTGATTCAACAATAAACTCCGTTATCGGATTGGTTAAGGGCTGGATAACCCTTTATAATAGGGGGAGGGCGAATGAGCCTCCTAAGATAACTAAGAGGACAGTCTACATTAAGAGCACGCTCTTCAGCTTCAGAGATGGTATACTGAGGATAAGCGTAGAGCCTAATAAGCGGTATCTTGAGGTTGACTTAAGAAAGTACGACTGGATTCCAAGAGACTTTGATAAAGTCGGTGGGCTACTTATGACTGAGAAGGAGCTGATAATTACGGTTAAGAAGAGGGTTGAGCCCAAAGCTGATAAGTGGGCTTCCTTCGATGTTAACTTAACGAACATAACAGCTTTCATAGGTGGCGAGATCAAGCGCTATGACTTAAGAGAGCTCTACCATATTCACAGAGTTTATGAGGTTAAAAGACAGAGGATGCAAAAGTTATCTAAGATTAAGCCCAATACATCAAAGAGACTATTAGAGAAGTACTCTAAGCGTGAGAAGAATAGGGCTAAAGACTTCACGCACAAACTAACCACGCAGGTTGCAGGGGAGCTCAAGGAGAAGAACTGCGGAGCGATACTTGAAAACCTGAAAGGTGTAAAGAGGCGAATCCTCAACGGCTCAAGGAAAAATAACAGAAAGCTCTCAAAGTGGAACGCAAGAGCATTCCAACTCATGCTCGAATACAAGCTTAAATGGCTTAACCTTCCAGTGAAATACGTTAACCCAGCTAACTCATCTAAAACCTGCCCAGCCTGCTCTGGAAGCATGGCTTCCTATCTGGGCAGGATAATAAGATGCGAAGAATGCGGGTTAACAATGGATAGGGACGTTGTAGCGGTGTTGAACCTTCAGATGCGGGGAATTGGGTTCACCCAAAGAGCCCCCAATGAAATAATTGAGGGGGAAGGGTTAAGTAGGAATGCATAGTGAATTGTTATTTTCATTCCTACTTAACCCAGAACCCTAACCAGAGCTGTAGGAAAGAATCAAGAATTTAATCATTTTCTAGTCTGAAAGCAGAAATGCTTTAATTTAAATGGTTTTCACATCATTGGGTAATCTTTATGTGTTGTATCAATACCTATACTTTATGGACTTTAAGGAACAAGAATTTTAAAATATGAGGATGCGATTATGTTCGTTCTGTTCTATACCATGGTATTTTAGGCATTATTAGTGAGTATATTGTTGTTAGTCCTAAAAGAACCCAATATAGTAAGAGTATTGGGAAACTTTCTTTTCTTGGTATGTCTGCTTTAGATGCGATCAAGTATATTGGTGCTGAAACTGACGTTAATATTGAAAATAGGCTTAAAAGGAATATTCCTAAGTTTAACTGCACATGATAAATTGCACTGAGAGGAATTAATACAAATACATAAATTGATGAAAATGCTATTATTATTAGTGATATTGGCGATGTGTATGACATTCCTATAACAATCTTTGAACTCAGAGGTATGGAAGATTTCATGGTTCTTACAAAACATTGTGCGTAACCTCTATGCCATCTGATTCTTTGCTTGATTAACGATAACATAGACTTTGGTGCTGGTTCATGAACAACACTGTTTAATAATCCTATTCTTAATCCATGCTTTGCAAACTCTAATGTTAACATAGAATCCTCAGTTAAAGTATCTGGAAATCCTCCTATGACTTCAAGAGCTTTACGTGATACGAACAAACCCTCTCCACTTAAGAGTGGGTATCCTGATACCACTGTTATTCCTGGCAAAGAGACATTAACCCAAAAGAATGTATCTATATATGACAGAGTTTGTGTTAATTTTTTCCCCACTCTTAAAACTTTAACTCCAATAGCGTCAAAACCACTCATTATTAGAGAGACTCCTTTGCCAATCTGATAAGGATCTATTATATCATCATCAGCATCATAAACGACCACGACCGGTTCTTGTACGCGCAATAAAGCGTCATTGAGCGCCGCAGCCTTAGAACTCCTAGAATTAGTCCTCCTTACAATCTCATATTCAACACCATTCTCAGTTAAAACACTGCATGCAGAACTAACACAACTATCGCTCTCCTCATCGTTCTTCTCAACAATTATTATAATTCTTAACAAATTCTTATCATATTTCTGTTTTAAGATGCTCATAAGCGTTCTCCTAATACTTTCACATTTCTCCTTATACACAGGAAAAAGTATAGCCACAGGCACATCAAACCGAGGCTTAGGATTTAACCAAACTCTTTCCTTAAAATTAAAAACTATACTGAGAAACGATATCATAAAAAAATAAAACTGAATGATGTAAACCAGAGACACAACACCAAACGTTATTAATTCCGCACTAACTATCATTATTCTCGCAAATAGCTATAGTGCCCGAGGGATAAATTATTAAGCAAAAAGTTAAAATATCACATATTACAAAATTATGTTTTAGGCGACTTTAAGCCTTCATGTTAAAAAAGAGCAAAACAATGAATAAGTTATCAAAACTCATATATAACTCCAATTTGCGTAGACCGCAACATTTTTATATATCTTCTTCCCAAACATAAGAAACTGGTCCTTCCTCCGTCCTAGAAAGACAAAGCTTGCACATCATAAGGTAAAATATAAATAAGTTGAGTATTGTAGTATCAGGTATGATAAACGGTTATAATGATAGAATATTAATTGTTGATCTTGATGAGAGGAGCAGTAAGGTTAAGAGTATTGATAGGAGCATTGCTAAGATGTTTATTGGTGGAAAGGGATTGGCGAACTACTTTTTGTATGAGTATAACATTTGGAATTATGATGCGTATTCTCCGAATAATTTATTAGTGTTTGCCACCGGGCCTTTCGGTGGATTGCCCTTGACTATGGCAACACGCGCATGGGTTGCTTTTAAATCTCCCTTGACAAATATTCTCGGTGGTTCTAATCTCGGTGGTACATTGGGTGCTGTGATGAAGTATGCCGGTGTGGATATGTTGGTTGTGAAAGGTGCGTCGAAGGATCCTGTTTATTTGATTGTCAGGGATGAGCGCGTTGATTTTAAGGATGCATCTCATTTGTGGAGTAAGGATGCCATAAAGTGTGAGGAGATTTTATGGAAGGATCATGGTAAGGACAGCGCTGTGTTAGCGATAGGTCCTGCGGGTGAGAATCTTGTAAGATATGCTTCTATTAATCATGATAGGTGGAGGCAATTTGGGAGAACTGGACCTGGTGCTGTTATGGGCAGTAAAAAGCTTAAGGCTATAGTGTTTCAACCTGCTGATAAGAGTGTTAGTGTTGCCGATCCTAATGGTTTTTCTGAGTATTTGAAGAGATTTAATTTGAGGCTCTCGACTGATGGTTCCATTAAATCGCTTAGAGAGGGTGGTACGCCTAGGCTTGTTGAGGTTGCAAATGGGATGGGCTTTTTCCCAAGCTACTATTGGTCTAAGGTTTATATTGAGAATTGGCAGAAAATAGCGTGGCCGAATTTAAGGAGCAATTATTTCTTGCATCCAGCAGCTTGCTTATATTGTTCAGCAGCATGTCATCGCCTCGTGGAATCTAGGAAGTTTGATGTTAAAGTTGATATTGAATATGAAACGATCTTTGCTTTGGGTAGTAACCTTGGAATTGTTGATCCTGATTCGATAATCGTGTTCAATGATTTAGCTGATAGACTTGGTATGGATACAATCTCTCTTGGTAATACTATTGGCTTTGCAATCGAGCTTTCTAAAAAGGGTAAATTAGAGTTAAAAATTGACTGGGACAACACTGAAGCTGTTAAAAAACTAATAGTGGACATTGCATACCGTAAAGGTGTTGGAGATCTTTTAGCTGATGGAGTAGCTATTGCTGCAAGAAGATTGGATGCTGAGAATTTAGCTGTACACGTGAAAGGACTTGAACCTGCAGCCTATGATCCTAGATCACTAAAAGGGATGGCATTGAATTACGCTATTGCTGGTAGGGGCGCTGACCATCTTGGGACAATGGCTTACGCCCTCGATATTGCCGGCAAGGCTGGCGGTAAAGATTCTCTCGGTGAAGAGAAGGTAAGAGCTATCATTAATTACGAGAATTTAAGCGCGCTCATGGATTCTTTGTTACTTTGTAAGTTTGGTCGTTATGTTTATGATTTCCAAGTGATAACAGACCTTTTAAACCTAGTTACTGGCTTTAACTATAACGTTAACGAAGTTATTAAAGCTGGTGAGAGAATAATCACTCTAACTCGTTTAATAAACGTAAAAATGGGTGTCAATAAGGTTAAGGATCAACTTCCGAGAAAATGGTTTGAACCTATTGAGTTCGAGAACAAAAAGTATGTAATAACTAAAGATGAATTCGAGAATGCACTAAGCGTATATTATAAGTTAAGAGGCTGGGATGAAAACGGCATACCAAAACCTGAAAAACTCGCTGAACTAAATATAATAACCCAATAAAGATTCTCGCATTTACCTAAAAATAAATCTTTACATAAAGAAAATTTAAGTATGATGCATAAACTAGGAAATTTTAATGATTAAGAAAAATTTTTAAATAGCATAGTATTTAGAGTGAGTGAAGATGGGCCCGTGGCGTAGATATATGCACAACATATAGCGCAACCAGGAAGCGTACCGGGCTTTTAACCCGGGAGTCGCGGGTTCAAATCCCGCCGGGCCCGCTATATTAAGAGTAAAATAATTTCTTCCATATTCTTTTTGAGAAATGTCCTTACAAGAACTGAGAAAACTTAAGAATAGATGAAGATTGTATTAAGAGATGGGCCTCTGATCTCGGTCCAAAGACCGCTAAGAACTATGTCTACCATCTCTTGGATTATCTTAAGTGAGTTAAGGAGAATAGATATTGGAGTTCTGCTCAAGAGATGCTTAATGGTTCCAACTAGATTAAAGTTGATGAGAGAATTAAGCATGCAGAAGCCCTTAAAAAGTATATAAAGTCTCAAACGGGTGAGATCTCTGATGGGAAGAATGAGTGTTATATAATTTGAGTACCATTTTTGTCTTTTAAGTTGGGTGTAGGGTTTAAACTCACATAGCGCACTCTGCAGGTGCATGCCTAACCTGCTTGTCAACTCAGCTTAGTATAATTAGACTTTATCTAGAGCCTGTTTTAAATCTTGAATTATATCTTCTACATCCTCTATTCCAACAGATAACCTAACTAATCCGTCGGATATGCCTCTTTTTATTCTTTCTTCTCTCGGTATTGATGCGTGGGTCATAGTTGCTGGATGTGTAATCATAGTTTCTGTTGCACCTAAGCTTTCTGCAAGATAGCATAGTTTAACTGAATTCATTAACTTCTTCGCTGACTCTAATCCACCTTTTAATTCAAAGGATATTATCCCGCTATATCCAGGATAAATTACCCTCTCAACTTTAGGGTGTCTCTCTAGAAATTTTACAACCTTTTTTGCGTTCTCATCATGTTTTTCCATCCTTAAATGTAATGTCTTTATTCCTAATATTGTTAACCAACAATCGAAAGGCGAAGGTACTGCACCTATAGCATTTTGAATAAACTTTAATTTTTCATAAATTTTTTGATCATTAGTTGCTATCGCTCCTCCTATCAATTGATTATGACCGCTAAGATATTTTGTAGTGCTATGAACAACTATATCTGCACCTAGCTCTAAAGGTCTTAGAAAATATGGTGTGGCAAAAGTGCTGTCAACCACTAACAAAATTTTCCTTTTTCTTGTAATTTTTGATATTGCCTTTACGTCTGAAACTTTCAGCAGTGGGTTTGATGGAGTTTCTATCCAAACCATTTTTGTATTTTCTCTTATAACTTTTTTCACGTTTTCGGCTTTAGTTGTATCAACGTAAGTGAAAGTTAATCCATACCTTCGCAGCACTTGCTCAAACAAACGATAAGTTCCACCATACATATCATCAGAGCATACCACGTGCTCGCCTTGATTTAACAATTTTAAGGTTGCGTCTTCTGCCGCTAAACCAGAAGCAAAGGCTAAACCAAATTTTGCATTTTCTAGTTCAGCAATCAATTTTTCTAATACAGTTCTTGTTGGGTTGTTAGTTCTGGAATAATCGTAGCCTTTAGTTTTCCCTACTTCTTCCAACACATACGTTGCTGTCTGATAGATTGGAGTTAGAATAGCACCAGTTGTGGGATCTGGTTTTTGTCCTCCTCTAACTGCTTTTGTTGCAAACCTTACCATTATTTCACCCCCCTTTTCAAATAATAGGTAATCACGTCTATTGTAGTAATTATATCAACAATTTTCTTTCCGTCTAGAACAAGTAAAGCATTTTTATCTTTCAATAAAAGAAAAGGATTCAATATTTTGTCCTTTATTTGTACTTGTGGTAAGGGTTCTTCCATCACTTCTTTAATTTGTTGTTTTGGATTAGCTCCCTTACTAGAGAGCTTTTTAACCAGTGTTATTTCTCTTATGCTACCAACTTGAACTTCGTCTTCGATCACGGGTAATTGTGAAATATTATAAAATTTCATTAAATCTATTGCGTTCTCTAAAGTATCAGTAGGTTTTACAGAAATAACACGCGGCACAGCTCTAGTTTTTAGAGCAAGTATATCTTCAACTGGAATTCTTTCATCCATGCTTTCTAAAAACCCTTGTTCCATCATCCATTCATCAGAATAAATTTTATTAATGTAATTTCTTCCTGTATCTGGTAGAATAACGACAATTGTTTTGTTTTCATCTAAATCTTTAGCAACCTGTAATGCTGCATAGACAGCTGCACCTGCCGAACCACCAGCAAATATACCTTCTTCTTTAGCAAGTCTTCTTGCGGTTAGAAAAGCATCTTTATCATTTACAACAATAAATTCGTCAACAATTTTCATGTCAAAAGTAGAAGGCATGAAATCTTCTCCTATCCCTTCAACTTTATAAGTGTGAATTTCTCCTTCAGTACCGTAGAACTTATGATGATACATAGAACCTTCTGGATCTACACCAACAATTTTAATTTTAGGATTTTTTTCTTTCAAGTACTTTCCCACTCCAGTAATAGTTCCCCCTGTCCCTACACCAGCAACTAAAACATCGACTCTACCATCAGTTTGTTCCCAAATTTCTGGCCCTGTCGTTCTGTAATGAATCTCAGGATTAGCAGGATTGAAATATTGATTTGGAATGAAGGAATTTGGAATTTCTTTAGCAAGCCTTTCAGCAACTTTTGTATAACTTTTTGGATCGTCCGGAGAAACGTTTGTTGGGGTAATTATTACCTTTGCGCCAAAAGCCCTTAACAAATCTATTTTCTCTTTACTCATCTTATCTGGAATAGTAAAAATTATATTGTATCCTTTAACAGCAGCTGCTAAAGCTAATCCTATGCCAGTATTACCAGAAGTAGGTTCAATTATCGTATACCCTGGTTTAATTTTTCCTTCTTTTTCGGCAGCTTCAATCATTGCTACTCCTATCCTATCCTTAACACTTCCTCCTGGATTGAGATATTCTAATTTAGCTAAAATAGTTGGCTTCAAACCTTTAGTGATTTTGTTCAATCTCACTAAAGGAGTGTTACCAATTAATTCTAAAATGTTATTAGCAATTTTCATTTGAACACCTCTATCTTAATTTCTCTAAAGGAATGTTTACCTCCTTTTCTATTGTTGATATATCTTCCAAATTACCATTCACGACGATCATGTGCTTAGAAGTTTTAGGTGGCAACTTTTTTCCTGATAGCGCAGCACTAATTACTTCCTTTGTTATTTTTTCCTCTCCCCTCCAAGCTAGCACCTGTATTGCTGGTGGTTGATAATCTATAAAGACTACTGGAATTCTTGTATAACCTAATTTTTTGAGCGATTGCAATCTGTGATGACCGTCGAGAACGATATTAAAATTTTTATCAACAGCTATTGGCTTTTTTAAAATTCCATCAGACTTTATCTGATTCTTTAGCACATTCAAATATTTAGGGTCTACTTTTTCATGTTCCTTCAACTCTTCTAGTTTAATTATGCTAGCTTTCTGTGTAAACTCGTTCATTAAAATCACCCATTTAACTTCACTCAACGTAAACAATTTTTTTCTCAGATCTATGAAAACGGGAACCTCTTTTATCAAACCCTTTTTCTTTAAAATACTAAGATTATAAGTCAAAGTTCTCTCAGGAAGTTTTGTTCCTTTTAATAGTTCTTGTTTAAACTTAGGAGTAGCCAAAGTTTTTTCAATTCTTTCCAAGGCAAAGACGTTCACCCACTCTTATTCACCTAAAATAAATAGTTTATTTTAATATAAAAAGATAAAGTGGCAATTGAAACTAGTTTCATCCTAATTCTTATAAGCTGCTTCTTAAAGTGAATTTTAAGAAAAGGAGATTGTTAGAGTGAGTAATTTAACCATCTTGGGTCTCGATTAATACGACTCTCAAATATGCCGTTATCCGTAATCATCTTAAGCCACTTAACTCTTTTAGTTACTTTCCTATCCTTATTATTATCCATCTTATAAGCAAAGCTATTCCAAGCACAATCGTATAAATTACGGTAAGAATGATTGGAAATATTAAAGCAATTCCTGCCAATAAAGATGTTGACTTCCTTATCATCTCTAGGGTGTAAGCAAATAGAATTAAGAAAAGGAGATAGGGTAACAAAACTAATATTTTCCACAATTTCATAAATTCGCCTTCTAATTAATATTTATTTGAAGACTATTTAAGTTTTTCTTTGTAAGAGTTTTCTACTGAGTGTAAGCTCCCTAATTTTTAACCTAACTTTAAATCTTTCCTATTGAATTGAAGTCATGAACGTACTGCTTTAATTATGTTCTTGAATGTAAGATCCAGCGTAGTTCTTACTCTCGAAATTGCTTATCAAATCCGATATGAAGTCCTGAATTCCTCATCGTTGACCTCAAACTCCTTGAATCCTCAGGAGAACAATATCTTAGGGTTTTAGGCTAGTTTTAGACCTGGGTTCAAAGTACATAGTGCACACATCGCAATTCTGCCACTCCTTGCGCTAGTATTAATCGGCTTGCACGTATACCTGATCAGGATTCATGGCGTATCAAGCCCGCTATCCCAGAATTCTGCTCTCGAAAGGAAAGTACCCTTCTCCACTCACATTGTCAAGATAGTCGAGTGTGGCACGTTGGCTGTCACACTCACTGTCATTCTATCTTTTTCAGCTCAAGCACCACTCTCTTCAATTGGGAATACTGCAATAGAGGTATCAAAGCCTGATTGGTATATGCTGTGGGCGTACTCAGTCGAGAACTATTTTGGTCTCTTTGATGTCCCTCTATGTGTTGACACCTTCCCTAATCCTGATGTTCATCGTCCCTGCGCTCTACAAAGGACCAGACGGATCCACGAAAGCGTAAGCTAATGACGGCCTTGCTAATTATTTTGGTAGTTCTTTTTGCTGCATTAACGATTGACGCTGCACCCACACCACCAAAGTCTCACCTAGACTGAAGCAGATACCGCAAGAATCGTCGTTCATACATTGTCCCTTTCAGCAGGTTATTCCACACCATTGGGCTGATCAGATACATATCTATGGTGATGACGATCAGCATGTCAATGCTGGCAAGGAGAATTTCCTCCTTGCAATTCGAAATTCCAATTTTATTATCCTAGATGACTCTCGCGACGGTGTCTTTGACTGTCGCGAACAATCCCTCTGGTCCTGACATTGGATTCTATGCTAAATCTTTGACTGAATTTGTTGTAGTCCTGTTGAGTTTCTATCTGAGTTTTACCTCCTACATCTACTCTATTGTAACCAGAAAACTGACAATTGTTATTAACCTGCAATGAAATCCAAATTCTACATGCATTATCAAAGTCTTTATGATGATGCTTTATTCTTTAGGAATAAACCTAGACTTCAGTCATCCTAAGTGACGCTTCTAAATTTAATGGTGGCAGATCATCCTTATTAATCCTTAAATCTATTACTAAAGGTTCTTGCATTTTGACTATAGTGTTGATAGCATACTCTATGTCATTATCATTTTCAACAGCAATACCTTTAACTCTGAAGGATTCTGCAATTTTTACAAAGTCAGGGTTTCCTAACAATGTACCGTAAATTTTTCCCATTTTCTGCACAACTTGCCTAAAGTAAAGTACACGGTAAGAGTGGTCGTTCACTACTATAACATTTACTGGTATATTTTCTCTAACTGCAGTCTCAAGGTCTTGTAGAGTCATCATAAAATCCCCATCTCCAACAACTGCTACAACTTTTCTATGAGGCATTGCGAGCTTAGCTCCCAACGCGGCTGGGAAAGCATATCCCATAGCTCCCAGATTTGTAGATGCCAAGAAGCTTCTTACGCTGTAAACTCTCATAAAATCGTAAGTATAAAGCACATGCATGCCTTGACCTGCAGTTATCACCTTATCCCTCGGAAGGGCCTCATCTAGCTTCTTGAAGAACTTTGCGGGATTAACACTTCTCTCATAACTTCTAGTTAGGGCATCATGAAGAATGGATTCCCATCTATGTTTAGCTTCATCTACAAGTATATCCCAGTTAGGTTTCGAAAGTCGCAATTCTTTCTTCTTAGCAATCTCTACTAACTTGTGTGTAAAAACATAAGGGTCTACTCTTAAAACTTCATAATAAGTAGGTCTAAGGTCTACTAAAGGATCTAAACTAACCACTAAAATGTTTCCCTTAGGAAGTAAAGTATACGCATAAGTAGTTATATCATCAAATTCGCTACCTAAAACTAACAAATAATCACATTCCTTAAGAGCGTAATCTGCTGGTACAGCTCCTCCACCGAAACCTACTCTACCTAAACATTTCGGATGATCCTCTGGACATGAACCTCTACCATTACCAGAAGTCACCACATATGCTCCAATTCTCTCGGCAAGCTCTTTTAACAAATCTTCAATACCGGGATTAGCAACCTCACCACAAGCTAAAATTAGAGGTCTCTCAGACCTCTTAAGGTCCTCTAAAACATTTAAAACAGAGTCCTCGCTAACTTCTTTAGAGTACGTGGAGGACTTAGAGAGTTCTTCAAAGTAATCTTTCTTAACCTTAACCTTCATATTCCACACATCCTCTGCTACTTCTAAAACCACAGGTCCACCTGGAGGTTTCCTTAGATTAATAAATGCTTCACTAATAGCATTTAAAGCATCTTCAGGAGAATCTATCCTAACGTAATATTTCGAGATGGGTTTAGCAATAGATTCCTGGTCTACTTCTAGCCAGGAATTTGTTTTGAAAAGCCTTCTCCTAACACCTCCTGAAATCAATAGAAGTGGTACTCTATCTTTATAGGCTATTCCTAAGCTTATTAGAGAGTTTAGGAACCCAGGTCCAGCATGTACTAATGCAACTCCAAAACCTCCGCTAACTCTGGATTCAGCATCTGCCATACTAACTGCCACTTGCTCATGCCTAACAGTAACATATCTTATCGTGTGTTTGTAATCATATAATATATCCACAAAGTCTAAAACACTAGTGCCTATAATCCCATATACTCTCTTCACGTTCATAGTTTTCAAAGTTTCGCACAGGAGCCTTGCAGTAGTAAACTCCATGATAGCCATTTGTCTGTCACCTTAAGCTACATGTTAACAATATTCTCAGGTGATAAACCTTTTAATACTCTGATGACATTCTTTATGCTAATATCTATTATCCTAGCTCTAGAGTCTGAAGTCGCTCCTGCGATATGAGGTGTTAATATCAGATTTGCGCTTTCTAATTTTAAGAGAGGATGTTCTTTAGAAGGGGGCTCTACACTATAAACATCTACCGCGGTTCCACCTAACCAACCTTCTTTTAAAGCTTTAGCTAACGCCTCCTCATCCACGATCTCTCCTCTTGAAGGATTTATGAGTATGGCTCCAGGCTTCATCATTCTAAGCTCTTTCTCACTAATCATGCGCCTAGTTTCCGATGTTAGAGGAACATGCATCGATACTATATCGCTTTCCCTTAACAATCTAGGGAGTTCTCTATATTCTAATCCGAGTTCTTTCTCAACTTCACTTGAGAATCTTACCTTATCATAGTAAAGTACTTTAATATCAAAACCCTTAAGTCTCTTAGCAACCTCTCTTCCTATTCTCCCCAAACCTATTATGCCCCAGGTTTTTCCTGAGAGATCATATGTCCCAAGATTCATGAGTTCCCACTGTATCCACTCTCCGGACCTTGTTTTCTCATGCGCATAAATCAACCTTCTGAGTAATACTAAACCTACCATAATAGTATATTCTGCTACTGATACTGCATTGGCCCCACCAATATTTGCAACCGGTATTCCGTAATGTTTACAAGTTTCAATATCTATGTTATCGTAACCTGTGCTGGGTTGTTGTATGAGCCTAACCTTCTTCATAACTTTAACCATTTTCTCATCAATCTTCAAATTTAAAGTGTGGTCTCCTAATATCACATCTGCCTTAGAAAGAGCATCCACAACCTTATCCCAGTCACTTAAGTCCTTAAGAGAAATAACCTCAACTTCTTTATCAAGTTCAGAGGAGTATGGCATAATCAAGCTTCTTATAAAAGCTTCTGGCAAAGGATTAAGAGCTACTACCACGTATTTATCTTTTCCAAAGGACAAAATAAAACCACCAATTAATTATTTTATTGTTTGTTTAATAAACTTTATCTATTTTTCATTAATAGATGAACATTAATTCATTCGCAAAACCTTTCTTCTCATGAAAAATAATGTTAAAAATTTTTATAACGGGTAATATTGCCTGTTTTACTATTGGTTTCATTGACCTTAGTTTCCTTTCATTGGAATTCACGTCATTGATTTCCATCTGCTCATGGAAACCCTAAATTATAACTCTCTGATCCTTATCTTAGGATCATGCTGCGAGAAAACTTCCATCTGAAGGTTTAACACTACTATAATATTACATCTTTTTTAAACTACATTTTTATGTTTCATTAGTTTGCCCAGGTAAGTAAATTCCTGATTTAAAAGATAAGCCCATAGCCCGCTTGAGAGTGGCTCGCTTAAATTCTGCAATTTAGACTTATCAACAGTTCATTCCAGAAACAAAGTTCTAAACTTTCTTGTCAAGCTTTAGTAAAATGAATCTGATGTTGATTTTATTATGTAAGTGTGTCTTTATGATGTTATTAAACGTTTAAGATAAATATTTGTTTTTTGTTGGATGTTTGGTGTTATGTATGTCTGTTGGGGAGAAGTTGATAATGTTGCCTGGCCCAACGAATGTGCCTTCTCGTGTTCTTCTTGCCATGTCAAGACCTGTTATTAATCACAGAGGTCAAGAGTTTCATGTGCTTTATAATGATATTCAGGAGAAAATAAAGAAGGTTTATGAGACTGAGAATATTGTAATTATTCTTTCTGCGTCCGGTACTGGTGGTGTTGAATTTGCTACTTTTAACTTTTTGGGTCGCGGTGATCGCGTTGTGGTTCCTATATTAGGTGAGTTCAGCGAGAGACTTGCTGAAGCTGTTGAGAGAGCTGGTGCTGAAGTGGTAAGGATTAGTGTTGAGTATGGAAGGGGTGTTACATTGGATCAAATAAGGAGTGTTGTGGAGCGTGATTCTGGTATCACAGCTATTGCTTTGGTTTTTAATGAGACGTCTACTGGTGTTTCTGTTTGGGATGTTGAAAGGATTGGTAGTTTTGCTCATGAAAGGGGGATTTTGTATATTGTGGATTCTATTTCCGCATTGGGTGGTGTTAAGCTACCTACTGATAGGGCTTACATTGATGTTCATATTGCTGGGAGTCAGAAGTGTATTGCAACGCCGCCTGGTCTATCATTTGTTTCTGTTAGTAAAGATGCTATTGAGAAGAGCAGGAGGCTTAAAGAGAGGAGAACGTATTATTTTGATTTAGAGTCTTACCTTAAGTTTCATGAACGTTCTGAGACTCCTTATACTCCTGCACTGCCTCTCTTTTTTGCTCTTGATGAAGCTCTTACTATGATACTTGAAGAGGGTTTGGAGAATTATCATAAGCGTCATGAAATACTTTCTGCTGCTATGTATTCTGCCTTAGAGGCGTTAAACATACCTATAATGCCTGAGAAGATGTTTAGGTCTAAGACTGTAGTTGCATCTAGAAAGTGGAATAATGTTGATACGAAACAATTGAGAAGAATAATGGAAGAGAAATATGGTGTTGTTGTGGCTGGAGAGATAGGTTCTATTAAGAATGTTGGTTTGAGGATAGGAGTTATGGGTATGGTGAACGCTGGGCATATAATTCGTACTGTTTCAGCATTAGAGGCCGCACTTATGGATATGAAGTTGATTGATCGTGTTGGTGCAGGTATTGAAGCTGCACTTAAAGTGATAAATAGTTATTAGTTTTTTTATATTTCTAAGTTTAGTGGGAAGTTGTGTGCGGTGAAGAGTCTAAAAAGGGGTTGAAAGTACCGAAGGTTTATGCGGAAGATGTTAGGTTGTGGTTGTATAAGAACGGCTTAATCGATCGAATGTATAATCCGATTCGAGAAGGTGATTACATAATATTTCCATTGATAGGTAAACTTGAGGTTAATCAGATAGAGTATTTATCTAGGTTTAATGTTGAACTTGTTGATCGTGTTTTTTCAAAGCGTGAGGTTGTTCCAAAGAGTCTCTATGATGTCTTGGAGAGGAGTCTCACTAGTGCTGAGTTAGCTCTTGTCCCTGGTTCTATTGATATAATTGGCGAGATTGCACTTATTGAGATACCTGATGAGTTGTGGTCTAAGGTTGAACTGATTGGTAAGGCTGTGATGCATGTTCATAAAAATGTTCGTGCTGTTTATGCCAAGAGATCTGTGCGTGGTGTCTATAGAGTTCGGGATCTTAAGTTTATAATAGGTGAGCCTATAACTGAAACTTTGCATAAGGAGTATGGTGCTCGCTTTCTGGTTGATGTTACTAAGGCTTTTTTTGATCCTAGATTGAGCTGGGAGCATAATAGGGTTGCAAATTTAGTGAAGAAAGGAGAAGTTGTTGTTGATATGTTTTCTGGTGTTGGTCCTTTTGCTATACAAATTGCTCGAAAGGTTGATTGTAAAGTGTATGCTATTGACTTGAATCCTGATGCTTATAATTATCTTGTTGAAAATATTGAATTAAATAAGGTTAGTGATAAAGTAGTGCCGATTCATGGTGATGCCCGTGTGATCATTCAAGAGATGCTGCGTAATGTTGCTGATAGGGTGATAATGAATCATCCATCCCAATCTCATGAGTTTTTATCCTCAGCATGCATGGCTTTAAAATCTAATGGTGTGATTCATTTTTATAGTTTCCAAAGCGAGCCTAATCCTGTAGAGAAGGCTGTAAGGTTATTTAATAATAGTATTAATGGGGTTGGTTGTAAGGTTAAAAAAATTATGTATTCGCGTAAGGTTAAGTCGACCGCTCCTCACGAGTATTTGGTTGTATTAGATGTTGAGGTTATAAAATTACTTAATGGGTAAGAATTTTTCTTCTGCACCGTCTTTTGTTATAATGATTAAGTCTACGCCGTCACCTGATAATACATCTCTTTCGCACGCTAGTTTTACACTCTTGTAGGCTAGATTCTCTGCTTCTTCTTTTGTTATGTTTTCTTTGTAGGATCCTTCGATTACGCTGATTGCTAATTCCGCACCGGTCCCGAGCGTTGCATACTTGTCTTCTATGAGTGATCCTAATGGGTCTAGGACGTATATGTGGGGACCGGTGGCATCTACACCACCCACTATGATTGATGTGTAGTAGGGGAATAATTTGTTACTGTAAAGTATGTTGGAGAGTAGTTTTGCTGCTGCTTTTGTGCTGGGTTCTCTTTTGTTTGTTAACTCATATATTTTTAATTCTGCGCTTAACGTTCTTGATATAGCTTGCATGTCTGCTATTATGCCTGCCACTCCGATGTAGATCTTGTTGGTTATTTTGAAAAGTTTTTTTCCTCCTCTACTCATTAAACTTGGACCTAGTGTTACGCGTTTTTCTGCAGCAATCACAATGCCATCTTTAAACGTTAAGCCAACTACCGTGGCACCTGTAATTTCTTCTTGTTGGGCCATATCAGTATCGATTTATAAAATGTTCAAGAATATATAAACTTCTCTATTTTATATTATTTACGAGGTAAAAAATGTGAATCCATTCGAACAAATGCCTATGATACCTGAACCAGATGAGTTGATCGAGATCGCATTAGGTAGAGCAAACCGAGCTTCTATTCAACAAATTAGAGATCGTGATCTTTATACAAGAAGGTTGTTAGTTAAAAAGCTTGTAATTAGTTATGATTATGTAGAAAATAAGTTAAAAGTTATTAGGGATTGGTATAGAAGTCTCGGTGACATTAGTGCTTTTTATGATGAGCTATTAGATGTTATAATTGGGAGAGAGAAATTCAAAAATTCTATTGAGAGAGTTATCGGTATACTGCCTAGTATAAGGAAATTACGTAGAACATACGTGAGTAAGATTAAAAGATCACAGAATCCTAGAGAGGATTGGCGTGAAGGTATTGGAAGATTGTCATCAATAATAAAGAGGAGGAAAGAAGCGTTCAGGATATTGTCTGATGCTCGTGTTAAATTATCACTACTTCCATCGATAGACAATAATTATCCTTTAATAGTGGTTGGTGGTCCTCCAAACGTTGGAAAATCTAGTCTTGTAAACGCAATATCTACTGCAAGGACAAAGGTAGCGTCTTATCCTTTTACTACAAGAAAGATTGCGATTGGTCATATAAAGGCTGGTTCAAAAGTAATACAAATAATGGATACTCCAGGGCTACTTGATAGGCCGTTAAGTGAAAGAAATCCGATTGAACTTCAGGCAATAACAGCTTTAAAGCATGCTACTGCTATGATAATATTCATGTTGGATCCAAGCGAAACCTGTGGTTATCCTATAGATTATCAATTAAACGTGTTAGAGAGTGTTAAAGAAATATTCAAAACTGATTTTATGATAGTATTGAACAAGATTGATCTATGTAACAATGATAAGATTAATTATGTAAGGGAACAGTTAAAAATGAAAAAGTATGCAGATCCTCTAGAAATTTCTGTTAAATTAGGGACAAATATTGATAAACTAAAAGAGTTGATAGTTAGAAAGTTCTAAGACTTAATGTTCTCGTGGTTAAGTTAATAAAATTGACACATGACTTGAACATTACTTTAAGCTTATTGATTGTATCTTATGGTTTTAAAATAGATTTTTTAATACTTTCTATTTACAACTGAAAACCTCGTCCTTCAAAGTGGAAAAGAAGTCAATTCTCTCGCTTCAAGAGTGAATCTTTACGTGAATCCTATGCCTTTAACTTCTATTATAGATGGTTTATTTAATTCTCCTTGGACTTTAAATTCACCACCCAAGATCTGTTTTGTGATATATATACATGTGTATGCATGTAAGCTGAAATTACTAACCTTAATTTTGGAGGTGCCGTTTGCTAATGCCATCCATGGTATTAGTTGGTCGCCCATGTGTACATCTACTGTTGCACTGTTTTTTATCTCATTCATAAGTTTTAAGGCTGCTTCTTCACCAACTTTCTCTGCAGGTTTTCCCTTTTCTCCTAAAGCATCACTACCTATTATCACATCCTTATCAGTTTCGGCGAATAATACTATAAAGGTTCCTGGACTTAGTACATTATCAACTTCAGGTCCAGAATATATAACGTTAATATTAATGTTTATGTCTCCTAAATGTTCGCGTAAAATTTTTTCTGCCGATTGGGCTTGTCTCTTTGCAATATGGGATGGTAATCTTGCGGAGAGAGAAATACCTCTGATTTGCTGGACGTTTCCCTGTTCTGTTAGTTCTATTGGTTTGAGTTGAGAGACAGGATAGACTGTTATGTTAACTATTCCTCCACCTTTGGGGTAAAATCCATGTTTTATAATTTTTATTTCTGCTTTTAATCCCATTCTAGAGAGTAGAGGTAATAAAACTTTCTCAATGTATGTTATTGGTGGAGACCATGGTACTGCTGTTCCACCTTTTAAAGTAACGTTGACTGGTGTTTTTGTAAACGCTAGAACTGGTAATAATGCTTGGAGTACAAGACTTACAGATCCGGCTGTGCCAATGTCAAAAATAAAATTGCCTGATGATATGCCCCTTGGTATAAATCTAATTTTTGTGGAACCTACTTCTAATCCCTCCACATGTGCATTAACTAAAGATGCTACAGCCTTAACTGCGGTGAGGTGTTGTGGTCTTAATCCTGGAGGATCACGTTTCATTCTTATGTTGATTATTTCAATAGGTTTTTTTGCCAATGCGGCTAATCCAACTGCTACTCTTAATATTTGTCCTCCACCTTCTCCAAATGATCCATCAATGAGTATCATCGCCAATCTTTCCAGTTATAATTTTCTAATTCTTATACTATCTCCTATATTAAGTTTAAGAAAGAGTGCAGCATTACCTTGATTTATTGCTAATTCTAAATAATCAAAGCTATTCACGACAAATAATAACGAATTTCGTTCTGAATATCCATAACTTTCTAATAACGGTATCTTGTATTCATCATCACCAATTCTAACTAAGAAATTGTCACCAACTTGCCACCCTAATTTAGAAAGAAAGTTCACATCAATATCGAGTGTTAAATTACCAAACATGTCAATATACAATATGTGTGTTTCAACAAAGTCATCATGCACACGAGGTTTTGGTAGATCAGTCTTTATGTATCTAGTTGTTTCAGGGCCTATTTCAATCGGACTCACGCCTAATGATAAATAAGCAGCTACTGGGGCAAAGATATCTCTGCCATGAAACGTTCTCGATATTTGTGGACGCATGTAAAGTTTGTTGATAATTTTATGAACCGATAATATGCCATCTCTATTGGCTGTAGGATAAAGCAAACCGTTATCAGGTCCTACATAAAATCCACGTTTGGTTCTGAAAATTAATTCATTCCTACTTGTTCCTACACCAGGATCTACAACTCCAACCAATATTGAATCTTTTGGTAAAAATTTAGAAACTGAGTAGAGTAGAAACGCTCCGACAGTTATATTGTGCGCAGGAACACTGTGTGTTATATCAATAATTTTTGCTTCAGGGTTTATAGAATATATTACAGCCTTCATTTCACCAACATACGGACTATCAACGCCAAAATCTGTGAGAAGAGCAATAATCTTTAAGTTCACACTATTTCTAAATATGATATGACTTAAAAACTTATATGAAAGTTATTCCTGCGATACTGGTAATGTTTCAGTCTATCTTTTAACGTATAACCAGCATGCTGCGTAGTGGTTTGATTCTACTTCTATGAGTGGTGGTTCCTCCTTCCTACAAATATCCATCACGAAAGGACACCTCGGATGAAAACGACAACCAGGCGGTATAGATGCTGCGCTTGGTATTTCACCTTGTATTGGGACTTCTCGCATTTTTGCTCGATTTGCTGGGTCGGGTTCTGGTACTGCAGAAATTAATGCCTGAGTGTATGGGTGTAATGGATTTTCTATAACTCTTGAAGCTTGCCCTAACTCAATTATTTTTCCAAGATACATTACAGATATTCTATCTGATATATAACGTGCTACGGCTAAATCATGAGTAATGAATAGGTACGTTAGTCCGTATTTTTCTTTAAGGTTTAGCATGAGTTCTAGCGTTTCAGCTCTTATTGATACATCAAGCATTGATACTGGTTCATCAGCTACAATGAACTTAGGTCGAAGTATTAATGCTCTAGCTATGGCTACTCTCTGTCTCTGTCCACCACTTAATTGGTGAGGGTATCGCCATAGAAATTCTTCAGGCGGGGTTAGCTTGACCTCCTCTAAAGCTTTTGCAACAAGCTCTTCTCTTTCCTTTGGATTGTTCAATTCTAAAGCATTACCATGAACTATGAGAGGTTCTTGAAGTATATCTGATATTGTGAATCTTGGATTAAGCGATGCATACGGATCTTGAAATATAATCTGTGCTTCTCTCCTGAATTTTTTTAGCTCTTCTTTGGATAAATGAGTTATGTCTCTCCCTTCAAACTTAATAGTTCCTCCTGTTGGTTCTATTAATTTTACTAACAATCGTCCGGTTGTAGTTTTTCCACATCCAGATTCCCCAACTAATGAAAACGTCTCTCCTTTCTCAATGTTAAGTGTTATATCATCTACTGCTCTCACATATCTTTGAGGTTCCCCTGTTAATATTGCTGTTAATCCTCTTCTCAATGGAAACCACTTTTTAAGATTCTTAACTTCAACTGTAGCAGTTATGGATTTTAATTCTGTCATCGTGCGCCCTCCTCTATTTACCTCCATATAACCAGCATGCTGCGTAGTGGTTTGATTCTACTTCTATGAGTGGTGGTTCCTCCTTCCTACAAATATCCATCACGAAAGGACACCTCGGATGAAAACGACAACCAGGCGGTGGTGTTCTCAGATCAGGAGGAACACCAGGAATAAACTCAAGCTTTCTAATCTCTCCTCTGAGTCTGGGTATACTACCTAATAACTTTTTAGTATAAGGATGTAAAGGATTGTAGAAAATGCTTTCTGACTTTCCTATTTCAACTATTTTACCAGCATACATTATAGCAGTCTTATGAGCCACTTCCGCTATGAGACTTAAATCATGCGTAATGAAAATTAATGAGAGGTTTAATTTAGTTTGTAACTCTTTTAGTAAGTTCATAATTTGCGCTTGCACAACAACATCTAATGCCGTCGTGGGTTCATCAGCAATTAACAGTGGTGGGTTTAGCATTAGAGCCATAGCGATAGCTACTCTCTGTTTCATTCCTCCGCTAAGCTCATGCGGATATCTTTTAATAATCTCTGGGTTCAATCCTACTAGTTTCAACTTTTCTTCTGCTATACTAATAGCCTCAGTTTTATCCATTCCTTGATGGTAAATCAAAGGTTCTATCAGTTGATATCCTACAGTGTAAACTGGGTTTAACGAATTCATTGAACCCTGGAATACCATTGAAATGCCCTTCCAGCGTACTTTTTTATTTAACTCACTCTCATCCATTTTAATTATATCTACATTTTGGAAAATGACCTCCCCACTGACGATTTTTCCTGGCGGTGGCACGAGACGTATTATTGATTGAGCTAGTGTACTTTTTCCACATCCTGATTCTCCAGCAATCCCTAGCGCTTCACCTTTTTCTACAGAAAAACCGACGTTATCCACTGCTTTATTGATGCCCTTAGTAGTATGGTAATATGTTTTTAAATTTTTTACTTCTAGTAAAGCCATTTTATAACCTCCTTAATCTTGGGTTCAATATTTCATCTATAGCATGACCAATAAACACAAAACTTAATGAAATTAACGCTATTAAAAGTCCTGGCGGAATCCACCACCACCACATATTACTACCTAATGCATCATATACTTGAGCATCATGTAATATTGAACCCCATGTTGGAAGCGTTGGATCACCTAAGCCTAAGAAGCTAAGGCTCGCCTCGGTAAGTATTGCATCAGGCACTCCTAATGCAAGGTTTGCAAATGCATAAGGTGTTAGATGAGGTGTTATATGCTTCATTATGATCCTTGTGTTACTGGCTCCCACAGCTTTTGCTGCTTCAACAAACTGTACTTCTTTAAGTTGTAATGCAACGCTTCTACCAACTCTTGCTATTCCCATCCATCCAAATGCGGCAATAAGGAATACAATATTCCATATACTAGGTCTAAAAACTATAGCTATTGCAATTAAAATTGGTAATTTCGGAATTGCTATGAGTATATCTACAATTCTCATCATGATTTCATCAATCTTTCCGCCAAAATATCCGCTCACAACACCATAAATAATACCTATACCTACGCTTATAAGTGAAGTTAATATTCCAATCATTAAAGCTATAGGTACACCCCATATTATCCCCATGAATAAATCTCTGTGTAACGTATCCGTGCCAAGAAGTCCATAGGATTTACCACCTATTAATAAATTCATACTCCTAACTTTAAAATTAGGATCAATAGCTAGAACTGGTGATCCTGGTGATAGATCTATGAAAGTAACTATTATGTTATATTTACCCTTAAGTATTGGTGCCTTACTTTCACCTATATACTTCCGTTCTCCCATAATAACTGTTGACGCTGCAAGGTTTTCACTTCTTATTGTTTTATTGAAATTTTTTTGTAACCATATTGATAAAATTTGATTTATATTTAAATCATTAAGTATGTATAACTTAATAGTAGCTGTTTGTATGGTTTTAGTGGCGTTTATTTGTGGAAAACTTTTTTGTTCAACGATAGGTACGATAAGACCGTCCGGTCGCACAATATAAATTGAATACAGTTGCACGCCCATATTCGTAGAATAATCAAAAGTAACACTAAGAACTGTTGATGCTGGATCTGGATAATCATCAAATGTATAATCAAACCCTAACGATGCGTTAACTGCAGGAAGGCTAATCACTTCTCCGCTGGAGGCATAATGCCACGTAGTATTTACAAGACTAAAACTTGTTATATTTTCAGGAGAAGGTAAATTCTTACCAGTCAATAAACTTGCCCAAGTTGGAGGGACACTTTGAGGATTATTCTGCCAATATTCAGTGAGTCTCCAGTAATACGGATTCACTGGTGCAATCACAGGTGAAAAAATAGCTATTAAAATGAAAATAGAAAGCAACAATAATCCTAATATGCCTATTTTATGTCTCTTATATTCATACCAAAAGTCTCTCAATCTCTCCATTAACAATGTACGTTTCTTTGGCACTAATACCGTTTTTGATGAGCTGCTCATCTTATCTAACCTACCTTAACTCTAGGATCAAAGATTCCATAGAGTAAATCTGCTATAAAATTAGCCAATACTAAAAGTATGGTACTAATGTAGAATAAGGCCATCACAACTGGTATATCACCATTCAATATAGCATTCCAATACAAAGTTCCCATACCATTCCAATTAAACACTGCCTCTGTAATTATTGCACCACCAAAAGTACCGGCTAATGCCAAAGCAATTAAAGTTATAATGGGGGGTGCAGCATTCTTAAGTGCATGTCCATATAAAACTCTTCGATCTGGTAATCCCTTAGCTCTTGCAGTAACTATGTAATCCTCTGTGAAAATATTAATGAGAAGATTACGAGTTTGCAATGCCCAACCACCATAGCTAACTAAAACAAGAGCAGATACTGGAAGTATTAAATGCCATAATAAATCTAACGTATATAAAAATGGATTAGTTGGAGCTGGTTCAGAGGTTGTGCCACCAGTTGGAAACCCAAATCCAGTGTAATATTTAAGAAGATAACCAAAAACATATATTAGCAACATACCAACCCACCAAGCTGCAAAGCTCCAACCTATAAGACCAGACACAATAACACTTTTATCTGAAAGACTACCTGGCTTCGTCGCCACTTTAGTGCCCAACAACACACCTATGATAATAGTCACTATAGTTGCAGTACCAAAAAGTATGAGCGTATTAGGCAATCGTTGCAATATTAGTGCAGTTATATCATTCGTATCACCTTCTTGATACCACGACGTACCAAAATTAAACGTAAGAACACGCCAACTAAAATCTATTAATCTCTCCCAAATTGGTTTATTCAGACCCAATGCCTGAATTCTAAGAGTAGCATTGCCTTCTATCCATTTAGATATTAGATTAGGATTACACCCACCATACTTACATCCCGAAGTTACTGCAGCCGCAGTTTGCTGTCTAATCTGAGTTATCACCTGGTCTGCAAAAACAATATCAAAAAGCAAAAATGTTATAGCGACTACAGCAAGAATAACAACTACTGAATTTATCGATCGTAAAATAATATATCTTTTATAACCCATATTCCTCTTACTATTTTACATTTAGCTCATATAAAAATATTTCCACAATTAAAGTAACATGACATCAACTCTATGATATGACTTTTAAAATTAAGCTTACAACTGAATACTTCATTTTTCAGATGATGAGAGAAATAGAAGACTAATGTTTAGGTTCAATTCTTAGATTAATTATGAATTATAAAAAAAAGATTATTATTTTATTTTTTAACGTCTTCTTAACACAATTATAGCCGCTATAGCTACAATTAATACAACAATAATTCCACCTATTATTGCCAGATTTGGTCCGGGTGCCGGTGTTGGCGTAGGCGTGGGTGTAGTTGTCGTTGTGGTTGTGGGAGTGGGCGTAGGCGTTGTGGTTGTGGGAGTGGGCGTAGGCGTTGTGGTTGTGGGAGTGGGAGTGGGTGTTGGTGTGCCAGGAACTAACGAGAATGAAGCAGATGCCGTTACAGGAACACCGTATTGTGCACCAAGCACATAAACTTTCACTACATATGTGCCAGGTGATAGTTTTGCAAGATCAGATGGACTTAAAGTTACTGTAAACCCAGTTGCAGATGGTGTTGCAGTTCCATTTAATACTGGAACATTTGCACTAGAATATACATAGTAATACACAGTAGCATCAGTATAAATCTTTCCTTCAACAGTAACTGGTATGTTTATTGTGAGTGGAATACCGCTAAATGCTACAGGTGGAACTCTAATGCTTACCTCTGGCTTAAGTACCTTAGCCCACTGGCTCCATCTATCTGGACCGTATGGATAATTCTCAAATGCAACAGCATGTATATAGTTTGAAGCACTATTATATTCCACAAGCTTAAATGGCCCGTCACCTATGATGGCATGATTATATGTATTTATGAAATTAATCGCTCTCTGATAATAAGCACCAACATCTGATGAGGATATATATCCAGATAAAGCTTTTGGTACGAAATTACTATTCATCATATCTGTTAATGCTTGCTTTATTAATGCGGCATCTCCTGAAGTTATAAGATTTAACCATTCCACTCCTGCAGCACTAGCATCAGTTTGTGAGAACCTAGCCTTATTATAATCAACTACAACTTTCTCCATTGCGGCATATAAATACCATGGCACAGCTGGGAAGAAATCATAGAAATCAAGAATCATTGATGGATCTGGATACCAGTAATTACCATAAACTGCTATGGAAGTACTGTTTATGATTTTTATACCCTTAATTAGCGGGATCATATAACCTACCACTGATGTATAGTATGAATCGGATGGTGTTGTTCCACTAGCCCATTGGAAGAACATGTAGAGCTGATATATTACATCATTCATCGTTATCGGTGATCCATCATGCCATCCACCTCTAAAATCAAAATTATAGACGATCTGAACTTTTGCTTTTACATTACTGCCGACTGGTTGCCATGATTTAGTAGTTGTGTTCCATATCATTGCATCTGAAGGAACGGGAACAGTAGGTTCTACGGGATTAGATTGAATTGTGTATGATTTTACTCTCCAAGGTTCAAATACACCTGTGTGGGGGTCTGGCCAATCTCCTGGATCATAAAGTGTCCATCTAACTATCACTGAGTATACATCCTGGTATCCGCCTATCGGGTTCATTGCTCCCTGGAAAAGATACTTTGTTCCAGCTCTTAATACTGTAGAGTTACCATAACGTGCATTCATGAATGTCCATCTGTTAGGTAAACCAGCACCGAAATCCATCACTGCGCCTTCCAAACCTTTATGTATCGCATAGTATTCTATTCCAGATCCTATGAAAACTCTAACAGACTCTGATAAACCAAGTAAATTCTCCTCAATAAATAATTTATTTCTCTGTTGTAATGACGTGAAATTACCTGAAAGAAGTTTATTACCTATTTCGTCAAGAGTGGTGTTCGCATAATTCCACCAACCTGTCACTTGATATCCTGGCATGTATCCATAGAAGGGTGCGTACATTTGTACTGGTTCTACATCACTATATTTGGTGAATGCTGATGCACCCCAACCTTCTGTGTATATTTGCCATCCTAGCCCTTTAGGATCACTACCATAAACTACTGCAAATGCTTTAAACAGATCACCGTAGATTGGTTCTACCGTTAAACCGAATTTTGTTAGCTCATTTTGGAACCAGATACCAAAATTATATCTAACTGGGTCATCAGTTCTAATGAAGAATTTTACTGTTATTGGTTGTCCACCATAGTACCATTTACCTCCTTGTTGAACTGCTCCATGTGCAGTTAAGACATCACTCATTATTTTGAAAGCGTATGCTTCATCAAAACGAATGTTTAGTGAATCTACATAAGGTGCTATATAAATATAATCTGGACTCGACGCCTCTATTGATGTAACCATTGGTAGTCCTCCACCCGATAATATACCTTGAACAAAGTAGTTTCTATCTATTAAGAAGTTTGTCGCGTATCTAAATTCTCTGTATTCAAATGGATTGAATACTCCTGTAACGTTCATTGGTACTGGGTTATAAAGGAAGCTGTAAAATCCACCATTTGGATTAGGTAGAAGTTGTACGTTTGGATTGTTTTGGTATTGTAAAACGAGGCTTGGTAGTAACCTGAAACTGTGGAAGTATATATCTCCGCTTGCTACTTTTGTTAATGCTAGTGAATCATCACGTATTCCTGTAAGTATATATTCGCGTGATACTGGTCCTGTTTGTGCTTGTGCTAATGTTTTTGGCGTTGCTGATATAATTATTGCGGCTATCAAGATGGTCATTAGTGCTGTTATTAATGTTTTTTTAATTAAAAATCTGGTTATGTTCATTGTATAAACCTCAGCTTATTAGTAGTATTTGTAGCTTAAATATTTTTCGTAAAAACTAAAATAAACATCACCTAAATCTCATCTAATTATTTAACGTTAGATTCTGCTGCTGATTCTATTATTATGTTTATATAGCTTTTTATTGTGACTATGATTCCTGCTAGGAGTAGTATTGAGCCTGGTAAGCTAAGTATTAGCCATGGTTTTTGGTATGCTAGC
Organism: Thermoprotei archaeon; assembly: GCA_038881895.1. Taxonomy (NCBI): domain Archaea; kingdom Thermoproteati; phylum Thermoproteota; class Thermoprotei; species Thermoprotei archaeon. The sequence goes on from JAVZOV010000003.1 coordinate 84,279, forward strand.
GTTAGATAGTTGTATTTTATTGTGTGTGTGCTATTTATTATTAATATTTTGGGTGATCCTTTGAGTATTAATGTTTCTGTGTTGTTTAATATTATTTGTGTTATGTTTTCTTGTTTTTCGTATTGGATTATTAGTGTAACGCTTAGTGGTTTAGTGTTATTTGTTGTGAGTGTTATTGTTGAGTTTAATGATGTGTAATTTGGTGGTATTTGTTGACTTATCGTTGTGTTTGTTGTTCCTATTGTCTGGAATGTTTTTGTTACTGGTATCGTTGATATTATTGTTAAGAGCAATCCTATTATTGCTACTATAAGTCCTAGGATGAATGGTTTATTTTTAATGAATTTTGTTCTAGGTATCTTATAGTGGATTCGTTTCACCTTGATATTCATATCTGCTGTTATATTAATTCTTTTGTTCAATTTTTGTATCTATTTTTGATGAAAGATGAGAGATTTTCTCATGGGCTGTTCTATAGTTTCTGAGTAAATGGATTTTTATTGATTTTAGCTTTGATGCTGCTGGACGTTCAATGTGTGTTCTGCTGAGCGACAGTTTGAAACTACCGCTGTGCTATCCTTTACTGTTGAGCAGTGAAAACACTCGAGAGCTGAGAGGGAGGTGATGAAAATTCATGAAGTTCACGATGATTAGGAGTATTCTATTTTTTGGGTTCTATTTTTTGTTTGATAATAAAGTTTATAAAAGGGATTTTTATATTATTGTAAGCTGGTTTGGGGGTGTTTTATTGACGAAAGGTGAAAAAGAGAGGTTTGATGTGCTAAGTCATGAGTATGTGCCTCATCATGTTCTTATTCCTAGGGAGGAGGCTAAGAAATTATTGAAGGAGTGGGGTGTGAAAGGTATTCAGTTGCCTTGGATTAGGGCTTCGGATCCTGTTGCTAGGGCTCTTGGTGCTAGACCTGGTGATTTAGTTAAAATAATTAGGAAGAGTGAGGTATCTGGTGTAACTGTCATGTATAGATATGTAGTACCAGGGTGAGACAAGTGTCGGATGCAAAGCAATTATCACGTGATGATACATGGGTTCTTGTAGAGAGTTTCATTAAGGAACAAGGATTAGTGCGTCTTCATTTGGATTCTTATAATAGGTTTATTGAGTATGGTTTGCAGCAAATTATTGATGAGATGGGTAGGATAGAGTCTAGCATACCTGGTTGTTATATTGAACTAGGTGCTGTTAGGGTTGAGGAGCCTTCTATAAAGGAGGCTAAGGGCTATACTATCAGGGCTACTCCGATAGATGCGAAACTTCGAAGATTTACTTATGCTGCGCCTATTAAGCTTGAAATGTCGCTTTATATTGATGATGTTTTAAGGTCTACGAAGAAGGATGTTGTTATTGGTATGATGCCTATAATGGTGAAGTCTAATAGGTGTGTTTTGAGCAAGATGAGCAGAGATGAGCAGGTTCGGTATGGTATGGATCCTGATGATCCTGGTGGTTATTTCATAATTAATGGTGCTGAGCGTGTTATAGTTGCTCAGGAGGATTTAGCTGTCAATAGGATTATTGTTGATGTTGCTCCTTCAGGGTCTGGTGCTGTTCATATTGCGAAAGTGTTTTCTTCAACTCCTGGTCAGAAGGTTCCTGTGACGCTCGAGAGAAGAAAGAACGGTGCCCTATATGTTGGGTTTCCCACAGTTCCTGTAAAGATACCTTTTGTGATAATGATGCGTGCTCTCGGTATGAAGACTGATGCTGAGATAGCTGAGGCTGTATCTTCTGATTTAAGAATCCAGAACGAATTGGGCGTTTCTTTTGAAGAGACAGCTGATATTAGGACTGTTGACGAGGCGATTGATTATATTGGGAGTCGTTTGGCTCATGGTAAACCTGCTGAAAGAAGGAAGGAATTTGCCTTAACAGTTATTGATAAGAACTTTCTTGTGCATCTGGGTATGAAGCCTGAAGATCGTAGGACTAAAGCATTGTATTTGGGTCAAATGGCTCGTAGGCTTTTGGAGGTTAGTCTTGGTCTAAGGGAGATTGATGATAAGGATCATTATAAGAACAAGCGTTTAAAGCTTGCAGGAGATTTGTTAGGCATACTTTTTAGGAGTATTTTTAGGAATTTCCAAAGGGATATCAAATATCAGCTTGAGAAAATGCTTAGTCGTCGAAGGGATATGGATATTGATGTTTCGAATCTTGTGAGACCTAATCTTATTACTGAGAAGCTTGAGCACTACCTTGCCACTGGTAATTGGGTTGGCGGTAAGACTGGTGTCAGTCAGCTTTTAGATAGAACTAACTATTTATCGACACTTAGCCATTTGAGACGTATAGTTTCTCCGTTAAGTAGGAGTCAGCCTCATTATGAGGCAAGGGATTTGCATCCGACACAATGGGGTAGAATCTGCCCAATAGAAACACCTGAGGGACCTAACTGTGGATTGGTGAAGAACTTATCATTGCTTGCTTTAGTCACTAAAGGCGAAGCAACTATTGTCATGAAACAGATAATTAGTGAGTTGCTTAATGTTAAGCCTTTACGTAAATCTCCTAAAGAGTGGGCTGAAGTTTATCTTGATGATGTGTTAGTTGGTAGGCATCCGAATCCTGAGGAGTTAGTTTCGCAAATCAGAAAGCTTAGGCGTAAAGGTGAAATAAGTTATGAAGTAAATGTCGCATTAGTAAATGGGCCTTTAGGTCGTGAAGTGCATATTAACGCTGACGCAAATAGGATCATTAGACCTCTTATAATAGTAGAGAATGGAGAACCTAAATTAACGGGTGAGATAATTGAGAAATTAAAGAATGGAGAACTTACATGGTCTGATCTAATTTCCATGGGTGTAATAGAATATTTAGATGCTGAAGAGGAAGAGAATGCTTACATTGCAGTATGGCCTGGGGAGGTCACAAAAGAACATACGCATTTAGAGATTTCACCGGCTGCGTTATTTGGTGTTGTAGGTTCAATAATACCATTTTCTAATCACAATCATTCACCAAGAAATACATTTGAGGCTGCTATGGGTAAGCAAGCGCTCGGATTTTCAGTAGCTAATTACTCAAAGAGGGTTGATACAAGGGGTCACTTATTGCATTATCCTCAAAGGCCTCTTGTTACTACTAAGGCTATCGAGAGTATTGGCTTAAATAAGAGACCTTTTGGACAGAATATGGTTGTTGCTATTTTTTCTTACACTGGTTATAACATACAAGATGCAGTCATTATAAATAAATCAGCTGTTGATAGAGGATTAGGTAGATCAACATTCTTTAGGTTATACGAAGCTGAGGAAATGCGGTATCCAGGTGGTATAACTGACAAAATAGAAATACCACAACCTAATGTGAAAGATTACCATGTTCCTGAGAGTTATTCAAAACTTGAGCCTGATGGTGTGATTACGCCTGAGGTTGAAGCACAAGGAGGAGAGGTGCTTATTGGAAGAACTAGCCCACCAAGATTTATGGAGGAGTATGAACAAAGGGGAGCGTTTGGTGGTCCAATAAGAAGAGATACTTCAATAGCATTAAGGCATGGTGAAAAAGGTGTTGTGGATGCTGTTATATTTACTAATACAATTGATGGTAATCCGCTTGTGCGTGTAAAGATTAGAGATTTGAGAATACCTGAGCTTGGTGATAAGTTTGCTTCTAGACATGGTCAGAAAGGTGTTATTGGTATGTTATTACCTCAGGAGGACATGCCATTTACTGAAAGTGGTATAGTGCCGGATTTAATAATAAACCCACATGCAATACCATCAAGAATGACTATCGGCCAGTTACTCGAATCATTGGCTGGTAAAGTTGCAGCTCTTAAAGGTGTTATTGAAGATGGCACACCGTTCCAGGAAAATGTTGAGGAGAGACTTAGGAGAGAATTGTTGGCTTTAGGATTCGAACCCAGAGGTAAAGAGGTTATGTACAATGGTTTAACTGGTGAGAAGTTCGAGGCTGAAATTTTTATAGGTATCGTGTATTACCAGAAACTTCATCACATGGTTAGTGATAAGATGCATGCTCGTGCACGTGGGCCCGTTCAAATGCTCACTCATCAGCCAACTGAGGGTAGAGCGAAAGAGGGTGGCTTGAGATTAGGTGAGATGGAGAGGGATTGTCTTATAGCTCATGGTGCGGCTGCAACATTAAAGGATAGACTCATGGATATGTCCGATAAAACTACAATATTCGTTTGTAAGAACTGTGGTTCAATGGGTTATTATGATTGGAAGAAAGGAGAACACGTGTGTCCTGTTTGTGGTCCGAAGGCTGACATCGTTCCGGTTGAGGTTTCTTATGCGTTCAAGCTTTTATTACAAGAATTGATGAGTATGATGATCAATCCTCGTTTAGAGGTTGTTGAGAGGTATCAGAAGGGAGTGTAGGAGGTGAAATACGATGTTGAAGGAATCTAAGAAATATGTTATAAGAAATATAAAATTTGGTTTCATGTCCCCTGATTTTGTAAGAAAAATTTCTGTTGTGAGCCTTACAATACCTGATACGTATGATGAGGATGGAACACCAATACCTTTTGGTCTAATGGATAAAAGATTAGGTACGTTAGAACCAGGTCAGAGATGCGAAACATGCGGAGGTTTGCCAGGACAATGCCCAGGACATTTTGGTGATATTGAACTTGCACAACCTGTTATCCATATTGGTTTCGTAAAGCATATCTATACTGCCCTTCAATCAACATGCAGGGAATGTGGACGTCTTACACTTGATCCGCAATTATTCAAGAAATACTTGAACATACTTGATAAATATAAGAGAAGTGGTAACACTATTTTTGAACAGGCATTAATCAATAAAGTATCTAAGATTGCTATAAAAACTGATGAATGTCCGTATTGTGGCACAAAGAAACATAAGATACGCTTAGAACGCCCCGTGTCATTTTATGAAGAGATTGATGAAAATGGTCAGAAAACACTAAAACCATTATCACCAAAAGAGATTAGAGCCAGATTAGAAAAGATACCAAGTGATGATTCAAGGCTTATAGGTTTTGATCCAGATGTTACAAGACCTGAGTGGACTGTTATTACTGTACTTCCTGTACCTCCTATAAGCGTGCGTCCATCAATAACTCTGGAGTCTGGTGAAAGATCTGAAGATGATTTAACCCATAAGCTTGGCGATATAATTAGAACTAATGAGAAGTTGAAGGCAAATATAGAGTCTGGTGCTCCACAGATGATTATTGACGAACATTGGAATTTATTGCAATTCCATGTACTAACATATTTTGATAATGAAGTGCCCGGTGTTTCACCTTCAGTTCATCGTTCAGGAAGACCATTAAAAACCTTAGCCCAGCGTCTTAAAGGAAAGGAGGGAAGGTTCAGGAGTAATTTATCTGGTAAGCGTGTAGATTTTTCAGCAAGGACTGTTATATCTCCTGATCCGAGTATTGGAGTTAATGAGGTTGGTGTGCCATATGATGTTGCTATGACAGTTACTGTTCCAGAGGTTGTTACATCATGGAATATTTCATGGTTGAGAGAGCTAGTGAAGCGAGGACCATTTGAATATCCAGGGGCTAATTATGTATTAAGTCCTGATGGAAAACTTACTGATCTGAGATTTGTTAAGGATAGAAATGTGTTAGCTGAAAAGCTAGAGCCTGGGTATATAGTGGAGAGGCATTTGCAGAATGGTGATTTAGTGATATTTAATAGGCAACCATCGTTACACAGAATGTCAATGATGGCGCATGTTGTAAGAGTTCTACCTGGACGTACTTTCAGGATTAATCCTATTACATGCACACCGTACAATGCTGACTTTGATGGTGATGAGATGAACCTTCATGTTCCTCAGAATATAGAGGCTCGCGCTGAAATGGATATACTAATGAAGGTCAAAGAACATCTGGTAACACCAAGATATGGTGGTGTAATAATAGGCATGATTCATGACTATATATCATCTGCTTACCTATTAACACGAAGATCTACTGTTGTTGATAGATTCAAGGCATCTCTTATACTCGGTGTTGCTGAATATAAGGATCCTATTCCCCACGATAAAATAAGTGGTAAGGAACTCTTCAGCATGCTAATACCAAATATCAATTACGAGGGTAAAGCAAGATGCGATTTAGATCCACAGGATGTTAAGGTTGTGATTAGGAAAGGTAAATTATTGTCTGGTGTTGTTGATCATAGCACAATCGGTGATCAGAAAGCTGGCACGTTAATACATAGCATTATTTTGAAATTTGGTACTGATGTTGCAAGCGATTTTATTGATAAGGTTAGCTGGGCACTATTAAGATACCTCGATACTTATGGTTTCACAATAGGTCTTGATGACGAGGATATTCCTGAGGAGGCGCATAAGAAGATTGAGGAGATAATTAGAGTACATATTGATCATATAAACCAACTTATCGAAGATTATAAGAACAGGAAGCTTGAAAGAGAGCCTGGTGCAACACTCGAAGAGACGTTAGAACAAAAGATAATAAATGAGCTAAACTTGGCCAGGGACAATGCTGGAAGTATTGCAGAAAAGTATTTCAAGCCTAATAATAGCGTACTAATAACCGCAAAAACAGGAGCTAGAGGAAAGATGCTAAACCTAACACATATGACCGCCTGTATTGGCCAACAAACAATTAGAGGGAAAAGGATTTACAGAGGTTACCAAAATCGCACATTACCTCATTTTAAGCCGGGCGATATAAGTGCTGAGGCCAAAGGTTTTATAGCATCAAATTACAAGAAAGGCTTAACACCAACTGAATTCTTCTTCCATGCAATGACAGGCCGTGAAGGATTAGTGGATACTGCTGTAAGAACTTCACAGAGCGGATACATGCAGAGAAGACTTATAAACGCACTTTTAGATTTATACGTTAATTATGATGGTACTGTAAGAACTTCAGATAATTATATTGTACAGTTTATTTATGGTGAGGATGGCGTTGATCCTGCTAAAGCTATTGCTGGGCAACCAGTTGATTTTAAGGATTTAATTATTAGTATTAAGGAGAAATATGGTGGCGAGAAGCAATGAGCACAAAGAGCCGATACTCAAAATACATTAGAATGATGCGAGAGGCAGACTTACCTGAGAAACTCATTAACCAAGCCATAGAATCATTATCGCAAATTGATGATTTGCCAGAATCGGCGAAAAATGAATTCATAAACATGGTTATTGAAAAGTATCAACAAGCACTCGTTGATCCTGGTGAAAGCGTCGGTGTCATAGCTGCGCAGTCTATAGGTGAACCAGGTACACAGATGACTCTAAGAACATTCCACTATGTAGGAGTGAAGGAGCTTAATGTTACATTGGGGCTTCCAAGACTCATAGAAATTTTTGATGCTAGATCAAAACCGTCAACCCCTACTATGACAGTACCGTTAAAGGATGAATATGCTCAAGATTTAAATTTGGCTAAAGAAGTTGCCAAGAATATAGAGGAAGTATTATTAGAAGAAATACTCGATAGACATGAGATTGATTTGACGACTATGGAAATTAGGCTCTATATCAACCTGAATCAACTCAAGCAGAGAGACATTTCTTTAGATACAGTAATTAACTTTCTTAAGGCTGTAAGGAATGTGGAAGTTGAAGTTGAGGATTACAATGCCGGAATTATTAGAGTTATCCCTCAATTTGAGGAATTTTCTTATGCTAAGATTAACATGTTAAAGAATAAGATTCTTGACATAAGGCTCAAAGGAATACCTGGTATACGTAGGGCTATCGTGAAAAGAGGTAAATTAAATGATAAGGAGGAATGGTACATCATAACTGAAGGATCTAATATGGAGGCTGTTATGAAAGTGCCTGGTGTGGATGCCAAAAGGGTTATTAGTAATGATATTTTTGAAGTATATCAGGTTTTGGGTATAGAGGCCGCACGTCAAGTTTTAATACAAGAGGCTCGTAAAGTTTTAGAAGAACAGGGTCTTGAGGTGGATATGAGACATCTCATGTTGGTAGCTGACATGATGACCATGGCTGGTAATATAAGACAGATAGGAAGACATGGCATAGCTAAAGATAAAAGCAGTGTTTTAGCTAAGGCAGCTTTTGAGATAACAACTAAGAACATTTATGATGCTAGTGCAAGGGGGGATGTTGATAAGTTGAAAGGCGTTGCTGAGAACGTGATCGTTGGACAACTTATACCGTATGGTTCTGGTAATATTGGTGTATTCTTTGATTCCAGCTCAATCAAGGCAATCTCTAAAAAACAAACAGAACAAACTGAGAAAAAAGAGATAACTGTTAAAGAAAAAGCTGATAAGTCAAGTAGTTCTAAACAGTGAGGAGGATGATGCGAAATGGTAGATATCGCGAGAGAACTCAAAGTTGCTATGCAAACTGGAAAAATAGAAATAGGTTATAATTCTGTTAGGAATCTCATTTTAACAAAAAATGTTTCAGGTATAATTGTTGCTGGTAAAGGACCTCGCGAAAAAATTGAATCACTGAAATATTATTCTAAAATTTCTAAAATTCCAGTTTATATCTATGATGGAACAAGCTGGGATTTGGGAAGGCTCTGTGGAAAACCTTTCACCGTATCTGTTGTAGCAATAATCAATCCTGGTGAATCTGAGATAATGAAAATTTTTAAGTCATCATCTGAGGAGGATACAATGGATGCCGGAAATAAGGCTCAGTAATAGAGAACTTCGTTATATAGGACTTTTTGAATCTCTTACTGGTGCTGTTGTTAAGGATTGTGTTATTGATGAGAGGTATAATAGAGTTATTTTTATTGTGCGCCCCGAAGATGTTGGGTTAGCAATAGGCAGAGGAGGAGAAAAAGTAAATCAGTTGAAGAGTGTTATGAAAGTTAATATTGAAATAGTTAGCTATGCAGAAACGCCTGAAGAAATTATAAAAGCTAGTCTAATGCCTGCTCGCATAAAGAATGTGAGGATAACTAGCAATCCAGCTGGTGAAAAAGTTGCTCAGGTTACTGTTGATCCTAAAGATTTCGCAGTAGCAATAGGCCCGAAGGGAAAAAATATTAACAGAGCAAGGATCTTAGCGAAAAGATATTTTGATATTTCTAATATATACATAACATCTTCATAATTTTAAGGTGTTTCTGTTGATAATAATAGAATTAATATTATTAGTTCTAGTTGCTGTCATAGCCGGATTGATAGGTTCTGTTTTTGGTGTAGGTGGAGGCATTATATTAGTGCCTCTTCTTGTTTTCGTATTCAATGTTCCAATTAGAGCTGCAGCTGGAATAAGCATAGTGTCTATAATTGCTACATCATTGATGGGTTCTTCAGTATACTTAAAGGATGAAATAACTAATGTAAAATTAGGTGTCATATTGCAAGTTGCAATGAGCACAGGATCCATCATCGGAGCATTGATCTCGGTATATGCATCAGAAGAAATAATATCGCTAGCGTTTAGTTTTATGCTATTTTACGCTTCATACATGATGATAAGAAGTGCTCAGTCATCCAGCAGAGAACTAAATACATCCGAAGGTATTGCATCAAAGCTAAAATTAGATGGATCGTTTTTAGATAAAAGTGAAGGTCGCATTGTTAATTATGGTGTGAAAAATCTCGTCCAAGGATTCCTTGTTTCGATACTAGGTGGTATAGTTGCAGGAATGCTTGGTGTTGGTGGTGGTTTAATCAATGTACCTGTAATCTCTATGCTAATGAATGCCCCAATAAAAGTAGCAATAGCAACAAGTAATTTCATCATAGGAGTAACAGCCGTTTCAGGATCTATTGTATATTTTATAAGAGGGCTTGTGAAGCCGTTGGTTGTGGCGCCAATAGTAGTTGGCATTGTAATAGGCGCTTTTGTAGGTGCTAATTATATGCCCAAGATACGTAACATTACATTAAAGAGGCTATTCTCACTTTATTTAATATACACTGCAATAAAACTAATCCTAAGATCGCTTGGAATACCAATACCGTTCTAGGTGATAGCTATGAAAGTAGAAAATGTATTATCGAAAATCTTCAGAATAGGACTTTTAATGTCAGTAATAATAATTCTTATAGGACTTTTTATTTCAGGCTTTAGAGAAATCAATAAACCGAATATTCCATTAGAAAATATTTTTCTGGAAAATCCTATTACAATCATAACATTTGGTATCATAGTACTCATGTCGATGCCTATAATTGGTTTAATAGTACTTTTCGTGCATTTTCTTAAATTATCTAATAAATTTTTCATGATTATGACACTTTACACACTCTTGTTAATAATGATAACAATATATTTGTTATTATAACTTTTTTAAAAATACTATTAAAATAAATTTAAGGATTTGTGATTTACTATCATTATTGCTTATAGTTACATGATAAATACTTATACTAATTAAAGTCTATTGCTTTCTTGATCTGAAGAACAAGGTTTTAAGTGCGAATTGACACTCTCTGCGACTGAGGTCGGGGGACTCTCGGTTTCTCTACCTGAGGTTTCATCGTACCGAGTTCTGGGCTGTGTCAAACCAGCCCCTGCTATGAGCATATAGCCCATAGCCCGCTCGCTGGAACCTCTTTCTAAACTTCAGCTCGGAGCCTTATTTTGGACATCCGAGCCACATTCGAGCGATACGCTCAAAAACTATAAATCCTCAAAGATATTTAAGTTTATCAACAATTCATTCCAGAACTAAAGTTCTAAGCTTTCTTATCGAACTATTTGTAATGCACAACCATAAAAATAAGTTGGTTATAATTTAGTTTGGTGTTTGGTGTGCAAGGAATTTTGGTTTCAACTTATAGGGGTCGTGAGGATGATTGTGCATCAGAATTATGGGTTTTGCTTAGAGAAATAGGGGAGCCTAACCCTGATATTCAAAGACTTCCATTACCGGGATTGGTGATCGCTTATACAGAAAATGATCCAATTATTTTAGTTGAAAAAATTAGAAGTTATGCTGGCGAACATCCATGGGATTTTCGTTATGTACTAAAAATTGTGCCTCTTGAAATCGTAATTGAGAGCTCGTTAGAAAAATTAGAGGAAGCAGTTAAAAAGCTTGCAGAGAAAATTGAGCCTGAAAAGACTTTTCGTGTTACGGTTAATAAAAGGAGTTCTCCATTATCAATGCACGAAATAATAGATGTTGCCGCACAACAAGTGAAAAATAGGAAGGTTAACTTAGAAACCCCTGATTACATTATAAACATCGAGGTTGTGGGAAGTATGATGGGAATTTCTGTAATTATTCCAAAACATATAGTTTCTATACAAAAAATTAAGGACGAATACCTGAAAAATATTACCAGCAAAGGTTAAAATCAGACTCAAATATTTAGTTAACAGTTAGTATTAGACAAACATTTCAACAAGAAGAACTATATAGAACAAAGTTTCAAAAGTTAAAATCCTTCATTTATGAGGTTCACAACATTATTTTAGAGTTTTTTGTGCTTAGGTTAAAATCGACCTCTTTTAAATATGTATTTTTGATGGAATTATTAAAAAATTAATATCGTAGAAATGGTCTATAAAGAGATAAGTTTATATGTATGCTTACTCCCATAATGGGCGGTGGTTATAAAATGAAGAAATATTTTGAAGAGGAAGAAGAAGGAGAAGAGGAAGAAGAGGAAGAGGAGGAAGAGTGGGAAGGAGAAGAAGAGGAAGAAGAGTTTGAGGAAGAAGAGTTTGGAGAAGAAGAGTGGGAAGAAGAATTTGAGGAAGAAGAAGAGGGTGAGTGGGAGGAGGAAGAGTAGTAGTAAACTATTAACGATTTTTTTTATTGTAGGTGTTGTACTTTGGAGTTTTGTCCTAAATGTGGGGGGTTAATGCGCCCTAGTAAGACTAAAGATGGTAAACCAGCTTTTATATGTACTAAATGTGGCTATATATTAGTTAAAGTTGCTGAAAAACGAATTGTTGTTAAAGCTAAGGATGCTAGAGATAAAGATATTGCGGTTAGTAAAGAGGGAGAGACTTCAAAAGTTAAAGAAGAAGAAAAGGCAATGATAGAGGAGACGTATTCAACATTACTAGAAAATTATGAAGAATAATTTATAGTGCAGTTTGCTATTTCATTAAGTGAGCTCGATGGTTATAAGAATTGCAGTAGTAGATAAAGATAGGTGTAGGCCGAAGGATTGTCATCAAGAATGTATTAGGTTTTGTCCTATTGTGCGTGCAGGAAGAGAGATAGTTTACATAGATAAGGGTAGTGGGAAGGCTGCTATTGATGAGGATGGTTGTATTGGTTGTGGTATTTGTGTTAATAAGTGTCCTTTTAATGCTATAGATATTATTAATTTAGTTGATGAACCAAAAGCACAACTTGTTCATATTTATGGTAAAAATATGTTTCGTTTGTATGGGTTGCCTATTCCTCAACGTAATAAAGTTGTTGGGATTTTGGGTGTTAATGGTGCTGGCAAAACTACAGCACTTAATATTTTATCTGGCAGGCTGCATCCAAATTTAGGTATTCTGGATAAAGAAGTAAGTGTTGATGAAGTTATTAGAACTTTTAAAGGAACCGAACTCCAAGGTTACTTAAAAGATCTTTATAATAATAAGATTCGCGTATCATATAAGCCTCAAAATATAATTCAGCTTACGTTTATAAGTGGTACTGTTAGTCAAGCATTGCGTTACAGTGATGAACGTGGCTTGTATGATGATGTAATCGAAAAATTAGAGCTAGAGGGTATCTTGGATCATAAAGTTAAGGAACTCAGTGGTGGCGAGTTGCAGCGGTTAGCTATTGCTATTGTGTATTTACGTGATGCCAATGCGTATTTCTTTGATGAACCTGGCAGTTTTCTTGATGTCTACCAACGTATGCGTGTAACTAAGTTGATACGCAGTTTAATAAGTCCTAGTAGAATTGTAGTTGTTGTCGAACATGATTTAGCATTTTTAGATTATGTTTCTGATAATGCTCATATAATTTATGGAAAGCCGAAAGCTTATGGTATTATATCTTCATCTTATAGTGTAGGTCCAGGCATAAATAATTATTTGGATGGCTATCTTCCAAGCGAAAACATAAGGATACGTAAGGAAAGCGTGAAATTTGATCTGAAACCACTGTCTAGTACTGTCAAAGAAGAATTCCCAGTTTTTGAATGGACTGAATTAGAAGTCAAGGTCAATAATTTTAGATTGTTGGTCTCTCCTGGCTCTCTCTCTAACGGTGATGTCGTTGGCGTGTTAGGACCTAATGGTGTAGGGAAAACTAGCTTTGTAAGAGTGCTAGCTGGTGAATTAACACCTGTAAGTGGGGCCGTATATTCAAGATTAAGGAATAAAGTGAGAATGAGTTATAAACCCCAAGTTATAACACCAATAGATCTTACTGTTGGAGAGTGGCTCAAACTGGCTAATCCTAAATTTTCTGAAATAGAGTGGATAATGGATGAAGTCATTCGTCCTTTAAATTTACATCTTATAATGGATAGACGTACCACAGAAATTAGTGGTGGCGAGTTACAATCACTAGCAGTTGCTGTCACGGCAATAACTGATGCTGATGTATATCTTTTTGATGAGCCTAGCGCATTTTTAGATGTAGAACAGAGGTTAGTTGTCGCAAAACTGATCAGAAAGTTAGCAGAGTCCTTATCTAAGGTTGTTTTAGTTGTGGATCATGATTTGATAATTCATGATTTTGCTGCTAAAAAGATTATGTTGTTTACTGGAAGACCTGGAATCGAAGGGCACGCTGATGAAATAATGAGTCTGAAGCATGGTATTAATACTTTCTTGCATGATGTAGGCATAACTTTCCGAAGAGATCCAAAAACTGGAAGACCAAGAGTAAATAAGGATGGTTCATGGCTTGATAGGTATCAAAAAAGTATAAATGAATACTATTATCTTTCACCAGAATTGCCTACCACTGTTAAAGATAAAGAGGGAGAATAATTAATGAACACAGTAAGATCTACAGCGTTACTTTTTATAATCTCTTTGCTCTTTATTTTTTATACATGTACGCAAATCTTACTTTCCCTAAATCTTATAATTATTTATAATATACAAGAAATGCGCACAACATTCATGACATTAATGATTATCTCGTTTTTGTTTTATGTTTACTATTTTTATAATATGATCAACAAATTGTCATCTCACATTAAGAATTCGATTGATACAATAATTAGGCTTATGAATGCTAACAATTTAGTGAATGATTATTATTTATTACAAGAAATAGATGATGCTAAATCGTCTACTATTACTTTTCGAAGGAGTTATCTAATATTTCTTCTCATTTTTCCACCATCAGTAATTTATATTTTTTACAATATTAAACTCAAGTTTCGTAAGCATGCAATACATGAATATAGAGCAATATATTTGATTGCTACCAAAGGCATTGGGCATGTAAAGCTTTTAGGTGGTAATATTCCTAAAGTTGAAAGATTGACAGAGATCATACTATTATCAATATTGTCACTTGGTTTATACTTGACATATAAATGGTATGACTTTTCTCGACATCTTGAGGAACATCTAAAATCATACAATACATGGTATATAACGTCTTCTTTAGGTTAAAATTGTAGAACCTTCAGTACTGAAAATCAATTGTTTGTTCATGTCTAGCTTGTTTTAATTAGAAAAATTTATATTGCGTCTTTTTTATAAAGATGGGTAACCGTTGTGGGATTCATAGATTTTCGTCCCTTCCCTCTATCGGCAAACGCTTTCGAGGGCTTTCGCCGCCAACGGTGAAGGACGGCACATTGGAAGTTCCCCCGCCTGCCTGTCGTCCTATTCGCATTGGAAGCAGGACCCATATCGGCATAAAAAATCAACTCAAAACGTCTGTAAAAATCTATCTATTCAAAAACTGCTCACCAACCCAGAAAGCTTAGAGCTTTTTAGCTTTGGAATAGACAAAGTTTAAACATGATGTTAGTTCACTAAATTTTGGATGTTCCCGATGTGGACGGAATAACATCTGAATTAGAGCGAAAACATAAGCCATACCTCTAGGTATGGGATTGTAGAACTGCGAGCCCCGCAAACCAGCAGATGAGGGAATTAGCGTAAAACTCCATACTGGAAGCTCCCGACTTCAGTCGTGGAGTAGCTCATTTAGTGTATCTATTTATGTGCATTGGATAATTGTTTTATTCTATTTTGCAATATATTGATTAGTTCTTTTCTTAAATCTTCACCATGCAGATTTTGTATTTTTCTTATCATTTTCGAGAGTTTATAATCTCCTAGTACATCCTTTATCCATCTGGCTATATCTCCTCTTTCCATGTGAAATTCTATTGAGCTAATGTCGATGTTTTTTAAATGCTCTATCAGTTGTATTAAATTTCCAGCTTCGATTCCTAATTCTTCACCATATCCTTTGTAGAATTTGAACTTGAATGTGTCTGATGTTTCAATTTCAGTTAGTCTGTAATAGAGATATTCTGGTTTTCTTAGTTCTTCTTGTATGCGTAGATTAAGGTCTGTTATTGCTCTAGTAAATACAATGAATGCTTCCAATGGGGAACTGAAGTGGCTAAAGTATGAGTGTACTGCACCAGAGCCTCCTTTTTTCATGCTCATGTAATAGTAGTGATCGCTTGTTGTAAACAGTCTCCATAATCTCAAATAGTGTTTATTATTAAGTATCTTGACTAATTTTTCCATCGATCCTATCGAATCAAAACAATGCTTTTGGAGTACATTCCCAAGCCATGCGCTCGTATCCCTCTCTTCATCGGCCCATGATATTGTATTATCCTCAGGAATATCAATCTCATCTACTGAAGAATATTTCTCTATAGCCTGACTTGGTGATATAAATCTTATATCGCGTTTCCATGCTTCAACTGGGAACCAATATAGAAATTCATGAATCCCGCTTTCTGGCCAGTTGTGTTCTCCGAAAGTTTCATAATCCATTGCTAAGACGATTATGTCGCCACTAGATTTCCTAATCCATTCACTATACTTATCTGCAGTAAGTGGTCGCTCAGACCATGTTCTGGATGTAAATCTGAAACCTATATCATCTGACAGTCTATAGTTTCTTAGTAAAAGTTTTATGTCTAGGTTTTTAGCTTTGTATACATAATTAGGGCTGCGCCATCCTAAAATTTTTTCTGTCCCTTCCGTTAATATTGCACGAAAATTCATGTCCTTTATCGCCTTAGCAATTTTGTTATTATATAAAAATTCAGTATTCTCGAATATTTGGGGTCTTATTCCAAAAATTTCTTGAATTTTTTCAATATGCATTTTTATCTGTTCGATGAACTCATCATGAGATTTAAAAAGTGATGCTAGACTATGGAAATATGTTTGTGTAATGAGTTCTGCGGCATTGAAATCTATTAATTTATTTATTAAGTTTATGAAATCAGGTGTATAAAATTGTGCCTGTTCTAAAAAGATTCCAGAAAAGCTAAACGCAATTTTAAAAGAATGGCCCTCTTCCCTGCTTTTTTTAGCAAGGTTTATAAGGATTTGCGTTGCAGGTCTATAGCATTTTGAATAAACTCGTTCAAAAATTTCTTTGTTTAATGTTCTGTCAAAGTAAAGGTGTTCCAGTTCTTCGAGTGATATTTTTCTTAACAAATTCAATTTTTCATTAATTTTTCTGCTAATTCTATAAGGTTGATGTACCTCAAAAATGACCACTAAATCATTAACCATTGTTCCATCTATTATGAATATCTACTCCCATATTTTAATCTGTATATTTTTAAATTTTGACACTCTCCTCGACTGAAGTCGGGAGATTCTTGCTTCTAGGTATTCATTGGTTTGTGGTTCATCGCCCTTTTAGGCTCCCACTTCATACACAGATCTACATAGTATGATGATACATTTAAACTTATCAGCAATTCATCCCAGAACTAAAGCTTTAGGCTTTCTTGTCTAAGTTTTGTGTAATGCTGAAAGAAAAATTTATTTCTATATTTGTTAATAGATAGATGCAATGTACAGGTGTGTAGTATTTGATGTGGATGGAGTGTTAACAAAGATCGAGAGTGTGTGGCAATACGTACATGAAAGACTTAATACATGGGATAAGGCAAGAATAAACATGGAGCTTTATTTTAGCAAAAAGATTACTTATGAAGAATGGGCATACTTAGATGCATTTTTATGGAAGGGTATATCTTATGATAAGTTTATGGAAATCTTTGATTCTATACCGGTAAATGATGGGTTTGAAGAAACATTATCGCGAATAAAATCATTAGGTCTTAAAATTATTGCTATAAGTGGTGGATTAATGCCATTATTAGAGAGGTTAAATAGAATTGTTAGATTTGATGATATGTATGCTACTGAACTTATTTTTGAAAATGGAATTTTCACTGGCAAAGTTGTAGTGCATGTAAAGTATGATAATAAGGATCTTGTTCTACTTAATGCATGCAAAAAATATGGTATTTCGACCAGAGAATGTATCGTGGTAGGTGATTCCAAGATAGATATACCGATGTTTGCAATAAGCGGATACAGTATCGCTTTTAATCCAAAAAATCAAGAAGTTGTAAAAGCCGCAAACAAAGTCATAAATAGCGAATCTCTTACTCCAATAGCAGATACTATAGAAGAACTGACCAGAAATTTACATTAAATAATAATGCTCTATTCTTATTGTGAGTATTTCTGAATTTAATAAATTATTAGTTTAAAAACAATGCTAAGGATTATTGTTATTAAATCTTCCTTCTTACTGGAATCTCTAGTAATTCGATTAATAGTTCATCGTATGTTTTGTTTGAGTGTTCTTCTAAGTAAATACTTTTTAGTTGCGCATAAGCTTGTGCTATTAAATGATAGCATGGTTCGTTTTCTCCTGAGGCTACTAATGTTGTGAAACCATTACAACTGCAATAATACATGGGTATTATAAAGTAACGGCCGCTACGACCTTCAGCTATCCAGAGTTCTTTTCCATCGATTGTGTAAACTTTTCTTATACCATTGCTTTCTGCGAGTTTTATAGCTTTCAAACCTCGTCTCTTAAAATTTTTTTTAATCTGTTTTTTTAGATCTGTTTCACTGGATAATGCCTCTCTAATTTTTTGTGACATTTTTTCATAGTATGGATACATTTTTCGTCTCCATGAGGTGCCGAGGGTGGGATTTGAACCCACGGCAGCCCGGTCTTCAGCCGGGTGCTCTCCCAGGCTGAGCTCTCGATGCGATGTTTTAATCGCGACCTCGGCTCCCACCTCGGCATTAATTTTATATTAATTATCGTTAAATAAATTTTTCGCTAGCTTAAGTAAGGGAAAAATAATCTCTATTTATTTTTTAACGCTCTAACGATCTGTCAGCTTTATGCTTTACATAATCTTTAGGCTTTAGTTCACTAAGTATGTAATCAAAGGCTTTCTCAGGATCTGTGTGACTACCGCATGTGAATACGTCCACTGTTGCATAATTATACTCGTTCCATGTATGTATAGCAATGTGGCTTTCTAACACAAGGGCTATGACTGATACGCCGCCTTTTCTACCGCCAAATTTCCATGATTTTACTTCCCACAATCTTGCATTGGAGACTTTAACTGCATTAAGTACTATTTGTGTTAATCTTTCCTCATCGTTTAAAATTTTTGGATCACACCCATAAAGATTGCCATATACGTGTTTTCCAATTACGGTGTCTTCCCGAATATATTCTTGCTGTTGGCCCATTTTCTTTTTCTACAGAAAACATGTTTTACATAACTAGAATTTAAACTTAACTCTTTTTATTTCATCAATTATCATGAAATTTTCATAATTTGTCGGAGTACATTGCGGAAAAGGTGTTTCCTAAAGGTAATTAGTGCGAAATGTGTTTAAAAGAGCTTTTTCTTGTATTTTTTCAATGGAACCTCGCCTTAATTTACGTATAAGTTTAATTGCTTCATTTGGTTGCATGTTCTTAAACTTTATTAAATATGCAGCTAGTATCATGCCAGTCCTTCCCTGTCCAGCAGCACAATGTACCAATACTGGTTTTTTTTGGGATATATAATGATGTATCCTGTCTATGATTTGTTGCAACTTTTCTGGTGATGGCGCTGTATGATTTTTTACGGGAAAATGATCAACACTTAAATCTAGGTTTTGTAGTATTCTAGATGGTAAAGGTTCTTCAGTAAGTGTTATTATTGCTCGTATACCTTGTTTATAAAGCCATTCAATTTCTTTTCGGCTCATTGGTTTTCCACTACCTGCTAATGTATTATTAATGATCCAGCTAAAATTTGTTGGTTTTCTGAAAAGAATGCCCCATACTAATCTTTTTATATCGCCAAGAAAATTAAATATCTTTAACATTACTCCACTAACCTATAATCATTGTTTCTTTTATTAGTTTTTCTTCTCTAAATCGTGTTGGTAAATATGGTTCCATGAGTGGGTGTATTTTTTCATTAACTATATATTCAGCTAATACTTCTCCTGCAAATGGAGCCATCATGAATCCGTGCCCACTAAAACCTGTACCTATGTACAAGCCTTTGGGCCACTCAGGATCACTACCAAGTATGTGACTGTGATCAGGCGTTGTCTCATAATAACCTGACCATATCCTCATGAGCTTTGCATGTTTTAACGATGGAATGATTTCTATGAGAGTTTTTGCATAGCGTGACATCCATTGTAATGTGTTGCTAAGTGTTGTTAATCCCTTAACATCTGGGTAATCTATACTTCCCATTATTTCACCTCTGATTGATTGTCCAACGTATACACCACTCTTAGTATTAATTATTAATGGATCTATTATGATTTTGAATGGTTCAGTGACACCTATTTCCCTTCTTTCTGGTATTAACGGAAGTTTAATGTTTATTGTTGATAATATTTCATTACTCCAAGCTCCTGCACACACAACTACTTTATCAGCTTCTATAAACGAATCATCTACTTTCACTCCTTGAACTGCATTGCTTGAAACTACTATTGATGAAACTTTTTTATGTTCAAAAACTTTAAACCCAAGCTTTAATAATGCTTCATAATATCCATATGTTACAAAATCATGGTGTATTTTACCATTTTGAGGCCCATAAAATGCAGCAATTAGCTTATCAACATTTAAATATTCATATTTTTCACTCACTTGTTCTCTACTCATGAAAACACCTGGTACTCCAAGAGAACTCCATATTTTGTTACCTTCTTTAAACTGTCTTAATATTTTTTCGTCATAGATTAACCATAAGTAACCTCCAATTATTGGTAATGGATTCCAACTTAACTCCGTTGCTAACTTTAATATTCTACGTCTTCCTTCTATTGCAAATTTCGTGTTTTCGGGTGACCAAAAGTGTACTCTAAAGTGTGATGCATTGCGTGTACTGGACCCATATCCCACATACCCTTGTTCAAAAACTATCCCCTTTAAACCTAATTTGGCTAAATGATATGCCGTGGCTAAACCCATAATACCTCCGCCAATAATTATTACATCAGTTTTCACTGTTCAAAACCTCCTATCACCGAAAGAGGAATAGGTGTTGTTGGGGGTCTTAGCTTAAACATTCCTACTTGAATTGGATTTACATTACTTATGGTAGAGATGTACAACGTTGATGCAAGAGAACAGTACTTGCCTTGACATTTTCCAGTTCCTAATCCGCTATATCTCTTAATCTTCTCCATGTCAAACCAACCGAACTTTTTTATTACGTTTTTCACATCATCTGTCGTTATATCTATACAAGGACAAAGGAAACTTCTTTTATGCAACGTATTTTGTAAAACATCTGTATCACTACCGTTTACACTTAAAATTTCATTATGTTCAAAACTTTTTACTAATTCCTCTAATGCAGAGTAGTGTTCAGGTGATAACATGTGTTTACCTTCATCTATAAATGTTTCTAAATATTTTTCGGATACCTTTATTCCGGAAACAAAAGCAGCATTTAAACCTGCGGCTTTACTGAAAGGTATTAATGCTGGTTCATCAATGACCCCTCCTAACTCTCCAGCAATAAAAACATTATGTATTATTGTTTCTCCGCTCCATCCATGAATAGGCACAAAACCTCCTAACTTAATATGAAAACCTAATGGTACTCCCATTTGGCTAGGTAATTCTATTGCTGGGCTGCGCATCGATGCGAGTATTACTGCATCTGCGTCTATATTAAAAGTATCCTTACTATTAGTTATGCGTATACCTGTTACATGCTTGGTTCCGACTGCCTCAAGTACTCTATATCCTTTTATATAACGAACTCCAGAGCTAGTGATTTGTTTTTTATAAAACTCACTTATATTATCAGTGGTGCTTATGAGTGTTGTGTTTAAACCTTGCATAGAAAATTGTAGTGCAATTCTTGCAGCCCAATTGTTTGACCCAATCACACTTATATTCCTTCCTATACTTGTTTTGTAAACGTTGAGAAGCTTCAACGCTGATGAACCTAAAATAATACCTGGTAAGTCATTATTACCAAATATTGTCAATATTTCTCGTGCGCCACTAGCTATTACAATGCTTTTTGATTTAACTAATACTGGTGTTCCACTCGGTTCATCGAATTGAATACCTATCCATGCATCATCTAATATGGCTGTCAACGCTGTTCCTTTAATAATATTAATTTTAGACCTCTCAGCTTCTTGCAATAAATCTTGAATTATTTCAGAGCCTGTCTTGTTAAGTTTTTCAATAATAGCGTGGTCATAACCTAAATGTCCTCCTAGTATGTTATCGCCTTCTAATATTACTACTTTGGCACCAAGAGAACGTGCACTTAAGGCTGCAGACAAACCACCTATACCACTACCGATCACTATTACGTCTGTTTCAATAATAATTGGATTTAGGTTTTTTATATCCTTTATACGTTCAGGCATGCGTGGATTCGGTAAAAAATGTTTCATGAGTTTCCATGTGACGCTCCAACTAACTTTATTTCTAAAGAATCTATTATGTTGAAATCCAACTTTTAAGTATGGTGACATTACTTCCATGAATAATTTTTGAAGTCTTTTCTTTTCAATTTTTATTGATAAGCCGTTTTTTGTTTTCATCAAATAATGATTAACGGGACCATAACCTTCTACATATATTCTTTCAGGGCTCCACCATTCAAAACTGAGAGAGCCTCTAGGTCTATTAAATTTAAAAGAACTTTCATAATAAGTTATACCTGCTTT
Source organism: Thermoprotei archaeon (assembly GCA_038881895.1). Classification (NCBI taxonomy): domain Archaea; kingdom Thermoproteati; phylum Thermoproteota; class Thermoprotei; species Thermoprotei archaeon. The sequence continues at coordinate 106,357 of JAVZOV010000003.1, forward strand.
GTGAAGTGCAACTCCAAGAGGCACGTTTTCCTGAACTTTCATTATTTTATTATTGACCTTAATAGACACATCGCTCATTAAATGCACCAACATTATTAATTGCTAATAAAGATATAAAGATGAATATTTATGTTAACTGAATGTTTCATGATTAATAAGTTTATGTAATCATTAATATCTAAAATTTTTTCTTTTCATAATATGAATAACTTTATTAAACAGATTTCATATGTTATTTCTGATATAACATGGTGATTGTGAGTTTGTCGCTTCCGAAAAGCATAGTGGAAAAAATCGATAAAGCCATCGAAGAAAAAGGGTTTAGAAATAGGTCAGATTTCGTGAGAAAATCAATCGAATATCATCTATCGACAATAGGTTGGGATAAGATTGAATCAGGAACTTATTTAGGGACTGTCCAAGCAACATATAAATGTGATGAGATAGATTACCAGAAACTTGCCATGTTGAAAGTTATGAATAAAAATATAGTACTAGCCGAGCAAGGGTTAGCACTGCAGTCAGGTCTTTGTATTCAGGTCTATACGCTTTATGGGTCTTCTGATGAAATTCGCAAGTTTTTATCGAATCTAAATAGTGTTAAGGGTATCGAACATATAGGCATATCTGTCAGGAAAATATAATCATAACTTATATTAATGTCTTCGGTTCTAAAGAATAAAACTTTTGTTGCAAAAATAAATACACATGGTTTTGGGGTTATTAGTTTCGAGCAATTTCATTATGATCTAGTATTTTTCAATTATTACGGACGTAGCAGTTTTCACTACTCCTGGTATTGATAATATTTGTTCCTTAATGGTTTTTGAAAGTTCTGAAAAATCTTTTGCTTCAATTCTAGCTATTATATCGAATTCTCCAGTAACTGCAAGGACTTCTTTTACATTCGGAAACTTTTTTATATCTACACCAACCTTATCGATCTTATTAGGTTCTACAGTTATAAATACTAAGGCCTCAACCACGGATATTCCCACCACAATAGTTTTAATTTTAGTAAAATTTAAATCTTCCTATTAAGTTATTGTCCTATTTACATTAATTAATGAACAGTTTAAAAATCGAATAAAGTTCATTGGAATTTTTAAGTTGTCACTTTCTCAGATCTAAGAATCTCATTAATGTGTTCTGTTATACTTTCTACGGTTCCAGTAATTTTTGCATTGAGATCGAATGTAAGTGGTGTTATTGCTATATTCTTTTCAACTGTTATCGCATACACATCAGTATCTTTTGGTGGATCTATTGGTTCTCCGTATATCCAATAATATTCTTGCTTTCGTGGGTCTAAACGTTTATCAATGTATTCTGCGAATCTAATTTTTGCCGCCGGTACTACTTTAGCACGCATTTTTGGATGTACTTTGTTTGGAAAGTTTACATTCAAAAGCCAAACTTCTTTTGGTAATCCATGTTCAATGACATATTGAGTAATTTCTTTTGAAACTCTCATTATCATTGCAGATAGTTCTTGATTAGAAATGAGTTCATTTTCATCCAATATTGACGCAGAGAATGCAATCGCTGGTATTCCTAGAATAGCTGCTTGTGCGGCCGCGCCTACTGTTCCGGATGATAAAATAACCTGTATGCTTGTATTATCTCCTATGTTTATTCCTGACACTACAATATCTATTTTGTCCAACGTATGAAATGCTACATGAACCACATCACTTGGGGTACCGTTAATCGCATATAATTCTAGATTATTAACTATCATTCTTTTTGCTCTAAGAGGCTTATGTAATGTTAATCCTAATCCGCTGGCAGATTTTGGAGTTTCTGGTGCCATTATTACAGCGCTGCCTAAATCATGCACTGCATTGTAGAGTAATGCTAATCCTGGACTATATATTCCATCATCATTAGTGACTAGTATGTTCACCATTATTCTTATTACACCTCCTCGAATCTACAAAAATTATGAGACTAAAATACTTTACACTAATTTGGTGTAATCATTCTCTATGAGATTATCATTGTTTTGCTACATTTACTGTGAATTAACACTCTCCACGATTAAAACGGGAGATGCTTGCTCCTAAGATACTCATTGATCTGTTGTTCATTGTCTTTTTAGACTTCCAATTCATTTCGTTCCATCTTGGAAACAAGAAGTGTGTAGTCAGCCATAATGTTTTCTTACCAAAAATTTTGTAGTTCACGTTAAATAATGTAGTTCACGTTAAATAATAGCGTATCGTAACTTATAGAGGTAATACAGAATGATAGAGCCTGCTATATCTGTGAAAGATTTAAGTTTTACGTATTCGGGGTCTGATTATCCTGCACTGGTCAATATTAATATGAATATTATGGAAGGCCAGTTTGTACTTATTACTGGACCTAGTGGTTGCGGTAAGACAACGCTCCTTCGAACGTTTAATGGGTTAATACCAAATTTTTATCCTGGTGATCTAAAGGGTGATGTGAAGATATACGGATTAAGTGTAAAGGAACACAGAACATTTGAGCTTGCAAAATATGTTGGAATGGTGTTTCAAGATCCTGAGAATCAGCTTTTAACGTTAAGTGTAGAAAGAGATATAGCGTTTGGACTTGAGAATCTAGGATTTAGAAAAGAAGAGATTAAAGAGAGGGTCGACTGGGCATTGAATGTTGTTGGTATAGAACGTTTGCGGGAGAAGGCTCCGCATGAACTTAGTGGTGGTGAACAGCAGAAAGTTGCGATAGCAGCAGCAATAGCAATGCAACCAAAAATTTTAGTGCTTGATGAGCCTTTAAGCAACCTTGATCCAATGAGCGCTAAAAACATTGTTGAACTTCTTGAACAACTCAGACGAAAATTAAGACTAACAATAGTAGTTTCTGAACATCGGTTAGATTTACTCTCTAAACATGCTGATTTAATATTTATAATGAAATCAGGCAGTATTATAGCGTCTGGTCCACCGAAGGAAATTCTTAAATCAGATATTGCTTGGAGCGCAGGTATAAGTATCCCTAAAGTTGTTGAAATTTGGAAAACTTTGAAATCACAGGTTAATCTTAGTGATATACCACCAATCTCAGCTGAGGAGGCTTTTGAAAAGTGGAGAATATATCTGAAGCAATACGTGTGAATAATTTGTGGTTTACATATCCTAATGGAGTTAATGCTTTAAAAGACATAAATCTCACTATTCTTAAAGGTGAGATTGTTGCACTGATTGGCGAAAACGGTGCAGGAAAAACAACTTTAGCTAAACATTTCATAGGATTACTTAAACCCACAAGAGGCACTGTCGAAGTTTTTGGTATTGATACAAGAAAAACTACAGTAGCCACGCTAGCTAAAAAAGTAGGTTTTGTTTTTCAAAATCCTGACTACCAGTTGTTTGCAGAAACGGTATGGGATGAGGTTGCTTTTGCCCTAAAAAATTTTGATTTCCCTGAAGATGAAATTAAGAAAAAAGTGAAGAAAACGTTAGAGATGTTTGATCTTCTTAAATATGAGAAAGTCTCACCGTTGGCACTTAGTGGTGGAGAGAGGAAAAGAGTTGCGATAGCCTCAGTAGTATGTTATGACCCAGAAATATTAATACTAGATGAACCTACAATAGGGCAAGATCAAATTCAAAAAAATAAGATTATAGAGCTGATAAGAGCCTTTGCCAGTAAAGGTAAGACAATAATAATCATAACACACGATATGGATTTCGTTGCTGATATAGAACCTAGAGTTATCTTATTATCTAAAGGCAAGATTCTAGCGGATGGACATGCAAGAGATATACTCCCGAACTTGTCACTTTTAGAGGCGGCACACTTGTTGTCTAATCAAGTAGGTTATCTTTCATGGCTATTCAGTAAATACAACAATTACTTTCCACACAACATTATAAAAGTTAATGAATTTGTTGAGGCATTCTTAAAAATGGTGAAAAATGATGATACCAAGTGAAGTATTAGAATTCAGAAAGGGTTCTACAATAGTTCATAGATTTACACCATATACTAAAATGTTATACGCAATACTTTTCAGCATCCTGACGTTATTAAAGCCAGAATTCGGTTATACGCTGTTTATCTTTGTTTTGACAATAATACCAATTATTCTAGCGCGAATGATGAAATTATGGCTAAAATCACTAAGGGGACTCATAATATTAATAATAATGGTATTTGGATTTAATATGCTGTTTACTATGAATGTCTATTATTCATTATCAATGGTACTCAGACTTTTAGCGTTAGTAAACATTTTCATGGTATTTTTACGCACCACATCACCTGAAGATCTAGCGTACGCACTTTATAAGTTAGGATTACCTTATGATTTTGTATTGGCATTCACTATGGCTTTACGATTTATTCCTACAATGCTTAAGGATATACAAGCTGTAATCGATGCGCAACGAGCAAGAGGTTTAGAGACAGAGAAGGGAAATCCAATAAAACGAGTACGCAATTATATACCAATATTTATTCCCCTCATAGTAAATGCAATAAGAAGAGCAAGATCAGTTGCTGAAACAATGGAGTCCAGAGCATTTGGAGCAACAAAAAACCCAACAAGTCTTTATGAAGTAAAACTAAAAACATTAGATTACATGGGAATGATAACAATAACTATAACCACCTTACTAATATTTTATATAACCTATGCATTAAACATTAATATATTATAAAAAACTATATTAATATTGTAAGAAGATAGTTTTCTGCTTTCTTTAGTATATCTTTTGATGTTTTAAAAGTAAGTTTTTTATATGCATCATTAAAAATCAGCCAAACATATCCCATGTGCTCCCATGATAAGCTTACAACCTCCTGTTTCGTTTCAGCAAGAAAATATATGACCTCTTTATGAACAGTTTTACCATGCTTTCTATAAAAATAACTCACTCTTTCCTCAAATCCAGTAACAAATTTTAGATCAGTAATTCCAGTCTCTTCCCTAACCTCACGTATAGCTGTCTCTTTAGGTGTTTCATTACTGTCAATCCCTCCTTTAGGAAAATCCCAGTGCCCAGCCGGATAATTAAGCAATAGATACTTCCTAGTAGAATTTTCTTTTCTAAACACTACAACTCCGGCAGATATTTCCTCAAGCAATTCTTCTCCCATATTTATACTACTTAAGTAATATTTAATTTTAAACAAAGATTCAAACAAATAATAGTAACAAAACAGTTCTACTTGTAGTCTAATATCTCTCTACTATTGTCGGATGGTTTAACGTTTTATTGTTATTCATTCCATCTCAGTTAGAGCTTCATGGATAGCTTTCGGGGTTCTGAGTTAAGTAGAGATTCATAGTGTTTTATCACCTCTACTCAACTCTTCCCTCTCGATTAGCTCATCGAGGACTTTCGGGGTGAACCCGACATCCCCACATCCGAAGGTCAACCCCAGCCCACCCATCCCCATGGGAAGTCATGCTTCCAGAGCAGAGGGGACATTAAAACGTATGAGCAAACCATATTTAAACCTATCTGCTCTGAAAATACTGACAAAGACAGCTAAACACTGCCTCTTAGCCTCTTTGAGAGTGTAAAGCTTCTCCATCAAGAAGATATTATGGCTTATCTCTATTTAAGTCTATCTATTTTGAAACTGTTTTTTAAGGCATTAGAGAACGCTACATCTAAGAAGTTGGTGCGTGAGTCTCTCCACGGCTAAAGCCATTCACCTCGAAAGCCTCCCATAAAATGAGGGAGGAATGTTGGCTTGACACTCTCCACGGCTGAAGCCGGGAGATTCTCGGTTCCTTAGGCTTTCAACAGCTTTCATCGTACCGAGTTCTGGGCTGTGCCAAACCAGCCCCTGGCATGAACATATAGCCTCATCCTCACTCGTCCGAACCTCCTCCCCAACTTCAGCGCAGAGCAGCCTTTGGACATCCGAGCCTCATTCGAGCAACACGCTCAAGAATAATACCATTCAACATAATTTAGACCTATCGACATCCCAGAAACAAAGTTCTAGGCTTTCTTGTCGAATTATATGTAAGATAGCTACTGCTTAAAAATAAATATTGAGAAGTATATGTTATCTTAGGTGTAAAACTTGAAAATGGAAAGTGCGCTACCGTTTTACATAAGAATTATAATTGGAATAATAGGTATTATTCTTTTGATTGGTGTTACATTTTTTGGATCTGTGGGATACATTAGTGTGAGTGATGCGCAAAACATGTATAATGATCTAAATAGAACAATTCAAGGCATTAATGGGCCATTGGACATTTTTAAAAATAATTTCCTCTTATCCACACTAATGATAATACCTCTCATCGGAATCTTTCTCGCAATGGTAATAGCATATAATACTGGTCAAGCGTTCGCTGCTATAAGTATTGTGAAGTACGGAAGTAACTTAGGAGGAAGACTTTTTCTCCTCACTATGTTCTTTCCGCATTTTTGGTTTGAATACATATCATATGGTTTTGCAGCAGTTCAAAGCCTAATATTTGTCTATTCCATAGTAAAAGCGCTAAAAACCAGAAAATACGGGATAGTGCTTACAGAACTATTTATAACAATCATCATAATAGGAATAGTTGCTGCGTTTCTTTTAATCGGTGCAATAATAGAATACAATCTAATCACTTAAAGAGATTCTTTTCTATTCTTTGCTCACGGTGAAAAAAAAGTAATAGCTTAAAAGAAACGATCGAGTTTCTCTTCAATCTCTATTTCCTTAATTATATCACGAATAGTGTTAGCAATGTTTTGTATTATATTTGGTTGTTTTCTAATTATTGTTGATATTTTATCAAAAATAATTATGTATTTAGTGAGTTCCTTTGAATCCTCTACCGTCTTCAGTGGAGAATTGCATTTAATGCACAAACCATTGAGTGGGGGTCTTTTATAAATCATTCCGCACTTTGTGCAGACAAATCCTGATGTCAAATACCTTAACAATTTTTTCTTGAAGATAGGAATAAGTTGAGCAGAAATAATAATTAAGCTTTTTTCAGTGTCAATGTATTCAAGCTTTGATATTATATTCAAATAAAGTTCCAAGTTATTTAACAGATCTCGAGAATATTGTTGTACTGGATTGATTAAAAATTCTGGGTAAAACATTAAATTATTATAAATAGCTTCTTCATTAATGTTTACTGAGGATGCTTTCTCGCCAATCCATGATGTGTCATAAATCGTTAATGGCTCATCTACTAGCTTAATTTCATCAATATGCATATTTATTATAAATGGATAATGTTCATACCCTAAGTATTTTGATGAATAGTTAAGAATCAAATCAAGTGCTAATGCGATGTAATCTTCCTGTCCGTTACATAATCTACCTTTTGACGCATGCCATGATGGATGTGCATACAATACATCGGACTCGCTAAATCCAATTATACGACCAATAACACCTACACGTGAGTTAGGAGCAAACCCTATGATTAAATGTCCTATAAGTTCATATAAATCTGATGCGTAATAGAATAACGGTAACTTGTATATATTTTGTAATTCAGAATCTACAAACTTAGCTACATTTAGAAGCAGCTCTCCAACATGCTTTGGTAGTATTACATCGTACGGAAATAATCTTATAACCTGATTTTCATTAACCAGTTCATTTCCATCAGCATCATAATTATACCCCAACGATTTCAATCTCTGAACACTAGCACTTATATCTTTTGGCCTAAAATGTGTAAGCGGAGCATTGGTTATCCTTATTTTTATTATCCCATCGCTGCTCACTGACACATTGTTTAGTGAACGCAATATTCCTTTTTCAATTATTTCATAACCTCCACCATCTTTTACTGGCCTCAATGTACTTGGAGATCCTAAACCTATTTTTTTTATAGCATTCCTATATTCTTCAATACTAATAGAGAAGACGTTATAGATGTCTGCCTTTAAATTGCATTTAGGACATATCGCAGAATCTATAAATATTTTACATCTCGGACAATAATAACCTTTAATTGTTCGTGATCCACACGTAGGACATTGATATTTATATGTTACATTATTACAGTTTTTACAGATTCTAATAGATAGTAATGCATTAACGCTTTTTTCATTAATCGTAGCCAGATCATCAACATTAAATGGTATAATAGTGTGAACAATCCTGCTTTTCCTCTGTTTTTTAATGATTAAAGATGCATTCACGTTATTTACATACTTAGGTATGAGGATAATTCCTGAAACAAGAAATATTATATCATTAACATTCATCCACTTAATTGCTTCATAAGTGATATTAGTATCAAAACCAAGGCATGAAAGTAATGCTCGTCCTTCATTAACCTCTAAGAAACCACTTGAAACAATATGGGGTACTAACAACTTTTTAAATAATCTTTTAATTTCCGAATTATATCTTATAAGCAACTTACTATCCTGAAAAGTAAATCGTGATGCCTGTAATATCTTTCTTAATTGCAAATAATCACTAACAGATAACGCATCCCAATTAAACACATATTTAGGATGAAGAGGTATTCCTATTTTTTTTGAAAAATTAACAGCTTGTATGTCACTGGGTAATATTTTTCCCTTAAGTATGTCTTCTATACTCTTATCATCAAGATTCATATCTTTTTTTATTAAATTAAGATTAGCCTTCTCTCTTATTTTCCTTAGAAACAATAATTGCCACCATTCATTACAGAAACCAGCCCTCTTCAGCTTAGCATTAGAGCGCACCAGATCATTATAAGAAATCAAGATATCACCTAGATGAAGTATTTTAGATACTTTTTCATTTATTCTTAATGCATCCTCAAAATTTTCTATTTTTACGATACTACCATCTCTCAGTTCAACGATTGGCCCATCAATATTATCTACAGGAATGACAAGGGCGTGCCATGGAGCATTATCTAGTTTTAAAACTGAACCAGTTCTTATGAGACCATTAAGCAAAAACATTGTTGCTGGATGAATACCAACTGCACCAAACCCAGTATTATATGCTCTTCCATAACGTATTTTAAATCCACCTTTACCATGTTGAGAAATAGGCATTTTTATATATTGAAAAGGCCTTTTAAAGCTTAAATTTTCAAGCCATGACCATCCTTCAAGATTCAGCATTCTTGATAATCGAATTAGACTATTTTTATGCGCAGCAATACTTAACAAAACTCGAGAAACAACACCAAATCCTTCATCACTAGAAACACCTACTTGAAGATGAGAAATTATCTCCCTTATCACATGAAACGAACTTCTATCCTTCTCCCTCTCATTATAAAAGCTGTTAAATTCCTCAACATTAAATCTGTATTCATTTAAATGCGCACTACGACGGACATAGTCTGCTATCATCACCGAAAAAGCCAAATTAGAGGATTTAACTCTAAAAACAGCAGAATTATAATTAAGTAGTAAAGATTTTTGAGGTTGAAAAACAATTTTTACATCGGAAATAGAGTAAATACCTCCATCATCATGACCCTGGTTTATAGTAACAAGACCTGCACGGATAGCCAAGAGTATTGATTTATCATCAGGAAAACTACCAAACTTACCTAACATTGTTTCTTCAGCAACTTTAAAAGCTGCAACCTCTGGACCTAAAGATGAAATAAGTTCATCAGCTTGCAATCCAAAATTCTTAAGTTCTGGCATCATCTCCTGCATTAATTCAGCACGATTATGAACCGTAATCACTTCTGGCTTTGTTTCAGGATCAACTCCCTTCATCCTAGCATGTCTTCCCATCTCTAATACATTCATGAGGCTCTCTTCAATAATTTTATGCAATAGACTCACCTTTTACTGAAATACAAAAGTATTAATTATCTAATTAAAGTTTCGAATTATTATCTTAAATTTCGCTGTAAAAATGGAGCCTCGGCCGGGCTTTGAACCCGGGTCCTCCGCATTACCAGTGCGGCGCTCCACCAGGCTGAGCTACCGAGGCTCCTAATGATAAAAGAAATTTAGATAAATTTTAAGTTTTCGTTTAAAAAGAACATGATAAAGAAGATGTACCATAGGATGTATCCTACCCAGAGTGAGAGTATTAGTGTGTAGATTGTAAGTCCTAGTAAGACACTTGTGCTTCTTAATTTATAAATTATGTAGCGACTGAAGATAGTGCAGCAATATGCAAACTGACTGTGAGACTGTCTTCATACCAGGAGTGCATTGACATAGCTCAAATCTCGGTAGGATGAAATTCTAAGAGGGGCTGAAAACTGAGAAACTTCTGGTTTTAGCTGTAGAGAATATTAATGGTATTCTTATGATATTTTATAAACAAAAATTCAACAAAATCACTATATTATAAAATAAAAATGGGTACTGAAGATGCGTGGATAGTTTTCCTAAAAATTTTGAACCTGTATATTTTAAAAATAGTTTTATCAATTTGAAATATTTTTGTTGGTACTTATTTTTTTGTAGAGTTATACTTATATTTTGCTTTAAGATATTTGCTTTTCGTAGAAATGGTGGGGCTAGAGATACTTGACGTCAGAGAACAAGAAAACATAAAAAGTACGGTCGGGAGGCACCTCATAGCCGAGCTATTTAACTGTGATGAACAAATTCTTACGGACGTCGATAGAATTAGAGAAATATTCGTAAAAGCAGCGAAGGAAGCAAAAATGCATGTTGTAAAAGCATACTTTCACAGATTTAACCCACATGGTGTTAGTGGTATGGTAATTGTGGCTGAATCGCATTTATCAATCCATACATGGCCAGAGCACGGTTATGCAGCAGTTGACATATATGTTTGCGGTAATGATGCAGATCCATGGAACGCATACAGGATCATAGTAACGGAACTGAAGGCTAAACAAGTGACCGCCTTAGAACTTAAACGTGGAATAATAATAAAATAGATTTTACGGCTCGGCTAATGGGGTGTCCTCCGTTATTCATCTATTTGTAACTATTAAGATCATTTTCTCATATGCATATAAAATCTTTTTCTGATATAAATGAAAATAGAAACGAATACAACAAGGAATGTTAATGACAAGACTGTAATCATATTTAAATTTCGTGCAGAAATCATCTGTGAATTGAGAGTTTCATTGTTTTCCGTGATAGATGATTGTGATTCATATTTACTTAATACTTGATATGTCTCATCTTTTTCTCTCCATTCGATATTGTTGTTCAGGATTGTCTTAAACCATTCGTAGCTAGGTTTTACATAATCTGAAATAATTATTGAACTGGTCACGAATACTGTATTAGTTAATAATGCTGAACCTATGATGTGATTTAATGGGTTTTTTGTTGTAATTTTTAAGTATGTAGAATTATTAATCTTCACATAATTCACTGAAGCATCTTTAAAATATGTTAAATCTACTGGTAAAAATCCCCATGGTGGTATATATACCATGGCCCAACCATGCCAACCAGTGTTAATCAGTTCATAATACAGGCTATTAAAATTCTCAGTACTGTTATTGCCATTCATGTATATAGAACCTATCTGCAAATAAGCTGGAATGCCTACAGATCTTAACATGCTAATGAGAAGGATTGATCTATCATCACAATCTCCTTCTTTATATTTTAAAACTGATGCAGAATTCCATGGTTCCAAGTGCGGTGGACTAACAGGATAAAGTATGTTTTCATCAATCCATGATGAGTACTTAAGGACTGTATCTAATACATTACTTTTGTTTAGCATAGAAAGAGCTAACATTTTCACATTACTATCATTCAACCAAGCATCGTTAGATCCCAAGTAAACACTGTTTATTAATTGTTTAGGAATATCCTCTAAACCTCCAGCTTCAGACATGCTTAGATCAGGAACCTTCTTATGTGTAATAAAGATAAGATAAGAAACATTGAATACCATGTACACTGTTGAATTTATTTTTTCTGGTATCTGATTCACACTAATTAGTGTATTGTTATCTTTATCACTGGTTAAAATATAATCGTTAAACGTCTTTCCATTAATGTTGAGAACAAACCAATCAATATAAACAGATTGAGAAAAATATTCATTAGAGATATTCTGAAAAGATATTATAGGGTTTATTAACCAAGATTGGAAAGAATTACTTGGAAAGATAGCATAAACATTAATGTTGACTCTATAATATTTTAATGGTGATGTATTGAGTAATGATGTATAAGATAGTACTATTAACATGATAAGAATTATTCCACATATTCTCTCCAGGACCTGCATACATGGTGTATTTATTTTTTCTTTTAGATAACGTTATCTAAAAGAACATAAATAATTATAGTGGTGAGAGATATGGCGTTCTTAATTTTAAAACCAAAGCTTCAAGTTGCTTTAGATTTCACTAATCTAGATGATGCGATTAGAATTAGTGAGATGGTTGTTGAGGGTGGTTGTGATATACTTGAAGTTGGTACTCCACTTATTAAAAGTGTTGGTATTGAGAGCATTAGACGATTACGTCATGCATTCCCACGGACACAGATAGCAGCGGATATGAAAATCATTGATGCTGGACGCGTAGAAGCTAGACTAGCAGCAGAATCTGGAGCTGACATTGTTACAGTTCTAGGTGTTGCAGACGACTCAACCATAAGAGATGTAATTTCTGAAGCAAAAATGCGTGGTATAAGTGTAAGTGCAGATCTGATTGCTATAAAAGATCCAGTAAAACGTGCTATAGAGCTTGAATCACTAGGTGTGGATATGGTATGTGTTCATACAGGTGTAGATGTTCAAAAAGCTAGAGGAATTACTGTTAAAGAATTAATAAACGAAATAAGATTAATATCACGCAGCGTTTCAATACCTTTATGCGTAGCAGGTGGTATAAAACCTGACATGGTTAAAGATCTTATAGAGGCTGGAGCAAAAATTATAATAGTAGGTTCAGCAATAACTAATGCTCCTGATCCTAAAAAAGTTACACAAGAAATAAAAAATATAATAACAAGCTTTACATAACTTTCTTAATATAGAAGTAGTCAATAAATTGTGTTTCTTATGACATCTATAATAAAAATTGGATGCTGTGGATATGGAAAAGGAGGTTTAAAGAAGTATGCATTAACGTTTAATGTCGTAGAAGTACAATCTACATTCTATAACCTACCGAAAATTGAAACCGTAAAAAAGTGGTCAAATGAGGCATTATCTATTAATGCTAATTTTGAATTCACGATAAAGGCATGGCAAGGTATTTCACACTCACCTAATAGCCCTACATGGAGACGTTCAAGAGTTAAACCAGATTCAACTATGGGATCATTAAAACCTACAGAAAAGAACTTTAGTTCATGGAAAGAAATTACGAATATAGCTAAAGCTTTAAAATCTAAGTTTATAATAATACAAACACCACCATCATTTAGTCCAAGTGAGATCAACATAAAAAACATGAAAGATTTCTTTTCTTCAATAAATAGAGATGACATAATTATAGGATGGGAGCCTAGAGGTGAGTGGAGAACTCAACCAACCACTATAATGAAACTTTGTGAAGAACTAAATTTAGTTCATGTTGTTGACCCATTTAGAATGATGCCACTTTCGAATTTACCTTACGTTTACTTTAGATTACATGGAATAGGTGGAACAGAATATAATTATAGATACAAGTATTCAGATGATGATTTAGTAAGACTAATCATGATCATAAATGAACAAATTAGCAGGAACAAATCTGAGATATATGTAATGTTTAATAATTTTGAAATGGTAAATGATGCTCAGAGACTTTTATTAATGATAGAGAAGCAAAAACTTTAATATATAAAATAACAAAATTAGAAGAGAGAAATGTCGCTAGTGTTATGGCTTGCAAGTATAATAATATCATTCATTGAAACTTACGGTTTACTAGGAATAATGATAACCATGACTTTAGAGAGCGCTCTTGTACCATTACCCAGTGAAGTAATAATGCCCTTTGCTGGATTTGTATCTTGGAGCAAAGGTTCATGGTTATTTTTTTGGCAATCTGTAATTGTGGCAACATTTGGTAATTTATTAGGATCAACAATTCTTTATTATATAGGAGCACTTGGTGGTAGACCTTTAATAATAAAATATAGTAAATATTTATTAATAAGTGAAAGAGAATTACGTAATGCCGAAGAATGGTTTCAGAAGAAAGGAGAAATAACAATTTTGATTGGAAGAATGCTGCCTGCTGTACGAACAGTAATCTCATTACCTGCTGGGATTTTTAGAATGGATATTATTAAGTTTGTAGCATTTACAGTAATTGGTTCTATACCCTGGAATATTATTTTAACATATTTTGGATACATTCTAGGTGTACATTGGATGACGATACTCAATTATTCAGTTTATATTGACATCATGGGAATATTAGCTTTAATTGTACTGATAACTATTATGTTCATTAGAAACAAACATTGATAATTATTATAAACTACGTTTAATTTATATTTTAGTCAGATAATAAAAATTATGGCTAGGATTATGCAAAGCCTCGTCGGCCTGCAAGTGATCTACAAGAATTCCTGTCCAGAAATTGGATGCAACAATGATGTTAGTATGTATAATCTACTGATGGGAAGAGGTTGCATGTTACATCAAAGCATAAAAGGTAGAATTGATGTAAATGAAGTATTCTCTCCATGGAACGTGACGCCATGGGGCGCGCAACGAATGTGGATCAGAAGATTCCTTAGAGGTGAGAGTTTTGCTATGATATCACCAACAGGTAGCGGTAAAACAACAACAGCCATGCTATTAGCATTATACAGTAATAAAAAATATAATAAAAAATCACTAATATTGGTGCCAACAGCTACTTTGGCATACCAAATAGAAACAAAGTTAAAATCTATGAACATTTATAATAGCAGTATCGTAGGTTTTCATACACTTTCAAACAAACCGACACTAGATGATTTACAAAGTGCTGACATAATTGTCACAACATCAGCATCATTAGTTAGAAATCGCAATTTATTTAATAATGTTAAAGTTGACATAATATTCGTTGATGATGTGGATGGTTTTCTAAGAAAATCAAAAGCTATTGATGTAGCGTTTAATATGCTTGATGTCGATTCTTATAAGATCAAAACAGCCGAAGAAATTATTAGACTAAGATCAAAAGCTAAAAGAAATCACTATGAAGAAATACTTCAACTGCAAAAAAGTGTCAGACTTGAAGGAAAACAAATCATAGTATCAGGAGCAACACAGTCAGTAAGAAGAACTAAAAGAGTCAAACTATTAAGCGAACTAGTAGGATTCGACATCGGCATGAAAGTAATAGGTACGAGAAATGTAGAAGATGTGTACGTGATACCAGAGAAATCCATGTATGATACACTACTCGCCTTAGTTAAAAAACTTGGAAAAGGGGCATTAATTTTTGCACAAGGTTCAGAGAACGTAATAAAAATATCAGAATTTTTAAGTAATAATGGTATAAGATCGGCTGCCTACGTGAAGGCATCAAAAAAGCTCTTTAGAATGTTTGAGGGGGGTGAACTAGACACTTTAGTAGGTACCGCGACACTAAGATCTTCACTAGTTAGGGGTATTGACTTGCCAGAAGCAGTAAGATATGTTATATTTTTTGGTGTACCAAAATATACTATCAAAGTAAGTTTGGAAGAATTCACACCAGCCAGAATGCTAGTAGTACTTGGTACAATAGCAAAATACTTGGAAAATAGTGATAAGATAAAATGTGGACAAATCATGGATAAATTAAGAAAAATAATTAATATCTCCCGCACAGAACTTGATAAAATAAAAAAAGAGGAAGAAAAAGAGAAAAGTAGCTTTTTAAATTATGCCAAAAACGTAATGACAGAAGCACTAAGATTTTATAATGAAGTAACAGCTAATCCTGAGGTCCGACAAAAAGCCGGCATAGTAAATAACCAATTAGTTTTTCCTGATTCCTTAACTTATGTTCAAGCATCAGGTAGAAGTAGCAGATTAACCATAAAAGGAATGACAAAAGGCTTATCAATATTAATCATTGATGAGAAAAGAAGCTTTGAATTACTACGAGAACAGTTAGACATCCTAGATATACACTTCAAATCAATAGATGAGACTGACCTTCAACAAATAATCAAAGAAATAGATGAAACAAGAGTGCTTAAAGCCGGTGCAAGAATAGAAATGGAGTCAATATTATTAGTTGTCGAATCGCCCACAAAATCGAAAACAATCTCACACTTCTTTGGAAAACCTATGAAAAGAACGGTAAATTCACTAATAACTTATGAAGTAATGACACCAGATAAACTTATCATAGTAACTGCAACAAGAGGGCACTTCTTTGATCTTAACATTGAAGAAAAAAGCTTTGGAGCGATTTATGACAACGGAAATCTTACAGTATATTTCAAACAAACGAAAGAAGGTGTTTCTGAAGCATTACGAAAATTAGCTCAAGATGTTGATAAAGTACTGGTAGCAACTGATCCTGATGCCGAAGGAGAAAAAATCGCATGGGATATCAGATCCATGATAACACCATATAATAGCAATGTAAAACGAATAAAGTATCATGAAATAACACGTAGGGCAATCGAAGAAGCATTAAATAACCCCGAAGATTTTGATATAAACCTCTTACAAGCACAGATACTAAGACGCATAGAGGATGCATGGATTGGACTACCACTTTCACTGATAGTGCAAAGAGAATTTAAGAAACGATGGCTCAGCGCAGGCAGAGTACAAACACCCGTACTTGGTTGGATAGTGGAACGTACAGAAGATAATAAAAAACATAAAGTAGAACTCCTCACACTTAAACTCGAAAACAATCTTACATTACCATCTATAAGAATGTCTAGAGGATCAGCCAAAAAATTGAAGGATAAAGGAAAAATTAAAGTCATATCAATAAAAGTTGAGGATAAAGAAATTAACCCACCACCACCATATACTACAGATTCAATGTTAACAGATGCCACACGAGAACTAAAAACCACCTCAGAAGAAATTATGAGACTAGCTCAAGACTTATTTGAAGTCGGTTTCATAACATACCATAGAACAGAAGCGACAACAGTAAGCGCTGTAGGAATGAACATAGCAAAACAATACCTTACGAAAATTAACAAAGCAGAACTTTACGTCGGCAGACCTTGGAGTTCCGAAGGAGCTCACGAATGCATCAGACCAACCAGACCATTAAGCGCTGATGAACTTGAGCTCATGGTTAAAAGCAAATTAATACCTGTACAAATACCTATAAGCAAACGACACATAGACCTTTATAATTTAATCTTCCGCAGATTCATAGCAAGCCAAGCATTATCAGCATTAGTAAGATACATCACATTAGTCATAGAAATCCTTGACACAATGCATGAATTCAAATTCGCTATAAACGTAGTAAAACATGGTTTTGACTTAATAAACCCAATACGTCTGAGCGATATGAACTTTATACAACTTAGAGAAAACACAGAATACTTAATAGTAGATATTAAAAAGAGAATAGTCGGTGAAAAAAGCTTATACAACGAAGCAGATTTAATTCGATTAATGAAAGAAAAAAGAATAGGACGTCCAAGCACTTACGCCATTACAATAGAAAAGTTAAAAGAAAGAGGATATATATACAAAGTAAAAACAGGACAACTGATAAGCCTAAAACTCGGAGAGCGAGTCTTCAAATTCCTCATTGAGAAATTCCGCACATTAGTTGATGAAGACAGAACACGAAAAGTACTAGAAGCAATGGACATGGTAGAAAATGGCACGCTACCATTCCTAGATGTCGTCAGCACATTCTACCAAGAAATTCAAACCATAGTAGAAAAAGAGGACATACTAAGACATGAAAAAATAGAATTCGCACAATAAACAATTCCGGTATAGAATGAGAATAAATCATGAACATTAACTGTTCCACTCTTAACTTTTGTGATTCCACTTTACAGATCAAAAACTAAAATTGTACAAAGAATTTTCACTTATAATGCTTATTATTTTATTTTATCACAACTTGCAAGAAGACCCCATCCGCAAGGGTGGGGATGAATTGCGTTAAACCTAAATAACTCAGAGTAGCACTTAAGTTTAGGAATGTTTCCTAACCGAGATTTGAACAGGGCTATAAGCATAGCCCATGCCTTAATGAGAGGCATGGGATGGCGGAGCTGTGAGCCCCGCAAACCAGCAGATGCGACTGGAAGCGTAAAGCTCCAGGCAAACGCTGGAAGCCCCTTGCAATAGCGAGGGGTAGTTCACATTTAGGATATGCTTCATGCTAATTCTCTCATTTGTTGGTTTGCGTAGCTCACAGCTCTACCATCCCATAGAGCTCATTAACCTATGGGCTATGTTTTTCGCTCTGTTAGTTCACTAAATTTTGGATGTTCCCGGTGCGGATGGAATTACATCTGAATTGTCATGTTTAAACTTTGCTCACTCATCCCAGCAAAGACTCTAGGTCTTCTGGACACCCATCTATATAAATATCAATCGTTACTTGGTAGATACTACTAGCGACCTTTCTAGTCTGTTGATTACGTTACTTATTATTTCAACGCCTTTGTTAATACGTTCAACACTTTCAGTAACGAAAGTCATTCTAAGATGCCCTGAACCGTATTTCCCGAATCCACTGCCGGGTATCAATGCGACTTTACCTAAGTTTAATAGATTTTCTGCAAATTGCTCATCGCTCATGTTAAGTCTCTTAAGATATACTCTAATATCAACAAAGAGGTACATAGCGCCTGGAGATTTTATTGTCTTAGCCTCTGGCAAGAACTTTCTTACTGCATCATACATGGTATCCCTACGTTCTTTATACAGTGGTATAGTTTTTCTTAATACACGTTCTTTTACTTCCGGTTGAAGATACTTCATAGCAGCTATCTGTGCTATTGTACTTGAACAAAGTGTTGTATATTGCTTAAACTTTATTATAGCAGAAATCGCCTCCTTAGGACCGTAAGCATAACCTAATCTCCAACCAGTCATGGCGGGATCTTTTGAAAACGTATTAAGAACTATGGTCCTCTCCCACGCGTTAGGTAATCGAGCAACCCATACATGTTGACCTTCATATATTAAGTGTTTGTAAGCATCATCAACTATTAACCATAAGTCATGATCAACGGCCAAATCAACGATTGCTCTCATTCTTTTCTCATCGATAATCCGTCCAGTTGGATTATCAGGAGAGGTTATCATGATAGCCTTAGTTTTAGGATTAATTAATTCATTAAGCTTATCAACATCAGGTTGATAATCATCTTCCACGTATAACGGTAAGTAGACAGGTTTAGCACCAACCATTATAGCAGCATTAGGATAACTTACATAGGTGGGATCAAACAATATTATCTCATCACCTTGTTGAAGAGTGGCCATATACGCCAACAAAATACCTTCAGACCCGCCATCAGTTACTGTTATTTCTGTTTCAGGATCAACATCCAAATTGCCATATCTTTTTAAATCATCAGAAATCATTCTTCTTAACTCATAAATACCAGAAGTTGGTGTATATTCACTAGCCCTCTGTGGATTCTTCAACATAAATTCTGCCACATATTCTAG
The DNA here is from genome assembly GCA_038881895.1 of Thermoprotei archaeon. Taxonomy (NCBI): domain Archaea; kingdom Thermoproteati; phylum Thermoproteota; class Thermoprotei; species Thermoprotei archaeon. Next base: position 125,803 of record JAVZOV010000003.1, read on the forward strand.
AATTTCACGATCAGGCGGTAAACTTGGTTGCCCAGCAGAAAATTGTATGAGATCAATTCCAGCAGCTCTCGCATCAGCAATAATCTTAAGAACCTTACGTATTGGTGAAGGCTGTATCCTATCAGTAAGTGTTGATAAAATAGGCATAACATAACACCATACAAGATAAAAAATAACATAGTATTAAATCTGTTCTTCATTCCTTATCTAAGGAGATGAATAAGAATTGACACTTTCCACATCTAGATACAGGGGATCCCCTGTTCTCCAGTTCTTGGTTCATTGTAATGAGTTCTGGGCTGTGTCAAGACCAGAGCATATAACTCTACTAGCTCTCCCTACTATAGAGACAAACTTATAGCTCGCTACATATTCATTGCATTATCTTCAGTCTAGAAGTCTTCTAGATCACCAGCGATTCGCTTAAAATTAAATTTTAGTATTTAGACTTTTTAGCGATTCATACCAGAACTAAAGTTCTAGACTTCTTTGTTGAGTTTTCTTGTAATGTTTTTGTGTTTGGAGTAGAATTTTTATTATTGGTCTATCTTAATGTACTTCCCATAAAAGTTCATAATATGTTTTCATGTACTTGCCGAAACGTTCATCGTTAAATCTTAGGGAAAATAGTATTTCATTTTTTTGTGGTTCAGTAAAGAAGATATAGCCAATTTTTTCATCAATGATTGCAAATGCCTGATGAACGCGTGATGAACGTCTCAGTTGTACTCTACCTTCTTTCAACCAATTTTCTACTTTATCTTTTAAACTACTTGGCAGCATTCCCATTATAAGTTCAACATTTTTTGAAAAGAATTCTGAATAAGGCATAATGTATTTAAAGTGCGCACCTTTTGATATAGCTTTAATAGTATCTTCAAATATTAACGTCCAGTTAAAGCTTATTGGGGTATTACTTATTGCTATTAGTATTTCATTAGATGCTAATGCTATATCGGCTTTTAAGTTTTTAATTATATTATCGTTCCCTTCTATAATGGTTAATATAGGTTTCATTCTTAATGTGCCTATTTCACTTTCTGATGTAATTCTTGTAAGTACCTCACCTAATGTTTTAAGGTTATTAATTTTTTGAGAAATTTCATTTTCAGTAACATGGATCATCATGTTTATCACGCTTTTAGGATCTAAGGGTTGACATTTCATCGGTTTGCTTGGCACGATATTGCATATACCTTTAGATGCGAGACTGCGTATAACACTATAACATTTTGGTCTTGGTATATTACTTCGTTTGCTTAGCTCTCCAATTGTGAGCGCCCCATGCTGCAATAGTGTTAAGTATGCTTTAGCTTCATACTCTGTAAGATTTAATAAGCTCATTAACTGATTTTTTGTTTCATCTAATCTGATTTTTGTAACATTCATCGTATTTAAATAATATACTGGTATATTAAAGGTTTTTGCTATAATAAAATTACTTTATAACAAAATTTAAACAATCTTTTGTGAAGCTTCCTATTTAACATTTGATCCCTTCTTGCATGAACGGTAATATCTTTGATTCTGATACACTTCTTGATTAGGATTAGGAGAATTTTCAGTTCCTCTACCTTAGGTTTCATTGTACCGAGTTTGGGCACTGTCAAAACAGTTCCTATTATGGCCATACAGTCCGCTTGATAGTGACTGCTAATAAATTATGTCTAAACCTATTAATACCATTCATTTTTCAGCCAGAGCTCAGACTTCTGACGGTATTTATTATGTAACTAGTGTTGGTAACAATGTGTTTCAAAACAAATAAATTATCAACTTCTTAAATTACAGTTAGGCGTAAGAATTATGAGAATACCACTCTTTGTGGAGATGGAGAATTTAAGAGTTCTCATTGTTGGTGGTGGTGAGGAAGGTACAAAAAAGGCGCATAGGCTTCTTTCAGCTGGAGCTACAGTTACCGTTCTTGCTCTTGAACATTCTGAGTCTCTTAAAAAAATGGCAAGTGAGGGGGCCCGCTTAAGATTAATACATGGTGATGCTCGTGATATAGAGTTATTGGAAAAATTAATATCGGAAAATGATTTTATAATATCTGCCCTTAATGATCAACGGAGCATTGATGATATAATAATCGAATTATGCCATGAGTATAGAAAACTCTATGACCTTGCTAGTGATGCTGAAAGAACTCAAGTGGCTATGGGAATAGAAACTAATGTTGATTCTTTTAGAATAGCTATGATTTCTGGTGGATTAAGTTCTTTAGCAGTAATGGAAGCTTTAGAAAGAATAAAAGACTTTCTATCACAGCAAAAAGATCTCATAGCATTAATGCATTTAATGGGAGACTTAAAAATATTCATGAGAAGAAAAAACATACCATGGAGAGTAAGAAGAGAAATTTATCATACAATTTATAATCATCCTGAGATCAGAAAACTTGTCTCTGATGGTAATATTGAAAAAGCAAAGAAATTTGCAGAGGAGATGATATTAGAATGGACCCAGAAAAATATCAAAGTCCATTAATTAATATCATACTTAATAGGATTTACTGCTATAGTATTAATCATAAGACCGCCCCATTATCATTAATAGGGAAACTTCAACTAACTAATATTAAGGAAGAAATTCGTTTTCTCAAAAAGGAATTGAATGCTAAGGAGTTAATAATATTACAAACATGTAATAGATTCGAAATCTATTGTTATACAAATGAAAAATGCGATTCCGAATATATAACAAATTATCTGTCACGCCTAGCAGAATATGATGTGAGAAAATATGTAAATATTATGGTCGGTTATGAAGCGATAGAACATATATTCAGAGTTGCATCTGGTTTAGAATCGTTGATGATTGGTGAATGGGAAATTGTGGACCAGGTAAAGGAATCCTTGAAGGTTGCTGGACAATCAGGTTCTTTAGGTAAAGTATTAAATACTATCTTTAAAAAAGCAGTGGAACTTGGTATTGATGTTAGAAAAGGTGAGAAAAACATAATAGGTATACCAGATTTAGCAGTAGATTTCGCAAATAAATATCTTAAAGGATTGAATAATAGAAAAGTTTTGGTTATTGGTACAGGTAAGGCTGCTAGAGGAATCTTAAAAGCTATTAGTAATTTTAAAACAGAAACTCTGATCATTGCTGGCAGGTCAATCGAGAAGGTTAACGCACTAGCATCTGAATTTAATGGACGTGGGATATTATTACCTAATGTATCACATTTATTAGAGACTGTTGATGTTGTTTTCATTGCAATCTCAGGTAAGAATTTTTCTATACAATTAAATGAGAGTAGTTCTATTCCTTTAATCATTGACATCTCTGTACCAAGCGTTGTACAACAAATAAATAATGAAAAGGTAATAACATTAAAAATGCTAGAAACCCAAATACAACAAAATATTGAGAAAAATTGGATACATGAGACTGAGTCTTCTATTAAGAAAAGTATTATGCTATTAGATAAATTTCTAATAAGAGTTATAGTTAATGAATATTTATCTAAACTGATGAATTATATTGAAAGTACAAGAAGAGATGCGATTTCTTATGCTCTTAGAAAGTTAAAAAATGGAAATGAAACAGAGACTGTAATAGATTTAATGAGTAAATCGTTAATAAAACACTCAATACAACCTATTATAGAAAGTATTTTATTGCTAGCGTATAAGGGGGATGATAATGCATTACGTTTACTAGAGTATATCAATAATAATATTAAAAGTTAGCGTGAGATTTCATATTTCTTAATTTTACGCCTTCCTTTACACCGTTAATTATCTCTTTTAATCTATTTTCAAGTTCTGTATTATCGATGCCCTCAGTTATGGTTCCAGTGACTATTATATCAGCTCCAGCGGCAACAATATCCTTAGCAGTTTCTTTATTTCTAATGCCACCACCTACTATAATTTTAATATTAGCAAACTTTTTTACATAAGAAATCACCGATCGCGGAACTGGTGTTGTCGTTCCTGAGCCCCCTTCCAAATATGCATATCTCATACCCATCATTTGAGCTGCTAGCACATAGGCAGCAGCAATTTGAGGACGTGTATAGGGAATCGGTTTTGCATCACCTATAAAACCAGCAGCCCCTCCTTCGCCCATTATTAAATATGCAGTAGGTATTGTTTCAAGTTTATATTTCCATATTATTGGTGCTGCAGAAATTTGAGCTCCCACTATGAAATATGTATTATGTGAGTTTAGTAATGAAATATAAAGCACAGCATCAGCATAAGGTGTTAAATTGCTAATACTTCCTGGGAATATTATTATAGGTAGCTTGATAACTTTCTTTAATGATCTTACGGTTTTATCGGCTTCATGAGAAGTAACGCCGATGGATCCCCCTACAAGTATTGCGGAACTACCAATTTTTTCGGCTATTTTTGCAGCATTTACTGCATCTTCAACTAGCATTTTATCAGGATCTATTAGTGTTAAATGTATAGCACCCTGTTCCTTTATAAGTCTATTAATCTTAAGTTCTACCGACCCTAGCTTCACTAATTTTACCTCCATAATAATCATCGACAAACATACTGTACGCATCAACAGCCTCATGAATTTTTTTCACTTGAACGTGGCCACTTAAATTACAATATGCACACTTGACGTATGCTTCAGTGTGATTATTATTAAATTCAACACTCACTGACTGTCTACCGCATCTAGGGCACGTGAATATTTTGGGAATCTTCTTTATTACTCTTTTCACTAGCTTCTTTCTTCTCTTCCTCCCTCCCACGCTTACTCTCCCCTGCTATCTTATCATGTTCATTACTTTTAAGCTTATATACTTCTCTCGCGATAATGAGTGGTTTGACGTCTTTTACTGAACCACCTATTATTAGTTCAGAACCTTTAATAGAGTCTTCAATTAGTTCTTTTAAGTAATTGATAATGCCTAACTCTACAGCATCAATGATAGCTTGTTCATCATAACCTATTAAAATGCATGAATCCTTACCATGAAATACTACTTCTATAGATCCTAGATTATTCGTGAGTACAAATGAGAGTTCTGGTATAGAGTTAAATGGACCTTTATAACCGCATTTACTACAAAAATTCTCCCAAGAATTAAGCTTGAATCCACATACAGGACATGTTCTAATTAACTCAATATATTTAATGTTACTTAGTTTTCCATGTATATAATAATATCTATTAATCTCAAATTGAATATTTCTGCTAGCATCTTTTTTTACCTCGCTCTGTTCTTGTATTATTTTAGAAAACTTATCAACGATTAAAATTGGTTTATTTAAATTTCCAAACAGTATGCCTTTAAGGGTAAACACTCCATCATTCAGATATTGAGTACTTTTTACAGGTATACAAAAATTTGCTCCTAGCATGAAAATTTTATCATTAACATTTCTAATTAGCCCAGTTATATTTATGTATGATGATGTTTTTAGATTATAAACAGAATCAACGTCTAAAATTTCAACGATTTGTGGTGCCTCTTTTTCATAAGTATCTATAATACCGTCCACGCTCATCATCGAATCTACAACATTCTCACTTAAAGACCTTATAAAACATCCTTTTAATATCACATAGGCTTTGCTATACAATTTCTTTGCTTGTTCATTAGTAAACAATACTCTGTGTTGTAAGTTATCTGATCTAATTAATACAGCCACTGGATAGCCATCATCACCCGTATCATAAAGATCAACAACGTGACCGCTAATAACAGTAGCTGATGCATGTTCCGCGATAATATCTCTAAATTCTGGTTCTCCCTGGTTTAGAATTTTTATTGAACCTCTACTTACATTAATCTTAGCCTCAGGTGTAAGCTCCTTCACCGTACCTCCATAAATTTCCACAGTATAACCCATGCGAAGCTTTAAAGCACTCTGTACCATAGAGCCCCAGAATGTTACTTCAATGTTATTTCCACTATCATCATTCAGAATCACAGTTACAAAAGACTTCTTTTCATCATTAACATTAATTGTCCTCAAAGGACTTACATACATTACTTTGCCTATTATTGTTATACCTCTAAGTCCAGATGCTAATATGTGTGATTTGTATTCCTTTCTGTAAGGACCAACCAAATTTGTCACATCAAGACCTAAACTTTGGGCAACAAGGAGAGCTGCTACATCTCTATTGATCATACCACCTAGACTATTAATCTTTTCATTAATCATCCTTACGAGCTCATCCTTACTTATTTTAGGATACTTACTAACTATACTTTCCAGTATTTTTTCGAACTGCTCCTTCTCCTCCTCTTTCACTCTCAGCTCACACTAGCAATTTAATTAAGTATAAACAAACATTTAACTCTAAACGTATTCAAATTAATAATTTTATAAAGATGAGTACTCAGAAAGCCTAGAGATTTAACTTTGGAATGTGCAAAAGTTTAAGCATAATGTTAATTCATTAAATTTGTTCCAGTAAACATAGGTCCATAGGGTAATGAGCTCTATGAGATAGTGGAGCTGCGAGCACCTCAAACCAACAAATGAGGGAACGAGCATAAAACCTTATCCTAAACGCTGGAAACTCCCAACTTTAAGCCGTGGAGAGGTTCACTTCTTCTCAGATGCATGCGAATGTGTAGTAGCATAATAGTAGTATGCTATCAGCAAGAAGATTGCAATAACAACCAATACTCGATATAAATAATTAAAGTATCCAATTATGTCAGCTATGCCTGCCATCTCTCCTCAAAAATGATTACAACTACGTATTAATTAATTTAACGATACTCTAATTCCCTTAGTTAATTTAGTTTTACATTTCGAAAGGTATTAGTTTTCATTAAATCTTAAATTCTTTATCTTAGAAATAAGAGATGAGATGCAACAAAACTCAAAAATATTAGAACGTGCTAAAGAAGATTTTGGATTGATGATTTATCTTGAACCATTTTTTACAAAAAATGCATTCGAGAAGAGTAAAAAGTTAGTGAAGTATGTTAGTCGATCGATAAACGGTGTTATCATTGAAACACAAAATATAGTTACGTTTGGATTAGAGTACATTTCTAAAAACTTGCTACCTTATATTTATGGTAATGATCTACTCTCTGCGGCCGATTATTCTACTGTGCCGTACATCAATATTGATCCAAGTATTTTTAAAGAATATGGGTTTGATATATTAATTACTGATCCGTTATACGTCAATTCTCATTTTGAGAAATTTGCAGCTGTACGTGATGATACATTTGCGATCATAATAAATTCATACAGAAATCACAAAAAACAATTAATTAAGCAAGCTAGTAAAGTAGGTATATTTGATGGATTTTACGTGGAAGGATCGTCTAAAAAAGTTGCTCATATAAGAAAAATGCTTAATGGGTTCATAATAGCAAAAGAAGGGCCTGGTGGAGATGTTAATGTTATTACTGTATCGTTAAATGACGACATTCACACGATAATTAGGAAAATCGAAAATCGATTGTGTAAGCAAAAGGTTAAGCAATAATTATATATACATCTACATTTGTAGATATACTGGGTGTGAATGTTGGGTAAAGTGAAAGTTGCTATTGCAGGTGTAGGAAATTGCGCATCGGCGCTTGTTCAGGGAGTGTACTATTATAGGAAAGCTGATGAAAATAGTTTTGTGCCTGGATTACTTCATGTAAAATTTGGACCCTATCATGTAAGTGATATAGAATTTGTTGCAGCATTCGATGTAGATGAGAGAAAAATAGGAAAGGATCTTTCAGAAGCTATATTTACTCCTCCTAACAATACACGACACTTTAGTGAGGTGCCAAAGCTCGGAGTAGAGGTGATGAGAGCACCAGTACTAGATGGTATTGGTAAATATCTTAAAGATGTGATAAAAATAAATCCTCATTCAAAGTATGTAGATGTAGCAGATGTATTAAAAAGTGTAGGAGCTGATGTGCTGATTAATTATGTTCCTGTTGGATCAGAAAATGCAGCTAGGTGGTATGCTCAACAGAGTCTTGATGCAAGTGTTGCGTTTGCTAATGCTATGCCAGTCTTTATTGCATCAGATCCAAAATGGCAAAGAAAATTCAGAAAAAAAGGTTTACCAGTTGCTGGTGATGACGTACAAAGTCAAATAGGATCTACTGTGCTTCATAAAACTCTAGTTAGGTTATTAGTAAACAGAGGTGTTAAGATATTACGAACATATCAATTAAACTTTGGTGGTGACACGGATTTCCTTAACATGCTTGAGAGGGAACGTCTTAAATCGAAAGAGATCAGCAAAACCTCGGCAGTAACATCAATGGTCCCCTACAGTTTTGATGTAAAGATTGGACCATCCGATTACGTCCCATTTCTAAAAAATAAAAAAATTGCACATATAATGATCGAAGGAGTATACTTTGGAGATACGCCTGTCACCATTGATGTAAAGCTTGACGTCTGGGATGCACCAAACTCTGCAGGAGTTATGATAGATGTGGTACGAGCAATAAAAATAGCTAGAGATCGGGGAATCGGTGGACCGTTAATCTCAATCTCCTCATACGCATTTAAACATCCACCAGTTCATGCACCTGCTGATCAAGCAGTAAAATGGGTAGAGGATTTCATTAAGGGAAAAAGAAAAAGATAACTTAAATAAACTTTTAAAACATAGTAAAAACATGGTTTGGAACGGTAAACTACTAATAGATGATCAAACATGTAGTTTCTTAAAAAATTCATGGATTGGATTAGGATTTATAATAAATGCCACAGTACAAAAATCTAATTATGAACAAATTAATGAACTTAAAAACGTTGAGAACAATATTAAATCCAAACTCACTATAGAGAATATAATTAAACATCCAATAATTAGAACTTACCGCGATTTTTATTGGAGAATCAGAATAGACCCAACAAAACAAAGGCCGAGCAGCGAAGCATTAATTAGGAGAGTACTTCAAAATAAGAGCATACCAACAATAAATAATGTAGTTGATGCAGGAAACATCGCATCATTGCTAACATTCATACCAATAGGACTTTACGATGCTGACAATATTGAAGGAACAATAACACTTCGTCTATCAAAAAGCAATGAATACTTTGTGCCAATTGGTGGTGAAAAGGAGGTTGTGAAAGAAGGACAACCTATATTAGCCGATAACAAGCGAATAATACATTTATATCCACATAGAGATTCGAGCGAAACAATGATAACACATAAAACAAAAAACATACTAGTGTTGTCACTAGGAGTACCAAGCATCAGCAAAGATTTAATAAATGAAGCACTTGAAGAAACATTAAAATTAATAACTAAGTACTCAGGAGGACAAACAGCCGAAACCCGAATAATCAAAATTTGTTAAACATGATACAAAAAATTCATTATTCATCTCAAATAATATATGTTGTGGAAAGTGTTAAAAAAAGCGTTTAAAGAGTAGCGAGTATCCTTTTTGTGTGGGAATTTTAATTATTTTATTCATTTTTGGTTTTGCACCTAAGAAAAACTAGAAATTTAGTGCCTCTTATTCTAAGGTGCGTGTGATTTTATATGTGAGCTGCTCCTCGACTAAAGTCGGGAGTTTCCAGCGTTTAGGATAAGGTTTTATGCTCGTTCCCTCATTTGTTGGTTTGAGGTGCTCGCAGTTCCACTATCTCATAGAGCTCATTACCCTATGGACCCATGTTTACTGGAAAAAATTTAATGAATTAACATTATGCTTAAACTTTTGCACATTCCAAAGTTAAATCTCTAGGCTTTCTGAGTACTCATCTTTATAAAAAGTTAAGAGATGCAACTTATAGTCCAGTAATTTTATAGATGCGTTTTTTGTTTATGATTTTTTCTTTTCTGATTAATTCTCTTAGTGCGAATCTCACTGCTTCGCTTCTGGATGTGAAGATGCCCTGTTTTACTAGTTCATCTAGTTCTTTTATGTATCGTTCTGGTATTTTTAGTGTAAGCGTCATCATGTATTATCACCGTATTACTTTATACACACTATAGTATTAAAATGATTTTGGCTAGCAGAAGGATAATTGATTGTTTTGTTAATTTATTAAATGTAGCGGTGAGGATACATGGAACGTTTTAAGATACCTTTTGTAAAAACTGGTATTTCATTATTGGATACTGTACTTTATAAAGGTTTTCCTCTAAATAGTTTTATTACAATTTCTGGTGAGGGAGGTATAGGTAAAACTTTTATGCTTCAACAGCTGGCGATAAATTTTTTGAGACGAGGATTTTCAGTAATATATTTAGTAAGTGATGACACGCCACGTTCAGTTATTCAGAATATGAGTATTACGGGATGGAATATTAATAAGTACATTAAAGCTAAGAGAGTCATTTTTATTGATTGTATAACTTTAAAGATAAGGAAGCCCATAGAGGAAGAAACGTCACACATAGTTTATGTTGAGAATCCTAAAAATCTACCATTGGTTACAAGCACGCTTTTCAGTGTTGTTGAGAATCTTTCGTCACCAAAAGCTATAGTTCTCATAGATTCTTTAACAGAATTAATGTCGTCAGCGGAACCATTAATGATACTCGATGCTGTAAAATCGATTAGAGAAAATATTGCTAAAGCAAAGAAAATACCTCTTTTTGCCTCAGTACACTTTGGGATAAAAGGTTTTGATGAGATAGAGCAGATAATAGATTATCTAGTGGATGGGATCATAGATTTGCGTTACGATCCATATCTAATGCAACAAGGAATTTTAGTGAGACAGATAAGAGTGAGAAAAATAAAAGGCGCACCACATAAAAATCAATGGATACACTATAAAATAGAAAGATCTGGAATTAGTGCATTATCTAAAGATGAGTTAACGAAGTTAATGAAGGATTTAAATATGATTGTATAATAAAGTTATATAATCACAAAATAATAATTTTTCGGACGTGTGTGTAATATCTTTTTATACTCTTTTTATGCTAACTGAGATGTGAGAGAGATGCCCGAATATGTGCACTTAAACATGGACTGTTTTCAAACGCAAGATATTAAAAAACTTCAAAATATAGTAGTCGAGCTTATAAACCAAACTATGAACAAATTAAGTGTTACAAGAATAGGAAAAGATTTTCTAATGTGCTATTATGGCTTGTCATCTAAAGAAGCATATATGATTGTTAAATTATTAGAAGGATATAAAGTTCCAGAGTTAAAAGTTGTGAGAATTCTCATGAAGATTCTATACGAGGATATGTTGAATTCCATGTTGCAGCATTATTCTGAGACTACGTTAATTATATATTCTAATGAGTATAAAATAGACATGAATTACCATGTCACTGGAAACTGTACCAATTATAGTAAATACAAGAATAGGAACGTTCGAGATAACATTAGAGAGATCAAAACATCCCGTTCTTGTAGAAAGAATTGAGAGACTTGTAGCATTAAAAACACTTAAAGTAGAGGTCATTTTTTCAAATTTAGGAACTTATGCAGTACTTCAAGTAAGTATTTCCTCGCCTCCAGCACGTGAGGAAAAGACCTTTAAACCAGGCGATGTGGTTTATGATCCAATTCACAGAGCATTAATGATATTTTTAGAGAACAGCAAAGGCAAATTCATAGAATTAGGAAAAGTGACAGCTAACATGGAAATAATAGAAAAAATTCCATCACCATCTTTTGTAACACTAGAAATAAAGGGTGGTCCTCCTAAAACCACTGAGGTGCCATCACATTAAATTTGTATGAAACTAGGCTTTTCAGTAAGTGTCATTATAGGTATAGGAGTCCAACCGGTCATTATCTTATCTGAAAATCTCACATACTCTCCAGAATCATCAACCTTCACAAGCAAATATTTTCCCATGTCACTCTCGGAAATAAAGTAGTAGAAAATAGGTATTCCATTAAACCCATAATAATCGTGAAATATTGCTAACATTCCGTAAACGTGCTTTTCATCATGCTTAAAATGTATTAAATACATAGGTTGTCCCATAACTATGATTGCTGCTGCAACTCTAGCTATATCAGCCGGACCTTCAGTTCTCAATGATATAACCTTCTCAATCTCACCCTTCATTTTCTTACACCACTAACATTTTCTTTATACTCTCATATATAAATACCATATCATTCTCGCCTAATCCTGGATGAATAGGAAGTGATAAGACATGCTGAGAAGCGTATTCAGCCACAGGATACATTCCCTTTCTAAAACCCATTTTATAAAACAGCGGTGTTAAATGAACTGGTGTTTCATAATATACTGCAGCATTAATGCCTAACTTATTTAAGCCATTCCGAAGAGCATCCCTATCATTATTAACACCAATAGTATAAAGATACCATGAGTGCCTAATTCCTGTAGGTTCATAAGGTAATTTCAAACTCTTGAACTCACTAAGTAAATCGTTAAGTATCATGGCATTTCTTCTTCTAGCCTCAAGAAAACGTGGAAGCTTAGAAAGCTGAACGAGACCTATTGCAGCCTCAATTTCAGGCATTCTATAATTGTATCCAAGCACGTGCGGATCATAACCTTTAACCTGACCATGCGTTCTTAACATTTTTAAACGCTCCCAATACTCTTTATTATCAGTAGTTATCATGCCACCTTCACCAGTGGTCATGTTCTTTGTTGCATAAAAACTAAAGCACCCCATATCCCCAATAGAGCCAGCTATGCGACCTTTATAAGATGCACCGTGTGCTTGCGCCGCATCCTCTATCACAACAATATTATGCTCTCTAGCAATCTCTATTAAGGCGTCCATTTCAGCAGGCAATCCATAAAGATGAACAGGTATTATAGCCTTAGTCTTCGGAGATATCAACCTCCTAACTTTCTCAGGATCAATATTATATGTTTCAGGATCAATGTCAACAAAAACAGGCCTAGCACCAACCAAAAGCACCACAGTAGCAGTAGCAACAAAAGTGAACGGTGGTACTATAACTTCATCACCAGGACCAACTCCAGCGGCCAACAAGGCTAGATGTAAAGCTGCAGTACCACTATTCACGGCAACACCATATCTAGAACCAACAAAACTAGCAAACTTTGATTCAAACTCACGAACTTTAGGACCACCATCAACAGAGGCGCTCGTGAGTACACCAGAATTAATCACATCATAAATTGCCTCTATTTCCTCCTTCCCAATCAACGGTTTATTAATTGGTATCATAACAATATTAATAGGTAACCAAGATAAATACTTTCTAATAATTTACATAAAAGATTTGGTGAGAAAGTCTTAAAAGATCTATTCTGGAATTGATTGTCTTGAAGTAGGTATTAGAACTTTCTTGAGGTTAGTTGATTATGCTAGGGGCACTTTATTATTGAGTTTTATAAATATAATTGGTTTGAATGAAGTTTCATGTATAGTATGTGAGAGAGTATTTATTTGAATGCGATTTATTATGATACTTGGTGTTAAGTGTTGGATCCTCTTTATGGATATAGAGGTCACGTAAGAAGGATTTTAGAGAGTGTAAATGCTAGTATAGGTGATGTGATTATAATTAAATCAAGAGGCCTGACTTATACTGGAATATTAATGCCACGTTATGAAACTGCAGATTCTGATCACATAACGATAAAGTTGGAGAATGGATATAATATAGGAGTGTTTGTTGATGAGAGTACTATAGTTGAAGTAAAGAAACGTGGTAAGCAAAGTCAGATGCCTATTCAAGCCCCTCAGTTTAAGGGTCTTCCCTTCATGACTTTAATAGGTGCTGGAGGAACTATAATGAGCCGAATAGATTATGAGACCGGTGGTGTGAAGCCATCTTTTACTGTAGCTGATCTTGTAGAGATTGTTCCGGGAATTAATGAGAGGTATGATGTAAGGCTGATAGAGCTTTTAAAAATTTTTAGTGAGGATATGAAGCCAGAATATTGGTCGAGAATGGCTGAAGTAGTAGCTAATGAGATAATAAGTGGGAGTGAGGGTGTAATAATAGCGCATGGTACAGACACTATGGGCTATTCTGCGGCGGCGTTAAGTTTTGCTCTGAGAAATCTTCCTGTACCGGTTGTTTTTGTTGGTGCTCAGAGGAGTTCGGATAGACCTTCTAGTGACGCTGCTGTTAATTTAAGGTCTGCTGTGACTTATGCTACGAGAGGTCCTTATTCTGGTGTGGTTGTTGTGATGCATGGTGGTCTTAATGACGATGTTTGTCATGTACATAGAGGTACTAAGGTTAGGAAGTTACATACAAGTAGGAGAGATGCGTTTCGGACTGTGAATTCCAACATTGTTGCTGAGATTCATGGTGAAGTCATTAAAATTGTTGATAGTAGATATTTATTACCCCGTGATAAATCTCGACGTGTTGAGCTATATTCTAAGTTTGAATCTAGAGTGGCTTTGATAAAAACGTATCCTGGGATTAGTGCTGAGTTAGTTGATTATCTGTTAGATAGGAATTATAGAGGTATTGTTATTGAAGGAACAGGGTTAGGGCATGTTCCTATGGAGTTTGTGAAATCGATTCAGCGTGCTAGTGAGTTGGGCGTTGTTGTGGTTATAGCATCTCAGTGCATTTGGGGAAGGGTGAACATGAATGTTTATTCTAGAGGAAGAGAACTGCTTGCGGCTGGCGCGATAGGAGCCGAAGATATGTTACCTGAGACAGCTTTGATTAAATTGATGTGGGTTTTGGGTCAGGGTTATGATTATAAAGATGCTAAAAAGGTTATGTTACAGAATATAGCAGGTGAGATAGAGGAAAGATCACTTGAGAACTGGAGGTGCGTACAGTGATTGATTATAATTCGATTGGCTTGAAAGTTGGGCTTGAGGTCCATCAACAGCTTGATACAAGACATAAACTTTTTTGTTCTTGTCCTACTGAACTAAGTGAAAGAGAGAGTACTAGATTTCATAGATATCTTAGGGCTGTTAGAAGTGAATTGGGTGAAGTAGATCCCGCAGCGTTATTTGAGATGAAAAGAGGGCGAAGTTATATATATTTATGTGATAACAATAATACGTGTCTTGTAGAGATGGATGAGGAACCCCCTCATTCGATTAACGAGGAAGCATTACAGATTGCGTTAACTTTTGCTTTAATGGTTAACAGTATACCAGTTGATGAGGTTCATGTGATGAGGAAGGAAGTTATTGATGGTTCTAATACTTCTGGTTTTCAGAGAACCGCTGTAATAGCATTAGGAGGTTTTGTAAGGGATGGAAATGAGATTATTTCAATACAAACAATCTCTTTAGAGGAGGATGCTGCACGAAAAACTGATGAGAAGAGCTCATTGGTGTATTACAGGTTAGACAGGATGGGTATTCCACTTATAGAGGTTTCTACAGGTCCTGATATCCATTCACCTGAACAAGCTGAACGTGTGGCCCTTAAAATTGGGAGACTATTAAGGTCTACAGGTAAAGTGAAGAGAGGCTTAGGGACGATACGTCAAGATCTCAACATTTCGATTAGAAATGGTGCAAAGACTGAGATAAAGGGTATTCAGGAGTTAGAGCTTATAGGTAAGGTAGTTGAGTATGAGGTCTTAAGGCAGTTAAATCTTCTTAAGCTAAAGGATGAGCTTAATAAAAGGGTTAGAAAAGATTCACTGGCTTTTGAGCCCGTTGATGTGACTAAAGTTTTTGAAAGTACAAACAGTAAAGTTTTGCGAAAATATATTGATAACAATGAAAAAATCTATGCACTGAAGCTTAAGAATTTCTCTGGTTTTCTTGGATTTGAATTGCAGACTAATAGGAGGTTTGGTACAGAGCTTTCTGATTATGCAAAGTTTTGGGGAGGTGTTACTGGTATTATACACACTGATGAACTACCTAGTTATGGTATAACTCTAGATGAAGTGAAGAGGCTTAGGGAATTTATGAAAGCTGAAGAGGGTGACGCAATAATTATAACTGGAGGACCAGAGGAGAATTGTATTGAAGGCTTGAAAGCTGTGTATCAGCGTATATTGCAAGCTTTTGTAATGATACCAGAGGAAACTAGGGTTGCTAGACCTGATGGAACAACTAGTTATGCAAGACCAAGACCAGGATCTGCTAGAATGTATCCTGAAACCGATGTTCCACCAATTGTTATTACAAAAGAATTATTAGATGTTTTGCAAATTTCACTACCTAAAACTTTAGAAGAGAAGGTGAAAGAATTAATGGAGTTGCATAAACTTAACAAAGAGTTAGCGATAAGTATTGCTGATTCAGATTATTATGAGCTTTATATGGAGGCAGTCAAACTGGGAGTACCTTCAACAATAGCTGCGTCCATGCTGACCCAAACATTAAAAAGTCTGAAACGCGAGGGTGTGCCTATTGAAAATCTTACAGAGAGGGTTTTAAGAGAAGTGTTCAAAAAGTTATCAAAAGGAGAATTAGTAAAAGAGGCTTTGCCTGATATATTAGCATGGCTTGCCAGAAATCCGTCCTCTTCGATTGAAGATTCACTTAAAGTTCTTAATTTAACACCGTTGACTGAGGTGGATGTAGGGCGTCTCATAGATTCTCTTATTGAAAAGTATAGGGGTACAGTAAAAATTGAGTTTTTGAGTAATGTGGTGATGAAAGAGTTGATGAAGCAGATAAGAGGACGTTTTGATGGGGGTATAGCTAAAAAAATTATTGATGAAAAAATTAGGAGAATGAGAGAGAACAATTTTTAATATGATTTTTTGAGTGTTAGTTTTATATTTCTTATCTGTGTATTTTGTAATGCAATGGGTATTAAGCGTGCGCATGTAAGAGTGTATGGCATTGTTCAAGGAGTGTTTTTTAGATCCACTACAAGAAGTGTTGCAAGGAGGCTTGGATTAAAAGGTTATGTTAAGAACTTACCTGATGGCAGTGTTGAAGCGATTTTTGAAGGCGATGAAGAGGCGGTTGAAGAAGCTATTGAATGGTGTAGACGTGGACCTCCCGCTGCTGTTGTTGAGAGAGTTGATGTAAAGTATGAAGAGCCTAAGGATGATTATGATGACTTCTACATTGAATATTAGTGAGCTACTTTGAGCTGGTCTCAATTAGAAGAAAGAATAGCTCAATATTTTTCGTCATTAGGATACAGCGTAACAAGAAATTTGAGAATTAAAGGTAAGAGCGGAGCTTTACATGAAATAGATGTGTATGCTGAGAAAGAGGGTCCCGAAGGTAAAATACGTGTAATCGTTGAGGCAAAGGACTATTCTGAACCTGTGACTAAAGAATGGGTTATGAAGTTAGCAGAAGTTAAAGAGGATGTTGGTGCAGATAAGGCCATTCTTGTAGCTTCATCACGTTTCACACCTTCAGCAATAGCCATAGCACAAAGTAAAGGAGTAGATCTTTGGGATAATGAGATACTAGTTGAAAAATTGAAAAGAATGAAAATCGATGAAAAGGAAGTAAATGTTAAGGCCTTGTCCGTATCCTTAACAAAAAATGAAGCATTAAGGATAGTATTCAAAAACCTGAGACGGATACTATTTTTCAAATCAGAACGTATCAAAAATTTCTCATTAGTTTTTCATCCAACATATTTATTTGAAGTTCGTGTAGTAGAATTCATCAGTCATTTTATAAGTAAACCCACGAAAAGATACATAAAGCGTTATTTAATGGTAGACTCGGTAAACGGAAACGTTTTAGGTTTTTATAAAGTGAGTGGAGAATCTTACGTTAACGTTAATGATCCACTGATGAGAATATTAGCTGTTTTATCTTTAAAAGGTGAAATTTTGCTGAATGAGGCAGAGAAAATGATCAGCAAAGAATTGATAAGGGATATGATTAATCAGCATGTTTTCTCTCATGATACAAAAAAGAATACTTTACGTTTAAATCAAAGAAAATCTCACATTCTAGTAGATCCTAATATCATTGAGAGAAAGTTAGTTACTTTGCGCGAAAAAGAACTGCTTATTGAAAAATCAGTAATGAGCATTAACGATTTATTTGATAAACTTTCTGGAAATTTCACATTTGATGTTTTATCGACAACAACAATATTTTATCCATTTTATAAGGCGATTGTAGTTGATAAGGATGGAGGAGAACGTTATATATATATTGATGGAGTTACTAAGCGCGCATGGTCGGAACCTTAAATATATTTGTATTCTTGACACCAGCATATCGAAATAGCACAATAAGCTTGTAATGAGACTAAAAACACTATATTAGTCTTTTGAGTTTTCCCATTTTTGTTTCTAATTCTTTTAGTATTTCTCTTGTGATTAGTTCGCTTTCTCCTTTTAGATGCGCTCCTGCTGCGTTCTTGTGTCCTCCACCTATGCCGCTGAATTTCCTAGCGATTTTTATCATTATTTCGCTTAGATCGATCTCTATGTTTGACTTTGATCTGGCAGATATTCTGGAAACTACATTATCATCTGTGTTAAGAACAAATACTACGTCAGCTCCCAGATCAATCAATGATTTAGCGACTGAAGCTTCAAAGGCTCCAATCCACGTTATTGCTATAATTTTTTTATCTACAGAATATACTCTAATTCTGCTAGCTGCTTTTAGCCTGGCTATTTTTTCGGAATAATCCATTTCAAGCTTAATTAGATCTTGAGCTAGGTTATAGTCTGCGCCTGCTTGTATTAAATCTATAACAGTTTTGAACGTTAATGTGCGGGCGAACGTGAAGCGTCTGGTTTCATATATTATTGCAGTAAGTAAAAGTTGGGCAATTTTTTGTGAGGGTATAAGGAGAAATTCTCTGAAAAGGTCATAAACTAGTTCAGTGCTTGATGGGGAGTTTTCATCAGCATACACGATAGTTATTTTATCTGATGGTAATATTTTATGATGGTCTATTATGATTATAGGTTTTTTACTTTCCAATATTTTTTTACCTAGTTCGCCTAGTTGTTCAGGTGTTGATGTATCAACTAATATGTAGCAGTCATGGTTAGGTTCTACAGATGTTATCGCATCGAGAAAGTTCAATGATTCTAGTACACGTGATGAGGATTCGCTTATGCCTTCAGGAAATGTTATATCTATTATTATTGTACTACTTTTTATTTTAGTTATCAATTCTTTTAAGCCCAATGCGCTGGCTACAGCATCAGGATCAGCGTTAGCATGGCCTGTAATGAGTATTCTATGCGCATCAGTGTTAATGATCCAGTTGATTAATGCAGTCTTATTATTTATTAGCAATCTTCATTCACCATTCTATCGATATCTATGAAGACTTTTTCTACTACATCGTCAACGATCTTCTGAACATTTATATTAAAAACTTTAGGCGTGATGACCTCTATATCTACTTCAAAGGATTCAAGTTCTGGATTATAGGAGATAATTATGAAAAAATCTGGAGTATGTCCTTTTCCGAGTTTTGCTACTAAGAGTTCTCTAGCATGTGCCTCAGCTTTTATGCAGATTTTTTCGGCTTTTTCAGGGTTTATCCTCATTTCTATTTCCTAACTTCCGCTACTAGTTGCTGTTCCTCCACTTTTTATTAGTCCATATTTAATGAGTAATGCATTGAGATCGGCGACAGCTTGTTCCCATTGTTTTCTCATGCTGGTTTCTTGTTTTCCTAGTGTCATTTCTTGTAATTCTAATGTTTCTTTATGTTCTTTTAACTCGCTGATTAATTCGTCGCGTGATGATTTTACTAAAATATTTCCTATCGATTTGTAAACAACAGCATCGGAGCTCATTTTTTCTAGCTCGGCTAGTGCACTTTCGACGTCAATTAGTTCAGCTTTTACTTGTTGTCTTCGTGCTACAACTAGCTTTAATTGATCTTCTAGCTGTTTCACGCGGTTTGTTTGGTTCTGGATCTCGGGGGGTAATGTTGCTGACACTATTATTCAACCTCCTTAACCACACTAATTATTTTATGAATCACACTTATTAACCTTCCATATGAATTTATAACAGCCCTCATCTTTGGTAATTGAGAACTTTGCACAGATATAAAGACTTGCCTTCCCTCTAACTTAATAGATGAGCTCACGTCTTTAGAAATTTTTGTTCTAACTTCAGGGTTTAATACTGAATAAACTATCTTGGCATCGTTTTCATCTTTAAAATTTAACTCTAATGTTAATGTTATCATCTTTATTTTTTTACTATTTTTTACAACGTTAGTGGGTTGTTCTCTGTATCTATTGTTCATTTTTTTCATCTCTAATGATAAATGGTGGACTAAACACTCGTTCCTCTCCTTTTATAATACCTCTTATTCTTATTATTGGACCGAAATCTTTTAATGTTTTTACATGAATAAATCTTAATGTGATTAAATCTTTACCTATTATTAAACTCAATGCACCAAAACCTTGTGGGACTTCTCTGACTTGTCTTACCATTGTCATGTTTAACATATCTGATATTATGGATTCTAGTGGGTCTCCCTCTGAGATCATGACTACCCCTTTGGGTCTGAAACGTATCCTGTTTTGTAATTCTCTCCAAAGAGTGATACTTTTTATTAATATGAAACCTAATAATTTTGTATTGGTTGCATCGTATATACGTAATCTGCTTGGATTTCCATGTAACCCATCTACAAATATTACCCTTTTTATATTACTTTCTCTGGATAATATGAGGAATTCTTCTATTGAGGCTTTTCCTCTGTTTATCCTAGTTGCGTTAAGTGAGAAAGCTAATTCCTTTGCAAATGTTTTTATACGTGCGGAGGCTCGTCTTGACGTAGTTATTGCTGTGTTTGTTGAGTTTCTTTTGTACTCATTGTCATTTTTGTTACTGACATTTTTCCTATTGGTGTGATTGTTACGTAAGCTCCGCCAGCGAATAGATTTCCGCATTTATGACACACCCATAACCCAGATTTTATACGTTTTATCTGTCCTAAGGTACCGCATTTCGGGCAAATTTTTGGTTTTCTGTATTCTGTTATTACTTCTATCCAACGTTTTCTTAAAGAAGTACCATATCTCGATCCAAAACTCCCTGCAGGACCTGTAACTTTTAATTTTCCCATCTTTCATTCACCCTAATGCCAATTTCAGCATACGTTCTCTAATTATAGGGGACAACTTTATAGAGTTATCTATTATAGTCTTTATATCCTCCAATGTAAAAGTTCCTTTACCGCCTTTTTGCATGGCGCAGATCATGTTATCACTGGTTATTGTCAATGTTAAACGTGCGTCAGATATTAGTTCTTCATCTAGCGATGGGTCGAGTAATATCTTATTGTTAAGTTTTGCGTACGTCATGAAGACTGGAGGACTCCTGAGTGGTAAAGGATATTTTTCATTTAAAAACTTTATGCCACCTGCTTCGACAGTAGTTTTTGGAATCTTTGTGTTCATTAGGGCTAGAACAGTTGCAATACCTGAGGCATCTATTAAGTTTCCATCATGGTTTAAAACATATATATCAACCCAAACAACCCATACTTTTTGTCCTGGTATGATGACAAGTTCTTCAAGTTTAATAAATTTTGATTCCCTGATTCCTCTGTCTACAATGCGCGCTAGTTCTATTGCATTCTCATCAGGTGGTCCTGGTTCAAAATCCGGTGATGCTACAGGTGGAAATTCGGAGTTCACCATTAGTACTCCTTTGTCGGGTTCGTCAGGAAATGGATTTCCTGGTTCCACTTTTACACCAACAGTTGCAATAGTATTTCCTAGGTGAACTTGTGCTGATCCGTTAGCGTTATTGATAATGCCAAGTTTTACTTCCATTTCTCTGAAATCTAGTAAACTACGCCCATCATCTCTTTTATTGGTTTCAAGTAGTTTAATTATGCTTTCTTTCTTTATGCTTGGAATAAATCTTTGACGAAGTGTTTCCATTTTACTCACCTTCAGCACCTTCATATTTTTTAAGAATTTCTTCTAATTCTTTCTTTAAGGCGTTCTTCTGTAATTCATATATTTGTATAATACCTTTTTCAGCTAAAAAGAGAGCTTCCATAAATTCTTCTTGTGTCATTAATCCGTCCATTTGTAATAGTGTGATCTTCTTTAATCTTGGCATCATAGCTATTGGTATATCAGCTTCACCGTTTTTATCTTCAGTGTCATCAATGTCTAATACTATTTTACCGTTTACTTTTCCTACTGAGACTGCTGTAACTAGGTCTCTCATGGGAATACCGGCGTCTGCTAAAGCTAATGCGGCTGCATTAATACTAGCTACTCTAGTGCTACCATAAGCATTCAATACTTCTATGTATACATCAATCGTAGTTCTTGGGAATTTTTCAAGGATCACTGCGGCACTTAACGCATCTCTAATAACTTTTGAAATTTCAATTTCTCTTCTGGATGGTGAGGGACTTTTTCTCTCTTCAGTAACAGAGAAGGGTGCCATATGATATCTGGCACGTAATATTGCTTCATTAGGGGATGCTGTGACCTTAGGGTATGTTTCTCTTGGACCATATACTGCAACGACGATTTTTGTTAGACCTTGTTCTATATAGGCTGAACCGTTTGCGTTCTTTAGTATTCCTACTTCAAACTTTATTGGTCTTAGTTCATCAAATCTTCTTCCATCGTGTCTTATAAATTCCTTATCAAGCATGTTTTTTCCACTCCTCAATCATTTTAGTAATGCGATCCGTGAGACCAGGAACATGAGCTTCGTTCTCAACTCTGTGCACAATTTCTGTGGCCATTTTTTCACGTTTAAAATCATCACCAATAATTAAAATCCTTCCATTTTGACCTACAACAATTTTCACATCTAACTCTTTTTTAATAAGATTAATAAGAGAACCTTTCTTACCTATAAGACGAGGAACTTTAGAGGGTGTGAGTTCAACTATGGTACCTCTCACAACTTTTCCACATTCAGGTTCTTTTAATGTAAGTTGTGGGCTTGATAAACGATCAAATTTCTGAACAACAGCTACTATGGCGTCTCCTATATTAAGAAATTTTCCTAGATCAGGACCTGGTTTTTCAAGGGGTTTTGCAAGAGCCCCAGCCGCCATTAATATTGCTTCGTAGGGGGAGTTGATGTCTACACTCCATGAAAGTAGATGATAGTTTGTAATTATACCAATTACTTTATCACCGACTTTGGGAATGTATATGCTTTTTAAAGGTATTACATCAATGTTTTTTTCTGTTATTTCAAGAAGGCCAATGATCGTTGAGTGGAACTTATTATCCTCATTTATTACATACTCTCCTGGATTATATTTTCCTTCGGCTATCATCATGCCAGGCACAACTATGGGTCTTTTGACTTGAACTGTCATTTCTATTCAACTCTTAAAATCTTAATTTCTCCTGAACCTTTTGTTAACTCATTGAATTTAGCGATAAAAGAGTCCTGCATTCCCGCAGGAATTTCTATCTCTCCAATCCATGAACCATCGTTTTGCCATGATGACTTTATTACTGTTCCAAGTTTGGAAAGTTGATTGTATGCTTTACTAGCATGTATTGCTGGTATTTTAATACCTAATAATGCTTTAGCTATTTTTATAGGAATGATGCTCTTTAAAGCCTTTAATACATCCATAGCTTGTTGTTCTGGGTCTTTAAAAGGATCTATGTGAAACCTAACTTCGTTTAATGCTATTTCGACTCTAGTTGGTGGAATGGGCGCGTTTGTGCGGGGGTCTATGCAATTTCTTGAAATAAAGCTAATAATTTGTTTCCGTTTCTCTTCTATTAGTTTATTTTTCTGTTCTGCTGTAAGAGGTACTTCTCCTCTTTTTAATATGATATCAGCAATAACCCTAGAATCTGTGGTGCCGAAAATTTTTTGTAGTGTAGAGGACGATGCTCTCTCACCTTTTTTTGCGTCTTTATAGATTGTCTCGGTTATGAGAACATTATCGAGACTGATAGGTTTACCTGATCTATAATCTATTGCTAAGTCTGGATTTACTAAAATTTCAAACCTTTCACCTTTTATATATAGTCTGGCAATCGATGGCTCATGCTTGGACATCAATGATCACTTGATTTTAGGATTTTATGCCTTTAAATTCTTCGATTATTTTAGATACTTCATCGTATGTAAATTTATGGAATAAACCTGTTTCAACGTCTATAGCAGCTATCTCTAGTTTTTGAGGAGTAAGTTCACCTTCTATAACTTTAGACATTGCCTTAAGTCCCAGTTTTAATCCTTCTTGTAAAGTTATTTGTGAATACCATTCTTTCTCTAATACTTCTAGAACTGTTTGGCTACCTGCGCCGAGTGCATGCGCGTAGTAACCTGCATAAGCACCTCCAGGATCAGTTGACATTAATACAGGTCTTTTTTCATCCACACTGCCTATTAAAAATGCAACACCGAATGGTCTAGCACCTGCGTGAAGTGTGTAGAACTGTTTGATGTTACTAATTCTCATGGTTAATTCTTCTATTGGTATTGGTTCATCATAAAGTATTCTATGAATTTGAGCTGCAGTTCTTGCCTCCTCCATTAAAACTCTTGCATCGGGCGCTAATCCTGCATAAGCAATTCCAATATTATCATCAATTTTCCAAATTTTTTCTATCGTACTCTCATCTATTAGTAAAGCAATTTTTCTTCTCTCAGCCATTAATAAGATACCATCTACGCATCTGATTCCTAATGTTGTGTAACCTCTTCTTACAGCTTCTATTGCATACTCAACCTGATATAATCTACCATCGGGCGAAAATATTGTGATCGCCCTATCATATCCCATACTCGGAGGCGAAAACACTTCTCCACCACCTACCTAACACAAAATATATGCGACACCTAATTATATTTTGCTTTTTTGCAAAAAATATAGCATGAAACTTGCTAATATCTATGATGATTTTTCAAAGAGAACTTATGCTAACTAAAAGAATTTCTCTAACATGATATGAACATCAAATTTCACTTTTTAATGAGGAGTAAAATTTTTAAACTAGTGTCCTGTACTCATAATAGCAGTGTCTAAAGAGACGCATGAGTTCGGAAAGTTCCATAAAGGGACGGAGAAGAGGTTATAAGGATGCGATCTACCAATATAAGATTACTTTATGCAGAAATTAGTACGTTCGCACATGCAACTGAAGATGAGAATAAGGTTAAGAGAGCGTTAATGAGTTTGATTCCTGAAAAATATTGGCAGATTGTTGAGGTTCAACGTGAGAAACTAAGTGGCCATTGGGGTAATGATATTATACATCTTTGGATTGAGTTAAAAGGTCAAAGCCAAGTGGCGGATTTAATTAAATGGTTAGTGTCTAAAATAAGTGACCTTGATAAAGCTCTCATAAGTTCTCAACTACAATTATTTTTAGATCAAGAATACCATATTCATATGCGTTTTAATAAACAAAAAGCTTACAAGTCAATTTTAGTGTTAGATGATGAAGGAGATGATATAATTCGAGTAAAAATTGGTGTTGCTGGGTTAAAAAAATTATCAGATGCTAGAAATGTTTATAAAGAATTGGAGCTAATTAGGTGAAATTCATGAGAATTTTCGTAGACTTTAATATAAGACCAACTGATTATTCTAAAGATTCTCTGCTAGCATTCATTGACATGGCATTGCATTTGAAATATAGAGTACTTGTAGTTGAGGCGCTTTCAAGTACAGAAGCTGAATTAATCAAAAGCCTTAATAATAAAAGAGTAAAATTATACGTGCGACATACGGTAACTGCGCACACATCTAATGAATTTAAAAGTATTTCACGTAAAATAAAATGGGCTGATTTAATAGTAGCTGAGTGTTCTTCTCAGGAGACTGCTAGGATAGCTACTAAAATAAGAAATGTTGATGCGATTTTAATACCGCTTGATAAAATATCAATAGTAAATGAAAGGCAAATCAACGCTATGAAAATGAAGGAAAGATCCTTGGAAATACGATTTGCCGATATCATTCATGCGCAAAAATTGCATAATATGATCGGATTAATGACAAAAAATTTAATAAATGTAGTGCCAAAAATTCCAGTTATTGTGAGTTCAGGAGCTAGAAATCCGTCTGAGATGCGTAGTCCAAAAGATATGGCCGCTATACTATCAGTAATTGGTATAGATCAAGATAGATCACTGGACACAGTTTCTAAAAATCCGTATTTACTTTTGAGGAGATTTTTATGAAAAAAAGATTTAGAGTAAGGTACATTGCAATCCATATCCATGAGAACATAAACAAGGATGCTTTCGAAACAATACTCATAGACACATTAAAACATCTGTATGGTGAAATAGGATTGGGAACTATTTGGTTAAAAATAATAGAATATTATGAAAAATTGAACATTGCAATAATAAGAGTAGACCATAAGCATGTAAATCATGTTAGATTGGCTATCTCATTATTCTCTTATCCAGAAAATAAAATTCAAGCACATGTGATAAAAGTTTCAGGAACAATTAAAACATTTCATAAATCGTTAAAACTGAAGTAAACGCATTTATTTTATCTGGAATTTGTCCTTTATGATGAAAATTATCTTAAATTTGTTATTATTTCTGTTAATTTAAATAATGAACTAAAAGCTTAAATTAGGGGATGAGTTAATAACTCAGGGATGATGTGGCCGTCCCAGGCTAAAGAATAAAGATGATTGCCTCGCGACGAACTGACCCTATATAATATAATTTTATAGTATAACTTATGGTATTGGCCTTACATGCGATTAGTGTTAAGGTTTATATTCTTCTAATCTGAATTATTATTAACTACGATGTCTCTATTGGTTGATGCGTATATAGCATATAAGGGATTCACATTTTTAACTTGGCTATGGATAATTATATTTACATTATTTACATTACTTTCTGTTAGAGTATTCATAAATATTATTGCTTCTTTACGATCTTCATCAAAAAATAGATCAGCGCATAATGATGATAGATATCTGCCGTATGTTTCTATTATTCTTCCTATATACAATGAATCTAACGTTATCGATAGATTGTTGAATGCTTGCACGTCCATAGATTATCCTAATTATGAGGTAGTGATAGCTGATGACTCTACAGATGAAGAGATTATAAAGAAAATAAAGCAATGGAAAAAACATACCAAAGTAAAGATTGTTCACCGTAATTCACGCAAAGGTTTTAAAGCAGGGGCGATTAATAATGCCCTTAAATATATTCATCCTTTGTCACAATATGTCTTGATATTTGATGCTGATTATGTGCCTCCATCCGATATAATTAAAAGAATGCTAGAACATTTTAACGATGAAAGTGTAGCAGCTGTCCAAGGTTATACAAAGCATATTCTTAATGAGGATAAGAATTTCATCACAAGAAGTGTTAGAATGATGTTCACGTACTATTGCATGATAGAAATACCTGGAAGAAAGAGAATTGGAGGTTTCGCGCCTTTAATGGGTAGTGTTCTTATGATCCGTCGTGAAATATTAGAAAGAGTTGGAGGTTTTAACGATAAATCATTAACAGAAGATTGGGACATTGCAAGTGTTATCAGAATGACGGGCCATAAAATAGTTTTTGATGAGAGTATACAAGTTCCTGCAGAGTGCCCTAACAGTTTCAAGAGTTTAATTCGTCAACAAATTAGGTGGGCTGAGGGCATAACACGTGATACAAAAAAACGATTAATATCAGTACTTAAAAATAAAAACATTAACATAATATCAAAAATCGACTTTATAATAAGCGGATTTTACGGTCTACAAGGTGTATTAGGTATTCTCTCGTATTTAATTAGTTTTGGGAAAACTTTCATGAATATAAGTATTCTTCTTAATCTTGGGCCTCTAGGGTATTATTTTCTTTATGTAGCTCCAAACATCTATCCATTATCATTAATAATAGGAACTATCGTAGGATTATATAAAGAGCATGAATTATCGAAAATTCCATGGATTTTAGATTTAATCGTTGTAATGGCAGCATTAACACCTTTTATGGCATATGGAACATTGCGAGGCTTACTATTAAACAGCGGATTATGGTTACGAACACCGAAAACAGGTGAGATCACTGAAGGAGATCTTGCAGGAGAAGAAGAGCCAAAAGAAAGAGAGCCAAAAGCGCCAATCTATGTAAGACCAATACTTCAATGGGTATTATCATATTAAATTTTTTAGACTATTTAGCTTAAAATGTTAAGGTGGCTTATATTAGACCACTCTTGAGTAAGTCATTGTATGCAGTTAAAGCAGCTTTGGCACCCTCTCCAGCTGCAACAACAATTTGTTGAAAACCTCCTGTTATATCTCCTGCTGCATAGACAAAAGGAACTGTGGTGCGTTGAAATCTATCTACCACTATGAAACCTTCTGGTGTTACTTCGCAACCTAGCTGCCGTGCAAGGTAGTTATCCGGTTCTTGACCGATTGATACAAATACACCATTTACTGGCATAACGGTGATTGTCCCATCTTTAACGTTCTCTAGAACAACACTCTCTACAACTCTAGAACCCTTGATCTCCTTCACTACAGTATTCCAAATAACTTTTATTCCTGATTTGAATAGTTTGTCCTGATATATTTTACTAGCTCTGAGCTGGTCACGTCTGTGTACTAATGTTACATTCACACCTACTTTATGAAGATATAATGCATCATCGACAGCTCCATCACCACCGCCTACGACTATAACGTTTTTGCCTATGAAGAATTGTGCATCGCAAACTGCACAATAAGATACACCCTTTCCTATGAATTTATTTTCACCAGGTACGTTTAGTTTTCTTCTTTTAGAACCTGTAGTAAGTATGACAGCTTTTGACAGATATTCGCCCTTATTAGTGATTATCCTGAAAAATTTATCATCCTTTTTTATCTCCTTTACTAATTCTGGAACACGTACTTTTACATATTCTTCTGCGTGTTCCCAAAAGAGTTTAGCAAGCTCTGGTCCTTCAATATATTTGAACCCTGGATAATCTTCTATTGGTGGTGAGATTGCAACAATACCTCCGACTGCACTGCCTTCAAATATTGTTGTTTTTAAACCAGCCCTAGCCGCATAAATGCCAGCTGTTAAACCGGCTGGTCCACCACCAACTATAATAACATCAAATGGTTCTGTAGGTTTTTCTTCGATCTTCTCTCCAAATGCTATAACTTCAAAACTAACTTTCTCTTTCTCACTCACAAAAATCACCTCTTTAACCATGGTTTTGCAGCTAATAAGCACATCGACGTGAAAATTGGATCAGGAAAACCTGTTAGTGGGTTTGATAGAACGCCATCTTCAATATACGCTACGATCTTCTTCCATCTAAGGAATGTTATTACTTGGTATTGAAGTGAACAATTATCAGTATTAATTATGATGATCTTGTGCTTTTGAGATTTTAAAGGTTGTGAGGAAAAAATTGTGGTGCTTCTTAGCCCTTCTAATGCCATTTCTACTAAGTCTTTTCCAGTGATTACGCTATCTTTAATTACTGCCCATAATTTGTTTCCGTCTCTGCTGAATAATAATCCTATGTCAGCTTCCCATGATTTTGTGACAGTCAAAATATCATTAGTCGCATCTTCTAATGTTCTATCGTCGCTAACATTGTTAGGTATGGCGTTAAGCGTGGTCAGTCGTGATCCGGTTAAACGTAAAATTTCAGGAGCAGTTTTAGAGAGACCACCACCATAAAGATCTATCACAATATTTGCTGTGAGATTTGATGATGTTAATAATTGTGAACTATTCACAAGCATATCTTCAACATAATAGAAATCGGCATCAAAGGATGACTGTTTACCGATCATGTTCCAGCTTACTAGTTCAGGTGTGCTCTCAGAGAGATCCTTCTCACATAATGGTATTCCAAAGCGATCAATAATTGTTATATTATTAGAGACCATGATTCCCCCATCCAAATTAAGTTTTTTAATAACATAAGAGATTAATGAAAGTGAACCTAATCCTAAATTAATTGTGGATATGCCGAAAGAATTTAATGCTGCTACTATTAAATTCGTTTTTAATAAGGCATGATTGCTTCCATCATATGCAATAACAATTTTTGAGTTTTTACCTACAAGTGAACTAAAGGACTCTATAATTAGATCCATGGTTTGCTCATTGGTGATGTTCATCGTGTTACCTCCTCAGATTATTTTCTTAAGTTCTTCGACTATTACTGAGGTTGCATCAACTTTAGTAATAGGGCTTGGAACAGTGTTTGATGATACGAGGTCTTTTAGTTGAAGGCTTTTGAGTTTATCTAATGCACCTTCTACCAATAATGCGTGCGTTGCCGCAACGTAAATATTTTTAACGTTAAGTTCTCTTAATAATTTTACTGCGGTGATTATTGTTCCACCGGTACTGATTATGTCATCTACAATCAGTACATCTTTGTTGCTGAACTCAATTGTTTTATCAGCTATAATACTTACTTCACGATCACCTAACCGTGTTTTTGAAAAACTAGTATATTTACCATTATATTTAATCGCAGCTGCTTTAGCAAATTCGATGGCTTCATCATCAGGGCCGATCACAATACCATTCTTAACCACATCTTTAAATAAATCCCCAAAGAGAGGCATTACAGTAACATTACTTACTGGTATTTTAAATATACTCTCTAACTCAGAGCCTCTGACCCTGTGTAAATGCATGTCAACAACGATCAACCGATCAGTACCGGAATTATGTATCATGTTTGCAACAATTTTAAGGCTTATCGCCTCACCTGGTTTGAAACGACGATCTTGCCGCGCATAAGAAAGATATGGAATTATGCCAATAACTCTGCGGGCTCCAAGGTCTTTGGCTGTACTTGCAGCAAAGATGTATTCTATAAGTTTGTTGTTCGGTTGATTGTATAGTGATTGAACAATTAGGACGTCTTCTTCAGTGAGATTATTTACAGGTAATCTAAGGTATAATTCTCCGTCAGGAAAGAACTTTGTTTCTGCCTTAATGCCATTGATATTGAGTAGGTCAGCAATTTTTTGGTAAAGATGTTCTCCACCACTTAATCCTATGACGATTGTCATAATATAGCCTCCATAACCAAATTATATGAAATAAAAAATAATATAAAACTGTGTCTACTAAAATTATTTGATAGACAATGGGTATTTATAGTAATGTTATGTTCGATAGGTGCATACCCATATGTCCTCATTTTAAATGCGCAAAGAAAGCTTTAATAATAAAGAGACCTGAACAACTTTTTAATGGTATTAAGTATGTTGAGACTCAAAGGAAAATGTATGGACAGCCTATAGGTAACATTGTTTACTTCTGTACATGGGTTAATGATGTATGCATCGGATATAAATGTAATTATGCAATATGTGAGAAAAGGGCTTTCACACCGAATGGATTGTGCGGATTAGGGCAACGACCTGTAACAAGATTTCAGGATATAGAACAGATTGCCAGACAGCAGGATAAGGAGATTTCCAGAGCTGCATCACTACTTAAGAAAAAAGGCTTAAAATACGAAGAATGAACGATTAACGCAGTGATCTCAGGAATCTGATCTTTCCTATTGAATCTAATATACCATAGATGAGAGATAACGGATGATCTTTACTTGATGAAAATCCCACCACACTAATGGTACCATCATCATAAATATGAACGTAATGATCGAGATCAAACCTAACTTCTACATCTTTCTTAATAAGAATTACTTTAAAAGGAATTTTATTATTTATAAGCGTATTACAAATATCCTTGATAGCTGGTATTATTTTAGGATTTATCCTACTTTTACTTTTTTTAAATCCTTTCAACTCTTCTTTATTTACAGAAGTTTTTGATATACCTTTATAACTTTGTATGATCGGGTTACCGTTAAAATACGATACTTCGAAACTTTTTCCTTCTGAAATTAATTCATCAATGCTATTCATAATATGGCAACCTCCTTTGCTCTCAAAAGGCTAAACTTTTCATAGTATCTCAAGGTTAACGCCTCTTTAATGGACACTACTATCACGGAATATAAGGTACTAGCTTAAAAACTTTACACTGTTTTATTAAAGGCTGAAACCTAAGTGGTGTTTGTTATCCATGTTATTAATATGAGGTTAAAAAAATGATAGTTAATTTTATCTTTTTTGATTGTCTTCGTTCTTGTTGGGTTGAACATTTATTGTGTCTTCTACTCCTTGTTCAGTTATTATAAAGCTGGCTGATGAGAGCGGGTGTTTTGGTGAATCTATTATGTGTGCGATTCTTACGTTATTAC
The DNA here is from genome assembly GCA_038881895.1 of Thermoprotei archaeon. NCBI lineage: Archaea > Thermoproteati > Thermoproteota > Thermoprotei > Thermoprotei archaeon. Next base: position 157,757 of record JAVZOV010000003.1, read on the forward strand.
GTTGTTTTTCTAGCATAATCCTTATTGATGATATGTGAGCTATCACGTTACCACCTGCTGGATGTTTACTTTGTATGAACGTGTCTGGTGAAGATACTATTTGATTAGTAATTATGACTGGTATCATAAAGATTTCTGCTAACCGCATTAGATCATGCATATGTGAGTTTAGTTTTTGTTGTCTCAATGCCAGTGTTTCTCTTCCTGTATATTCACTTCTAAAATGATTTATTATTGAATCTACAATAATAAGTTTTATGTTATATTCTTTAACTTTTGATCGTGCCTCTTGAACAATGTAGATTTGATGTTCGGTGTTAAATGCTTTAGCAACAATTATTTTTTCTAACACTTTATCAGGGTCGAGGTTGAACCTTCTAGCAATATTTTCGACCCTTAAATAACTAAACGTATTTTCGGTATCTATATAAAGGGCTGATCCGTCTAAGCCTCCTTTTCCAATAGGAAATTGGACTGTGACTGCTAATTGATGACATAGTTGAGTTTTTCCAGAACCATATTCGCCAGCGAGTTCGATTATTGTTCCTCCCTCAATGCCGCCAAGGAGTATATTATCAAGGCTCGTGACACCAGTTGTCAGTAATGGTTTTTTCTTTTCTATAGCTTTTATTTCGTTAGCTGTTATAAAGAATCTCTCTATTAATTTTCTTGCATTTAAAGAGATTTGTAATGCTCTGCTTTCGGGTATCTCAGCTATTTCAGCTATTAATCTTGGAGGCATGAAAGCAAGTTCTTTCACAGTAGTTATACCTGCTGCTGATAATTTTTTCAATGTGATAGGCCCAATGCCTTCAACTTCATCTAATGCAGGTTCCTTATCCACTTTTACTCACCTCGTTTTCTAAGGCCTCTAGTAGTCCTCTTATTGAAGATATTAGGGAAATCATCCTCACTTTACTAGATTGATACTCCTTTTCGTAAATAGAAAATATCGTATTAATACTGGCTATTAATTCAGAAAATTCTTCTAATGTATATGTTGTTCGCAACAGTTCTATTTTTGAGTTATGCTTGTTGTGAGCATATATTATTTTTGTAAAGATAGGTTTATTGTTTTTCATGATGATGTATATTTCTTCAAAGAGCATACCATAGGAATTTATTCCCAAGTAGTAACGTATCCTATTTGATCCTAACCATTCGATATGGTTCAATTAACTTCATCCCTTTTGAGTTTATATTCGTTTAGAATAACAGAACCCTGGTTAGTAATATGCAATAGTTTTCTGCCGGAAATTAATAATTCTTTAAGAAGATTGTGCATTATTGCATTATCGATCAGTTCTTCACATTCTTCGGCACTCATGTTGTATTTTTTCAATATGTTGATTGCTTCGGATCTTGTGAGTAGCATAAGTGATGCATGATCTAATAAGTCTGATATCATAGCGCTTTTGTCTTTAAATAACGTTTCTAGGATTGTGGGGAGAAAAATCTTATTAACATTTGTTTGTGCTATAAATTCATAACCGAGCATCTTCATTAGTTCTGAAAGTTCCTCATCATCTATCTCAGTTAATATCCATGGATCTAAATCTATGGTTATAATTATTGGCTCAGATAAATCATCGGATATTAGGACCCAATCATTTTTCTTTGCAGGAAAGTGTTCTTTATAAATGTTATTACGTGTTTGTAGTAATGTTTGCTTAGCTATAAGTAATGTTGATAAACGTGTGATTAGAGATGGATTAATATCTGTCATTGATGGTGATGATAGACCTATTATTATGTTCTTTCTTGAGAGCTTGTCCAGTATATCAAAAATAGGTTGAAAATTGTTTGTGCGAAGTTTCTGTGAGTTTTCATGAACGAATAATTGGTTTGCTGAATCCATAAAAAATATGTGATCATTTATGTCGAGAATATCTAATTTGAGTATTATAATGAAAGATGCTAAATTTTTAGCTTCTGTACTACTTAATTGTGAAAGATCAAAGATCACTGGTTTTGAAGAGTATTCTATGTTGTTAAATGAGTATTTACATTCATTATTAAAAGCTAATAAACCATTACCAAGGTATAACGGATATAGAAGTCTAATAAGAGACGCTATCTTAGATAATTCATAAGATCCTGCCAATGATTGCCTTGTTTTTAGCTCATTTATTAAGAGAGATAGTGATTGATTGTGTTTATTAGAAGAGAGTTTAAGCAAAATTTCTATTAGAATTCCAGTCTGTTCATTATCAAGACCTAACGCGCGTTGAATTATTTCTGCAAGCATAACGACGTATTCTTCATAATCTATTCTCTCACAATGTAAGATATTCAGTGAAAAATTACTACTGACTCTAAGAAATACTGCACCATCAGATTTTACTAGGTTTTTATAGTTACCATATCGATCAATCACAATGTACAATAAATCATCTCGCTCATGCATATCATGTAATATTTTCATGGCTACTCTGTAACTATGAAGACCAAAGATTCCGAATGCACCTTTTATGTCGTAATCAGCAAAATTATGAAATTTGACATTAATTTTATAGTTCATCATGATCACCCAGACTTATAAGCGGCGAGTCAAGGATTTTTACAGTATTTGTTTCACTGATTGGTAAGATTAGTTCTAATGTATTTTTAAGAATGCTCGAAGTCTCAATTATCAAATCATTTACTGTCTCTTGAGTAATTCTTAATACATTCTTGCTAGACTCTGCAACAATCTTTATTTCCATATTGCGAGTTATCATCACACTAATAGGATAACCATTAAATGATTTCTCGATTATCCAATTTAATACATCATTTACTTTTTTCTCGCCAAGTAATTTACTATTAATTTTAACACCCATTATACATTTTACTGATATTCCCTTATGAAGAATAAACAGTGATGCGTCACTGATTTTAAACACTTCTATACCATCTACATCACCTAGGAAAACAAGTTTTCTAGGTTTTCGTCCAAAAGTATGCTTGATAATATCTTTAATTTCAACCTTTCTCTTCTTTTGGTTTTTATTGTATTTCTTTAGAAGCAAGTAAATCATTGCGAACGTTGATAGTATTAAAAATATTTGAGGAAATATTATTAACAGAGCGATCGATCCCACTCCTAACATTAGTAATTTTGTAAGTCTCATGATTTCTCGCAATCTACTAAATAAAAAAACTACTTGAAAAATATCCGCCAACCAGTAAGGAGTCTCATGAATAGCTCTTTAAATCTCATTCAGATGAGAATCTCATAAAGATCATCTCCCAGCAAGTGGATTAATCTTCCTGACATTTCGTATGCTAAATAATAAATAATTGTTAATCTATAGTGTTTATTGTGTCTGATGCTCAAAAATTATTAGAAGTATTAGGTGAAGAGAGTAGATACAAAATTATAAAACTATTATTAACATCAGTCGAAGGACTAACAGTGGCCGATATTGCTAATAGACTTAATAAGGATAAGAGAACAATTGATAAACATCTTAAGCTACTTTTAGATACAGGTCTTGTAGAAAGAACCTTAAAAATTAGCGACACATACGTGTATAGGGCTACTCAAAAAGCCGCAATGCTAATTGAGCTAGCTGAAGAATTAGCCAGAACACAACCCACAGCATCGAGTATGAATAAGAGCTTTAAGGAACAATCTTTACCAATAATTAAAAAACAATCGCGTATGATCAGTATCGTTATGCCAATAATACCAAGCTTAATATTTCTTTTAATAGGAATACTCATAGGATACGGTAGTATTTTTGGTCTTGTACCACAAGGATATGAGGGGGTTAAACTTTTAGGTATGTTATTTTTTATCCTGTTGTCAGTGATAACGTATATAATAATGAGGAGATGGACTGCGTGAGGAGCGAAAATCGATCATATCTACAAATAAACAAAAATACCATAATAAAAAATCTCATCATTCTTGTGATTGTATTAATAATAGCTTTCAGTTTTAAAGAAATACTAGGATTTATACTGCATACAAGCGTGCCTATAGCAGTTGTTGAAAGCGGAAGTATGAGCCCAACATTAGAAAAGGGTGATCTCATAATATCAGTTGGTGTTAACACATCTAATTTAAAAGTAGGAGATATAATACTTTTTAAAAGTCCATTAAATCCTAATATTATAATTGTCCATAGAATTATAGAAATAGACAACACCGGTAACACAATATTAATCAAAACAAAAGGTGATAATAATCCTATAGCAGACCCATGGATAGTTAATGGAAATCAAGTATTAGGTAAGGTGATACTTAGAATACCTTATTTAGGATGGCCTTCCATAATTTCAAATAAAATCTCATGGTTTTTACCACTCATATTATTAGCTATCGTATTAGCGATAATATTTTGGCCAGAAAATCGCAAAGACTAATAACCAAATATAGTTTTATAATATAACTTTCTAAGATAAGATTTGGAGTATTAAGTTTTTCATTTCAATAGGGATTAAGATACTTAAGATTTTAGATTAAAGTATTATTGTTTTTAAGTAAAGGTTTATATGTAAAGGTATATAAATATTTTATTTAGGTGCAAAGGATGTTTAGATTAAATTTGCCGGAAAGAAAAAAAGGTTATCATTATAAAATAGAAAATGTGGTAGCGTCTGTGTCATTAAATCAAATAATAGATTTAAATGCTGTTGCAAAATCAATGAGTGATGAAGTTGATTATAAACCTGAACAATTTCCAGGATTAGTGTTTAGATTAAAAAGGCCGAGGACTGCTACATTGATTTTTAGTTCTGGAAAAATGGTATGTACTGGTGCAAAATCTGAAAAAGAGGTATATAGGGCAGTTGAGATTATAATAAAAAAACTTAAATCAAAAGGTGTTCAATTGCTTTCTGAACCACGAATACAAATACAAAATGTTGTGGCTTCTGCGAGTCTTAATGCCGAAGTAAATTTAGAAAAGGCAGCATTCTTACTGGAGAATTCTATGTATGAACCTGAACAATTTCCAGGACTCATTTATAGAATGGATTCACCAAGAGTTGTTCTCCTAATCTTTAGCTCCGGGAATATGGTATGTACAGGCGCAAAACATGAAGAAGATGTAAAAATAGCTGTAGAAAGAGTCTATAATCAACTTAAAGAGCTAGGAGTATTGTTAGAGACATAAAAATGCTTCTATTTTTAGATGATTTCTTTTTTAGATCATTATAGCAATAGATAAAACCCATATTATTACTGCAAACACTAGTATTAATAATTCTATACCATGTGGCTTACTCACATCATTTAGTGCACCAGGATTTTCCATTATAAAAAGTGCAATGATTGCCATTCCCCAATATCCAATTATTAGTAATAAGAAAATGAAAACTAACGAAACAATTCTGAACGAGCGCCTAGTGAGGAATGCTCTGAAAACATGCCCACCATCAAGTTGTCCTATGGGAGTAAGGTTTAGAGCTGTTATTAAAAGGCCGATATAACCTGCAAAAGCGACTGGATGCAATACTATGATGTAGTTCTGTGGTACTGAGCCGAATATTAGATAACCTAGAGCGTATAGAAGGAGTGATGAAGGAAGAAAGACTCCTTGAACTTGTTGTGAAGGTGCAAGCTGTGACCACGAAAGACCTATATATGCTATTATTGTTGAGAGGATGAAACTGACTAATGGTCCACTAAAACCAACTATTAAAAGTGATTTCGAATCAATAATCGGCTCACGTAATCTTATAACAGCTCCAAAAGTTCCTCCAATTTGAGGCAAACCAGGTATGAATATCGGTGTCGAAACTTTAACACCCATAGCTCTTCCAGCTATAAAATGTCCCATCTCATGAAGCCCAATTATGAGTATCATAGCAAAGGTATAAAGAAGCGCTGTTGATCTTTCATACTTACTTAACAATAATCCCGCATAAAATATTGTTGATAGTGTAGCTCCTAGTGAGATTAATGTTATAATTAAATCACGTTTCCATAAACTACTGCTTGGCCATACATATGGAGCGATATCTATTCTTAAACTTTTAGCATCACTTTTAAGAATAGCTATATAATTAATTTTTCTTAATGCCTCAACTAATTCTTTAAATTGTTTGTCAAGATTAGGTGTTGGTGATATGCTAAAACGTAATACATTATTCTCTACATATACAGACTCCACGTTGAAGCGATTTTTCACCTCATTGACTATATTTTCACTCACACCTTCCACGAAGCTGGCCCCAAATAAATTTATAACTATCTTATTAATAACGTTGTTTAAAAGTGACCTAATTTGATTAGGATCGGGGATTACATTGTAAGGAATGCAACGCCCGATGATATAATGTCAGTAATAAACATCAACTTAAGGACATTACCAGAAAATTACACAACAGAATTTTTCTATATCCATTTAAGGGATTATCCGGATCTCTTTTATGTCGCTGAACTTAATGGCTCCATAGTAGGTTATATAATGTGCAGATTAGAATACGGCATATCAGATTTTTCTAAGCGTATACCTAAACCAGCTAGAAAAGGTCATGTAATATCTATAGCAGTACTGCCAGAACACAGACGTAAAGGATTAGGACGGATGTTGATGAAAATGTCAATAGAAAGTATGAAAAAAAGAGGAACAGATGAGGTTTATTTAGAGGTAAGAGTCACAAATGAACCAGCGATAACACTCTATAAATCGTTAGGATTCGTAATAGTTCGCCGAATACATGGTTATTATTCTGATGGTGAAGACGCTTATGTTATGTCACTCAACCTAAAAAATTTATTATCATAAAGACACTTTTATTTTTTATTTTTAACACAATTTTAATGCCGTTGTCAGCAGTTTCGGAATAGATAGGTTTAAATAGAGGTTGATTACTTTATTCTTAACGATGTCTGGAGATTACGAAGAACTGCTTAGACCAAAGGATGCTGCAAAGATATTCAACATCTCAGTTAAAACGCTCTGGAAGTGGCAAAGGAAAGGCATTATTAGAGCAGTTAAACTCCCAACTGGCAAGCTCCGCTACCCGAGGAGCGAAGTTGAAAGATTATGGAAGCAATTAAGAGCTACAGGGTCCCAGTAGAAGCTCCGAAGGATTTAATCGAAGAATACTTCAAAGTTAAGCAGAAGGCTTTAGATGCGATATTCTCACACGTTAAAATTTCTAAGAAGGCTCACCTTAACTTGAAAGCTGAGGATAGGAGAGAGCTTAGAGATGAGTTGCTGAAAGACTGGAGGTTTTCAAAGCATTATGTTGATTCAGCAATGAACTCCGTCATAGGGCTTGTTAAGGGCTGGATAACGCTCTACAATAGGGGGAAAGCTGAAGGTAAGCCTGAGATAACTAAAAAAACCGTTTACATTAAGAGCACGCTCTTCAGCTTCAGAAACGGCATACTGAGGATAAGCATTGAACCGAACAAGCGGTATCTTGAGGTCGACTTAAGAAAGTGTTCGTGGATCCCAAAAGACTTTGATAAAGTCGGTGGGCTACTTATGACTGAAAGTGAACTGGTAATCGTGATTAAAAAGGAAGTGGAGCTAAAAGCGGAAGGTTGGGCTTCCTTCGATGTGAACTTAACGAACATAACAGCATTCATAGACGGGAAGATAGAGCGCTATGACTTAAGAGAGCTCTACCACATTCACAGAGTTTATGAGGTTAAAAGACAGAGGATACAAAAACTCATGAAGTTTAAGCCGAAGACCTCTAAAAAACTCCTCAAAAAGTACTCTAAACGTGAGAAGAATAGAGCTAAAGACTTCATGCACAAGTTAACCACACAGGTTGCGGGGGAGCTCAAGGAGAAGAACTGCGGAGCAATACTTGAAAACCTGAAAGGTATAAAGGGGCGAATCCTCAACGGCTCAAGAAAAAATAACAGAAAGCTCTCAAAGTGGAATGCGAGGATGTTCCAGTTCATGCTCGAATACAAGCTGAAGTGGCTTGATTTACCAACAAAATACGTTAACCCAGCTAACTCATCTAAAACCTGCCCAGTCTGCTCAGGAAGCATGGCTTCCTATCTGGGCAGGATAATGAGGTGCAAAGAATGCGGGCTAACAATGGATAGAGATATCATAGCGGTGTTGAACCTTCAGATGCGGGGAATTGGGTTCACCCAAAGAGCCCTCAACGAATTAATCGAGAGGGAAGGGTTAAGTAAGAATGAAAATAACAATTCACTATGCATTCCTACTTAACTCAGAACCCTAAGACGTTTTATATAGATGGGAGCCTAGAAAGCCTAGAGATTTAACTTTGGAATGTGCAAAAGTTTAAGCATAATGTTAATTCATTAAATTTGTTCCAGTAAACATAGGTCCATAGGGTAATGAGCTCTATGAGATAGTGGAGCTGCGAGCACCTCAAACCAAGTGACCGGAAGCGTAAAACCTTATCCTAAACGCTGGAAACCCCTCTTCAGCCGTGGAGCAGCTCATCCCTTTATCTGAGCGCTATTGATAGCATTAATTTTTCGGATTAATATTACTGATATAAGTATAATCAATAAAGGTATTATGAATACAAAAAATACAAATGCTTTATCCAGAGAGTTATAAAATGCTTGGGTGAGAAGAACGATTCCTGCAGCTAATGCTGAAATGATTAATACATAAAGTACTGCTTTTGTGTCAATGTCTTGTTGCATATTTTTAAAAAGGGATAAACGTTATATATTCCTTTGTGTTTTACAAATTTAGGTTCTAGAGGTGATGAAAACATGGCAGAATCTGCGTCTGTATCTGGTATTCCTGTGTTAATTTTGAAAGAGGGAACGAAACGAACGATTGGTAGAGAAGCGCATGATGTAAATATAGCAGCAGCAAAAGCGTTAGCAGAGGCACTAAAAACATCATTAGGACCAAGAGGTATGGATAAAATGCTCGTAGATAGTCTTGGTGATATAACAATAACTGGAGATGGAGCAACAATACTAAAGGAGATGGAAGTACAGCATCCAGCAGCAAAAATGTTAGTAGAGGTTGCTAAAGCACAAGACAGTGAAGTTGGAGATGGAACAACAACGGTTGTAATATTAGCAGGTGAGTTATTGAAAAAAGCTGAAGAACTATTGGCACAAAATATTCATCCAACGCTTATAATTGATGGTTATAGGAAAACAATGGAATATATTCTCTCAGAATTAGATAGAATAGCCATAAAAGTAAATCCAGAAGATGTTGAGATGTTGAAAAAAACCGCCATCACATCAATCTACAGTAAGTCTTTAGGTGAATACAGAGAAAAAGTAGCTGAAATTGCTGCCAAGGCTATATTAAAGGTAGCTGAAAAGGAAGTCAATGAAAAAGGAAGTGTAAAATACAAAGTCGATCTAGATAATATAAAAATCGAGAAAAGAAAAGGTAAATCTATAGAAGAGACGGAGTTAATAGATGGCATAGTATTAGATAAAGAAGTAGTTCATCCAGGAATGCCAAAACTCATCAGAAATGCAAAAATTGCAGTGATTAACGCTCCATTAGAGATAGAGAAGCCAGAGATGAGCGCTAAAATCAATATCACCAGCCCAGAACAGATGAAAGCGTTCCTAGATGAGGAAACAAAAGTACTACAAAAAATGGTTGAAAAAATAGCCGCCAGCGGCGCTAATGTATTAATTTGTCAAAAAGGAATAGATGATGTGGCACAATACTTGCTAAAGAAGAAGGGCATAATGGCTGTGCGGAGGGTTAAAGAATCAGACATGGAGAAAGTTGCAAAGGCGACTGGTGCTAGAATAGTTACCAATATAGATGACCTTTCACCAAAAGACCTAGGAGAAGCCGGATTAATAGAAGAAAGAATAGTTGCGGAAGAGAAAATGCTCTTCATTGAACAATGCAAGAACCCCAAAGCTGTAACAATATTAGTGAGGGGTGCATCGGAACTAATACTCGATGAGGCGGAAAGATCAATACATGACGCTTTATCAGTATGCAGAAATGTACTACAAACAGGAAAACTTGTTGCTGGTGGTGGTGCAGCAGAAATAGAGCTTGCGATACGTGCACGTGATTTCGCCAATAAATTAAGTGGAAAAGAACAACTTGCTGCTCAGAAATTTGCAGAAGCATTAGAGATCATACCAATAATATTAGCTGAAACATCAGGACTTGAACCAATAGATGCATTAGTAGAGTTAAGAGCACTACACGCAAAGGGCGAGACAGTATATGGTGTCGATGCACTGAAAGGTAAGATAGATGATATGGTGAAATTAAACATTTTGGACCCAATGAACGTTAAAGCGCAAGCAATCAAAGCAGCGACAGAGGTGGCAATAATGATACTAAGAATTGATGACATAATCGCTGCATCACCAAAGAAAGAAGAGAAGAAGGAAGGAGAAGCAGGTAAAGGCATGGGCGAATACGGCGGACTCTATTGAGGGTCATGAAATAATGAGCACTGCACAAACATCAGAGACCGCGCTTAAGGAAAAGAAAACAGGCTCACGTAAGAAAGAGAAAGAAGTGAAAGAGAGAATAATTGGGCCTCCTCGCCTTACACGTTTTGAAAAAGCACGAATATTAGGAGCTCGTGCAACACAATTAGCAATGGGCGCACCTCCATTAGTGGAGGTGCCTCCTAATGTAAAAAATCCCTTGGATATCGCAAAATTAGAGCTCGAAAAGGGTGTTCTTCCTCTAGTGATAAAACGTAAATTGCCAAATGGAAAATCAATGTACATCCAAGCAAGTGAACTATTAAAATTAAAAGAGATTTGGAGACCACTGGCCTATAAAATAATAAAAAGTGAAAAATCCAAAAGTTAAATAATCATACTTTATCATTTTTTATATAAAGTTAGCCAGAAAACTCACGCGTTTTAACCGTGGGATGAATGGCGTAAAATTTAATAAGTCCCTCAAAGTAATCGATTTTGAACGTTCCGTGCAGAAGGACGTTCGGTTGACGGTTGTAGGGAAGGTTTTCAACATAGCCCATAGGGTAATGGGCTCTATGGGATAGCGGAGCTGTGAGCCCCGCAAACCAGCAGATGTGACTGGAAGCGTAAAGCTCCAGGCAAACGCTGGAAGCTCCCGGCTTTAGCCGTGGAGAAGCTCACTTACTTAAAATTTTATTTATTTATCAAGTCATTAGATAGAAAGATTTTTACTTTACTATAGACAGTATAATTAAGGTGATCTCCTTGGAGGATATTACGAAATATGTTGTTGAATACGCATTACGACAGAATATAACATTCGTTGAAGTACGTTTTGAGAATAATGTAGAGAATAGCATACTTTTAAAGAATGGGACTGTTGATGGTATAGCATTAACTTCTACTAAAGGAATTGGTGTGAGAGTGTTAGTTGATGGTGCATTAGGTTTCTCGTCAACAAACATGCTTGATAAAGAAAATATTAGGAGAACTATTAGAAATGCTATAAAGCTTGCCAAAGCATCAGCTATGATAAGAAAGCAATCCATAAAATTTTCTGAAGAAAAGACTGTCAAAACGGCTTGGAGTGCCCCATGGGGTATCAATTTTACGAATATAGGTATTGAAGAAAAGATTAATCTTTTGCAAGAAATTGATAAAACAATAATCTCCAAAGAGGGTGATGTGAAATTCCCAACACGATTCATCTCGTACTCTGATAGGATAACTACAAAATATTATGTTAATTCAGAAGGGACAGAAATTCGATCAGAAGTACCAAGAATTGGAATGTTTTATGTGGTATCTGCATTCGAACCTTCAAAGGGAATTGTTCAACGGGCGAATCAATTAGGTGGTTCAGGAGGATGGGAACTAGTAAAAAATTGGAATTTAATAAAGAAAATCGAAGAAGAATCATTAATATTAAAACGTGTTCTTTTAGAGAGCAAACCGCTGAGAATGCAACGTATGGATGTGATATTAGGCAGCGAAGTGGTAGGATTAATATGCCATGAATCTTCTGGTCATCCAAGTGAAGCAGATAGAATACTTGGAAGAGAGGGAGCTCAAGCTGGTGAATCTTACATATCGTTAGATAAGATTGGGACTCGAATAGGTAGCGAACATGTTACGATCATTGAAGACCCTACATTACCCGGATCCTATGGATTTTATTTATATGATGATGAAGGAGTGCAAGCAAGGAGACGTTATTTAGTTAAGGAGGGAATAATAAATGAACTACTCACAAATAGAGAGACTGCCGCAATACTTGGAACCAAAAGTAATGGTTCTGCTAGGGCAATGGATTACAATTATGAACCAATAATAAGAATGAGCAATACATTCTTTCAACCAGGCGACTATAGTTTTGAAGAACTAGTAGAAGATGTGAAATTTGGTGTTTATGTGAAAAACTTTATGGAATGGAATATAGATGATAGAAGATGGAATCAAAGATACGTAGGTCTTGAGTCATATATCATAGAAAACGGTGAGATCAATGGATTAGCAAAAAATCCTGTAATTGAAGTAACAACACAAGGTATGTTCAGCAGTGTAGATGCTGTAGGAAAAGAATTAAATTTTGATGCAGCAACCTGTGGAAAAGGTGATCCAATGCAAGGTGTTCCAGTCTGGACAGGAGGACCAGATATAAGAGTAAGAGATTTGCTAGTTGGGGTGAGAGAATGAGCTTAAGAGAAATACCCAAGAAATTTACACAAATTCTTAGAAAGAATGGTGCTGAAGATGTAGTGTCGTTGTTACTTGTTGAAGATGTGAGAACCATTAGATATGCAAACAATCAACCAACAACAATCTACAATATTAACAGGTCAGAGTTAGATGTATATGTAGGATTTTCTAAAAGAGTATTCGTTGGTGGACTAGAGGATCTTTCAGATCAGGCATTAGAGAATTTTGCTGAAAGAATTATGACTTCCATAAAGTATTCAAAGCAGTCAGAAGAATATGCACCATTACCAAGTGGAACATTTAAATACAGACCAAAGCCAAGACCTGATAAAAGGTTACTTAATCTAGACGATAAAGAGTTGGTAGGATTTGTGGAGAGAGTAATAAATACCAGTTTAGAGTATGGGGCGAAAAGGAATGCAGGGATTTTAAACTTAAAACGTTTTAAGATTTTCCTAAACACGAGTACTGGTATAGAGACCTTTGATGATATATGGAGGATAGAATTAAGTAATAGAGCATTTGCAGATTCTGATGTTACTGGACACTGGGTGTCATGTGCATCATCGATAGATAACTTTAATCCTGAAGAGGTAGGTAAAATTTCTGCAGAGTTGGCTAAGATGTCGATGAATGCGAGAAGCATAGAACCAGGTAAATACGATACTCTCTTTGGTCCTATGATATTTGCAAACTTAGTATCAGATTATGGATCGGCTGCTTCAGCTTTTGCTGTGGATTCTGGTTTTTCATTCTTTGCAAACAAAATAGGTCAAAAAGTTGCATCAGATATATTCACACTCATTGATGATGGAACTCTAGAATCTCCTGTCATCACACGAAGATTTGACGATGAAGGGTTACCTACGAGAAAAAATGTGATAGTGGAGGATGGTGTCTTAAAAACTTATTTGCACAACACTAAAACCGGAATGAAATATAAAACTAATTCTACAAGCAACGCAGGATGGATTTCACCACACGCGTGGAGTTTTATAGTTAAACCTGGGGACCTTAGAGAGGAGGAGGCCATCAAAGAAATGAAGAAAGGGGTCTATGTAACCAATAGTTGGTACCATAGATACCAAAACTATATTCAAGGGGATTTCTCAGCCATACTAAGGGATGCCGCATTCTATGTAGAAAATGGTGAAATCAAATATCCCATAAGAGGATTAAGATTAAGTGATAATATGCTCAGAATTTTTAGTAATATACAGGCATTAGGTAACAAACAACACACAATATTATGGTGGGAAGTGCAAACACCAACTTTAGTACCAGTAGCGATAGTAAAAGATGTAAATTACACTAAATCAGTTAAGTGAATCTCATAAACAATTTTTTTAGTTTATGCTCATTCTTAGTAGTTAACATGTAGAGAGTGATATTGATGAGAAAAAAAATGTATGACCTTTCAAAATTAGAAAGTATTGGTGCCCTAATTGCAATGTTCCAACGGAAACTTCACTGTGCAGCAAATATCGCAGAATATCAATTAATTCGGAGGACGCGCCCAGAATTATGGAATAAATGGTCACAAATTCTAAAGATATAGCGACAAAAATTAGAAATGCCAGAAGAATGGAATAAATACCATTTATGGAGATGGTTAAATCCAGAGGGTTCTGGGTTAAGTAGGAATGCATAGTGAATTGCTATTTTCATTCCTACTTAACCCTTCCCCCTCGATTATTTCATTGAGGGCTCTCGGGGAGAACCCTTCTCCCCGCATCTGAAGGTTCAACACCGCTACAACATCCCTATCCATCGTTAACCCGCACTTTTCGCATCTCATTATCCTGCCCAGATAGGAAGCCATGCTTCCTGAGCAGACTGGGCAGGTTTTAGATGAGTTGGCTGGGCTAACGTATTTCACTGGTAAATTAAGCCATTTAAGCTTGTATTCGAGCATGAACTGAAATGCTCTTGCGCTCCACTTCGAGAGCTTTCTATTATTTTTCCTCGAGCCGTTGAGGATTCGCCCCTTTATACCTTTCAGGTTTTCAAGTATCGCTCCGCAGTTCTTCTCCTTGAGCTCCCCCGCAATGTGCGTGGTTAGTTTGTGCATGAAGTCTTTAGCTCTATTCCCCTCACGTCTAGAGTATTTCTCTAATAGTCTCTTTGATGTTAGAGGCTTAATCTTAGATAACTTTTGTATCCTCTGTCGCTTTACCTCATAAACTCTATGAATGTGGTAAAGCCACCTCAAGTCATAGCGCTCTATCTTCCCGTCTATGAATGCTGTTATGTTCGTTAAGTTCACATCGAAGGAAGCCCAACCTTCCGCTTTTAGCTCCACTTCCTTTTTAATCACGATTATTAACTCCTTCTCAGTCATAAGTAGCCCACCGACTTTATCAAAGTCTTTTGGGATCCACGAACACTTTCTTAAGTCGACCTCAAGATACCGCTTGTTCGGTTCAATGCTTATCCTCAGTATGCCGTTTCTGAAGCTGAAGAGCGTGCTCTTAATGTAGACTGTCCTCTTAGTTATCTTAGGAGGCTCCTTCGCCCTCCCCCTATTGTAGAGCGTTATCCAGCCCTTAACCAATCCGATGACGGAGTTCATTGCTGAATCAACGTAATGCTTTGAGTATTTCCACTCCCGTAGCAATTCATCCCTAAGCCTTTTCCTATCCTCAGCTTTCAAGTTGAGGTGAGCCTTCTTAGAAATTTTAACGTGCGAGAAGATTGCGTCTAAAGCCTTCTGCTTAACTTTGAAGTATTCTTCGATTAAATCTTTTGGAACATCTACTGGGATCCTGTAGCTCTTAACTGCTTCCATAGCCTCTCAACTTCGCTCTTGGGATATCTCAGCTTACCAGTTGGAAGTTAACTGCCCTAATAATACTTTTCCTTTGCCACTTCCAAAGAGTCTTAACTGAGATGTTGAATATCTTTGCAACATCCTTTGGTCTAAGCAGTTCTTCGTAATCTCCAGACATCGTTAAGAATAAAGTAATCAACCTCTATTTAAACCTATCCGTCTCGAAACTGCTGACAACGGCGCTAGGCGGAAGAAGATTGGAACAATACCTTAACATTAAAAAATCTGATTGGAGAAAAGAGCGCACTAAACGATCAAATATTTCTATTGGTTATGATGAAAAAGTAACAAAATTACATTGAAAGTTTATGGCCCACTAATACTTGAAAACATTACTCATCAATCTAAAATACTTAATGCTACAATAACTACTAAAGAAGTCATTGAAATGTCATCGAACTCATTTAAAGGTGAAATAAATAATAATACCATTACACTCACAAAAATAAATAACGATGTAAATTTAAAGGAGATAACAATCAAAAGTTTAAAAATTGCAATAAGATGGCCATATTGTGTGAACTGTTATAATTGTGCTACATGGTGTCCAACAAGTGCAATCGTGTTCACATCAAATAAACCCAACATAATATCAAATCGTTGTAAAAGTTGTAACATATGTCTTGAGGTATGTCCAATCTCAGAGGTTTACGTGGAAAAGCTCTTACTTCCACAAATCTTAAATAAATCACGAGGAAGAAAAAGACCAGAATCAACTGCAACATTGTTATCTAGAAAATTGATTCAAAAAACTACACCAAAAGAAAAAGAATTACCAAATGCGCAATGGTTCTTCTCAAATATAAATAGCGAATAATCACTATGAGCGTATAAGTCCTCTTGATAGTGAATCATTCAAAATCATCATCCAAATACTCACACATAAGCCTATTGACAATCATTCATGTGATTACTTTTTTTGAATTAAACAATGGTTTATTCAATAACATGATAGGATGGTTTTAAATTTTCAAGGCTATAGAGTACCATGTAACCGCTAGCGCCAGTAATATTATTAGCATCTCTTGCAATACGTTCGATTTGCTCTTTTGTTCTGGCATGTGTCATAAAATATGCTGGATATTCCCATTCTCCGTTAAGTGGCACTCTATATACTACATGAGTGGCCTCAGGAATATTCAAGGCTATTTTCTCACATACTTTCTCATCACCTTTCAGCACGACCATGCCATCATAAAGTATGCCAGCACGCGACCCTTCTAAAGTTGCTCCGACGTTTCTGATAACACGTTTTAAGTAGAGTTCGTGAAGGATTGAGACTATTTCATTCTCCTTAAGACCATATTTTATAGCAAAGCTCTTATAAGGTCTTTCTTCAAGAGGTATGCCTCTGGCTAGCTCTTTAATCATTTCTTTACTTATGTTGAACTCTTCAATGCTTGGTATTTTTTCAGGTAATAAATCTGGCTGGCTCCATGAAACCCCGTTTTTTACATCAAACTTAACAGATAATTTATATGTTCTCTTACCAAGCAAAATGAGATAATCATCATTAGTTAGTCTCAGATTCTTCATGATATTAACAGTGTCGTTTAACAATTCCTTAACACTCTTTCTTTTAGTAACAAACCAAACATTGTAATAGGGGTGATTTCGCACATAATTGTGAGTGACTTCTTTATCAGATTTTAGAATGGACTTTAATTTATCTAGAGTTTCTCCATGGGCTCTCACAGCAACCAACGCCGCAACCTTGTTAAAAGCTTTGTAATTTACGTTAAATCCTATCCTCTTTATAATACCAGCATTGATTAATTTCCTAGAAATATCGATCATAGTAGTAAATGGAATATTAAGCTTTGAAGCTATATCAATGTAAGGTGTTTCAGTAAACGGAAAATCGTATTCAAGTGCCATTATCACATCTTTCTCAAGATCACTGATCTCCTCTTTCTGAAAACTGCTATTAGACATTCGATTCACATAAGAGTAACTGTAGACTTACTATTAAAATATGATGTAACCAATGTATAAAACAATAAGTTAACAACGAAAAGTTGATTTAATCATTGTTTAAAGATTTTAATAAAGCAAAAAATATTAACATTTATCGTTAAGAATTGATAAAATGATGTTAATGGATAATTTTAAATCTAACTGTGAGTGATATAAAGAGGTGATTTTTATGAAAGCTATGCTTTTATATAAACCTGCACCAATTGAAACACGTCCATTGCGGTATGAAGAAACGAAACTGCCTATCATTAATGATAATGAAATTTTAATGAGGGTAAAGGCGTGTGGGGTTTGTAGGTCTAATTTGCATATGATTGAAGGTGATTGGATTGATGTAGGGGTTCCTGCAAAATTGCCCATTATTCCAGGTCATGAGGTTGTTGGAATTGTTGAAGAAGTTGGTAAAAACGTTAAAAATGTTCATGTTGGTGAACGTGTTGGTGTGCAACCACTTTATGATACATGTGATGAATGTGAATATTGTTTAAGTGGCAGAGAAAATTTGTGCATAAAAGCGCAAATTACTGGTGAGACTGTTGATGGCGGTTATGCAGAATATATGAAAGCTGTCGCCCGGCATGTGTACAAAATACCGGATAATTTGCGTGATGATGAAGCTGCACCACTTTTCTGTCCTGGAGTTACAGCTTACAGAGCTGTGAAATTAAGTGACGCCTCACCAGGCAAAGTGGTCGGTATATTTGGTGTGGGAGGAGTAGGACATATTGCAATACAGTTTGCTAAACTTTCTGGTGCGAAAGTTGTAGCTGTTAGTAGAAGCAGAGATCACCTTAAAATAGCTGAAGAGGTTGGCGCTCATTATGTTGTTTCACCATTAGAAGAGGATCCTATAAAAGTATTCAAGAGTGTTGGGTTTGCTGATACATCTATTGTATTCGCACCTTCTGATGATGTAATACAACAAGCTATGCAAGTTACTAAAAAAGGAGGTATCATAGTGATAGGTGTACGTGGAAACATTCATAACTTCAAATTCTATGCCGAACACATCATTAAAGGAAGCGTGATAGGTAGCAGAGCAGAAATGCGAGCAGTTCTAAAGATAGCTTCTCAAGGTGATATAAAGATAAAGGTTGAAAATCATAACCTCATAGAAGCAAACGATGTACTTTATAAACTTAAGAGAAATGAAGTTAGAGGACGAGCTGTATTACTTCCATAATCTTTAAAATACTTTCTTAAAATTTCAAATTAACTTATGTATAATGCTATAAAATACTATATTTTGTTTTACATTTTTCTTAACGTGATAAAACTTTATAGATTGCTGTAATGTTTTATTGTACTTTGATCTTATATTGATCTAAATTTTTATTTTTCCGTTTCTTCGTAGCTGTTCAACTAATAATTTTACATCTTCTGGGTCTATTTCGAGTTCTTTAGATGCTTGTTCAATTAGTTTATCTAATTGATTTTTGTCCTTGAGTTCTTTAGCGATTTCAAGTATTCTATTTAGATCTTTGCTTCTTTTCTCCGGACCTTGTTCATAAGGTAATTGTATTGCATGAGGATCAATCGTGACGTAAATCCTCTTAGTTCCATTTGTAAGTAATGTGCCGTGGTAAAGGAGAGGTTTGAATAGTTCTAGCTTCCAGTAATTGTCAAAACGTTCATCAGCGTATGCAATAATGACTTCACCAACGAAAAGATCATGATCACCAAGTTCTATTTGCCTTTTAACTGCGCATTCTGCCACTCCAGATGCTTCTGCAATTACTGGTACTTTTAGTTTTTTACCAGGCATGATAGTTAATTTTGCCCTAGAGATCTTATCTCTCACGTATCTTCCTGAAAAACTGCCTAAATAGTTTACGTTTTCAGAATATTCAAACGGTAACAAGTTTACAGCAAATGCTCCAGAGTTTGTAATTAATCTATAACTAAATCGTTCAGGAGCTATAGCGATGCCTACAAGAGGAGGATTATATGATAATGGTATACTCCAAACTGCGACCATTGCATCTATAAAATTACCCCACGCCGATGTTATTACTACAGATTGTAAAGGATATAAAAAATGTATACTCTTACTCCTATCAACTTCACTCCATACCATGTGTTTTCACCAGATTTCATGAAAATTCTTCAGACTTTTCTTTTTCTAAAGCTCTTCTCATCACAACCCTCGTTTCCACTTTTCTATATTTATCACCAACTTCATCAAATTTAACAAAAGCGTCCGCAACCTTAGAAAATGAAAACGGCGCAAAGTTAACGTGACTAACCTCCTTTCCTTTTACCTCCACCAAATACCCCTCGACAGTACCCCCATTGCTTAAATAGTTCTCCATACCATCAGTTACATTAGCTCTTATTAGAAACACATAGAATCTTTTTGAACCATCAGAGAACTCGATCCATACTGATGCCATACACATGCCAACTGATTCGTAAACCCGCTTTAGAACCTCTCGATATTTTTCTTCAACTTTAGGTTCTGGCATTCTAGCTAATCCTATAATGTCTTCGCGATCCAATTCTTTTACCAGTAAATCTATAAGCTCAGACGCTAACCTACTATCCTGCACAACCCTCATATCCCACACCAACAAGAAAAAATCTTCCAATCTATAAAAACATGATCAAAATAACCAAAGAAAATATTAAAGAGTTAAAGAATAATTAAAAAGAGGCGGGGGTGACCGAGTCAGGTCAAAGGTGCAGGCCTGAGGCGCCTGTGCGTTAGCGCTGCGTGGGTTCAAATCCCACCCCCCGCACCAATTTACTGATAATTTTTAAATATATGAGACCATATTTTATTATGGTGTGTTTGGTGAATCCGGATAGAGGAAAGGCAAAGACTATTAAGAATTGGGCTGTTTATGTTTATTTGCCTTCTTTAGAGATTGTTGAGTGGAAATGGTGGACTGAAAAAGCTGGAGTCTCAATTTCGAAGTTTGTTGTAGGGTGTAAGGAGATTCAATATTAATCTAAAGAAAACCATAGTCAAGCAGGTGGATGTTACCTTGAAAAAAAGGTATCAAACTGAAGTCCAAGTACAAGCGTTATTCCTAGACTATGATGGTACAATAAGTCCTTTAAAGGTTCTTAGATCCGAATCTAAGGTGTCTTCAGAAAACATGGCGGTTCTTCAAAAAATCAGCCAACAAATACCAGTAGCCATAATAACTACTAAGGACCTATCGTTTGTGACCAAAAGAACTCCCTTTGCTCATGCATGGTCTGGGTTGGGAGGGTTGGAAATTAAGATTGGTAATGTGGTGACTAGGGTATCTTGCCTAACAAAAATGACAAAGTATTTGATAACTGCGTTAGAATATGCAAAGAGTCTTTCTGGTGATGACTTGGTAATTGAAGAGAAGCGAGATTCTAAGGGAGTTACCGTAGCTTTTTCTGTTGACTGGCGACATGCCAAAAACAGATGTAAAGCAGAAGAAATAGCTTTGAAGATGATTTCTTACTTTCAAACATTACCCATAGTCACGATTAAATATGAAGGACAACCTTTTTTTGACGTTTTTCCATGCCCTGTTAACAAGGGTAAAGCCTTATTAAAATTGAAGCAGAAACTTGGTTTGCGCAATGGTATTTTATACATGGGTGATTCGATAGTTGATAATGCCGCTTTTCAAGTGGCAGATATTGCTGTAGGGGTAATACATGAAGAAACGCCGGAGAGTCTTATTTGTGAGTACTTCGTGAAATTCGAAGATGTGGCCGCCTTTCTCAGTGACCTCTTGAAGAATAGTTTTCGCTTTAGCCCAAAATTGCCTATGATTCTGCATAGAACCGAAGCAATTCAATACATTCGACGAAGAAGATTCAAGTGAAGTAGTCTAAGAGCTTTGGATAAAACCTATTCATGCTCCAGCTATGTTTTTCCCATTCTATATTTTCTGCATCTTAGCTACAAGTTTTTGGTTCGTGACTAGTTCTAACATAGCGTGAGCTAAGTCTTCAGCCCAATACATTGTACATTTTGAAAAGTACCTGATTCGCAAAGTTAAACCCTTTACTTAAAGGCACGAGGACCCGCTTTGCCCAATAGTTGAATGGTAGAGCATCCATGGCTAATCACCGGCTTCCAAATCGGAACACCAGCTACAGGAATTCCTATCTCTTCAAGCATTTGTTTAACAAAGTTGCTAACCGTTACAATTTTAATCTTCTTTGCAATCCTGAGGCTTGGCTCATCCATAATGCTATGTCCTTCCGTTGTCCCATAGAAAACCATGCAACTTCACTCAAGAAAATCGCTTAAGATTGAGGGTTTAATGGAGAACTGCACCTATAAACAGAAGCCTTCTTCCGGTTTTGCTTTAGTTTGGCCGTAAATTGTACAATTATAGCGGTTGCTCAGAGCTTTCCTTATCTGCATGACCACATTCCTGAACGATGCCTAATCCTTTTTTGTAACGATCTTTATTCTCAAGACCAAAATATTCAATCCTCTATTATGCGTTTTCTGTTTTTACCTTTACGATTGTTTCACATTGTTCTCGTAAGTGCTTGTAAGGGCCAATCGAATTGCTCTGAGTAAGAACGTTTTCATGTCTCTTTCAGAATCTTTGTTAACTTTGTAGGTAACCTCCACAATGTATGCGGATGGAGATATATCTAGGAGTTCGAAACTCTCTTCCTCTCCTTTGAAGTCTGGCATTCTAGATAGTTGGGAATTTAGGCTTTTGTGTAGCTCGTCGGGATCTACGTGTATAGGGACCTCGAATTGAGTTCCGACGTGACTATGCTCATCGTGGCTAAGATTTAAAATAAGAGATTGTGACGCAATCCCATTAGGAACCGTGACTAGAACATTCGAATCGGTCAGAATCTTGGTGTACACCAACGTGATCTCTTTCACGTATCCGGTGTAGCTGGGCTCCAACCATCCGTGAGAGAGTGAGGGTGGGAACTTGCCGTATTGCCACGTGATTAGCGCTATCCTATCACCGATGTGGAATGGTCGGGATGCGATTAACATCAGTCCCGAGAAGATGTTACAGAGACGTAGCAGAAAGCCCATGATTAAAATCATGGGATGAATGCGTTTAAATGCTTGTCAGTTAATTTTTCTATGGGCGAGTCGCTCATGAAGGCTAAGAAAACCATTAAGGCAAAGATTCTTGAGCTTCGGAAAGGTAAAGAAGAGCTTCTTAGAAGGGAATACGAGAATTGGCAACGCTATTTGCATGGAGACAAGTTTGTTCCACTTTATTCTGCTACTCGACAGCAAGCCGATAGACTTCTGAGGCGAATTGGCAAGCCAAAGGAAGGAAAAGAATATCCGCTAATCCTGAGGAGAGATGTCTATAGGGCTGACACCAAGCTGACGCCTTATTGGCTCAAGATTCCAATTTATGGGGTTAGAGGCGGAATAAACGTCCCTATAAAGACCCATGAACCAATAACTGATGACATGGTTTGCAGAGAGGCAAAAATCGTTAGGCGAAAAGGTGAATGGTTCGTCTACATAACCGTTGAGAGGGAAGTCAAGGAGAGAAACCCTAAGTCGGCTTTAGCTATAGATGGGGATACGATGGATAGCCACAACAGTCAACTCAAGCAATCCAAAACCGAAGTTCTATGGAAGGGAGCTTAGGAGGGTTAAGGGGCATTTCTTCTACCTTAGATTCTTCTACCTTAGAAGGTCTTTAGCTTTAAAGAGGGCCTACAGAACCATAAAGAAGATTGGGCGTAAAGAGAGAAGAGTGGTTAGCGATATCCTGCATAAGGTTAGCAGATCCATAGTCAACGAAGCTTTGGCGAACGACTCCATGATAGTTCTTGGAAAACTCAAGGGCATAAGACGAAACGGCAGAGGTAGGACCTTCAAAAGAAAGCTCAACAACGGATTCCCATATTATAGGCTGAGCCAATTCATAGAGTATAAGGCGAGATGGCGCAGAATCAAAGTCGTTAAGATAAGCGAGAGGAACACTTCAAAGCTATGCCATAAATGCGGACATAGGGGGCTTCGAGTCGGAAGCCTCTTCAAATGCCAAAATTGTGGCTATGAATGTCATGCAGACTATAATGGAGCAATGAACATCCTTAAGCGGGGCATGAGCTATATGCTCATGCCAGGGGGTGAGTTGACACACCCCGAACTTGGTAGGATGAAGGTATATGAAAGCCCAACGAACCGAGAATCTCCCGGCTTCAGCCGTGGAGAGTGTCAACATATAAGAATTAATTGTTCTTGCAATACAGTCTAAATCTTCTAGCTTATTCGCTGTTGAATTCCTCTCTACATTGATTTGTTTCCTTAATCTCCTATAAAATAGGTTTTTAACCTTCAAAACAGTAAATTATTTTGCGAGAAACTTTGAGGTGAGCTAAAGGATGCTAAGGAAGCGAATAGGAGTTATAATGTATCAGACAAGTAATAGCAAGGGACAAGAGTTAGTTGCTCAGAGAATGGTACGTGAATTCATTAAGCTTGGACATAAAGCGTATCTTATCACCAGCATCTATCATGATGGAATGGAAGTGGTTTCGCAAGAGAACTTGAGAAAAATTGGAGGGTATATGTATACAGAAGACAAAGAACTTGGCATACCTATAATCCGCGTGGACAGTTATGTTGTAGGATGGCCCCCTCGACGCATATTCTTCAGGGATTTTATTTCGACGTTGGAAAGAATTGTTAACAGGTTCAAGCTTGATGTCCTTATTACTCACAGCACTTTGTGGAATGGCCCGGAAGAAGTTGCCAAGTTTATAGAATGGCGGCGTGAGATGAAGAATATAGGTGGATATCAAGACCCTCTTGTGTTCTGTCATATGTCTCATTTCCAAGAGCCCTCACCCAAAAGATACTCTTTAATCGAACGATCCTTCAGAATCTCCTGGAACAGGCTCACACTTCCACAGATCTTTTCAACTGCTAATCTTATTCTTGTTGTAACACCTCTGGAGAGGGAAGCCAAAGTTAAGATGGGTGCTAAAGCCGAGAAATGTTTCCTGTTTCCAGGTGGCGTTGATGATGAAATGTTTCTACGTTATGCAAATGTCGATGTCAAAAGCTTCTTTAAACGACTTAAAATCAAAGAGAACACAAAAATAGTATCCTACCTTGGAAGCCTTGAGGAGCGTAAGAACCCCCTGGCGGTCTTAAAGGTAGCTGAAAAGCTTCAAGAAAGGAAAGACGTACACTTTGTCATAGCCGGAAGAGGTGA
Organism: Thermoprotei archaeon; assembly: GCA_038881895.1. Classification (NCBI taxonomy): domain Archaea; kingdom Thermoproteati; phylum Thermoproteota; class Thermoprotei; species Thermoprotei archaeon. The sequence continues at coordinate 182,250 of JAVZOV010000003.1, forward strand.
TTCGCCTTATGCCAAAAAAGTCATTAAAACAGCTAACAGTTTACCGAATGTAACTTACCTTGGCGAAATAAGTGAGCAAGAGAAAGTGCTACTTATCAAAGCTTCTTACCTTAATATCATCTTGAGTCGGCTAGAAGCGTTAGGGTTAACTCAACTTGAATTCATGTACTTGGGCGTTCCAGTAATCACCTCAGCAGTTGGGGGGCAAGCATGGCTTATTCGAAACGGAGTAGAAGGTATTCACGTAAATGGACCGGATGATATAGAAGGCGCAGCAGCTGCTATTATTAGACTAGTTGATAATCCGACCCTTTGGAATACACTCTCATCTAACGCCAAAAAAAAGGCAATGAGTCTAACTATATCAAAGCTGGTAGCGGAGCTTGATGAAGCTATAACCAAAGAGTTAATCAAAGAAAGAGGCTTAACTAAGATCCCGAGCGAGGCTCGCGTTACTCTAGGCGAGCCGGAGCACGTTTTGAGGAGCTGGTCATCGGGAAGTTGGGGAGTGGTAGCTACAGGACAAAGGCTCTTCATCAGAAGAGGTATCGTTTCTAGAAAGGTCACCGAAGTCCCTTATGTAAATATCTCGTCAATAGAGTACATGCGAAGATATCCATGGAAAACTCTTGTAGTAGGCTTAGTGATTTCTCTCCTCTTTTTTATTAAGCCCTTTTTAAGATCAATTTTTTCGAGGGCTTTCATATCGAGTCTTGAACAGTTAATACGCTTTCTCCTTGGAGATGCATTCCTGCAATCTCCATTCTTGGACATCATCCCTATAATCCCCCTTCTAATAGCGATTATTGCATTTACAGTCCAATCAAGAACTGGATTCGTTCTTCGAGGGCCTGGAATAGGTTCGTTGTATCTGCCGCGCAAATTTCAGGAAGCCATAACCTTTATAAGGAGCATTCAAAACGGACAACTTCTGAAAGAAAAAAGAGAATAATTCACAAACGAAGTACGCAGTCATATTTGAAAACATAGACTTCGCTAATTTTACTACAGCGAGCAACAGAAGTCGCTACCATTCTAAAAAGCTGAGTGTGCGTGCCTAAAGAGAATTCTACGACGAATGTCGCGAACCTAGTCAATCACCACAAGATCATCGCCGTTCTGAACTAGGTATTAACTTTCGTAGCTAGTTCTTCCCTTCTCGTGTCATGAGGGCTTTCACCCTAAAACGGATGAAGAGGGCACGTTTCTTTGCTTCTGGAGGAGGTTTCTCACAGTAATTGTGTCTTTATTCTCCTTCAACCTACAGCTCGGGACATCTCATCAGCCTATATTCATCTGGGCTTAGTTTACCTTCAATACCAATTTACATGAATTCTTTGTGAAAAATTAATAAATGGGTATAGTATTCTTTAATTGGCAATGAAGAGAGTTGGTAATACAGAATAGATGATGTGTGACACCAGAGCTGAGCCTTATTATGTGATTTTATAGGTTTGAACATTTTTATATGTCTCTAAAACTAATAATTAGTGAATGTCTATGTCAGAAAGTTTGCGTCGTGATGAAGAATTATTAAAGAAGTTGATGACAGCGCAATCATTACATTTCGGTGTTACAGGCTATGATTTGGAAATCATACAATTACTTATTAAGATCGATAAAAAGCTTGATGAACTAATAAAAAGAGTGGAAGCTATAGAAAAAAAGCTTGAGGTGAAATAATGTATAGGTTTGTTATAGTTATCTGTCCTAACTGTGGTGAAATACAAGCGGTCGAATCTAGATTTAGAACTAAAACATGCAGCAAATGTGGTCATAAGTTTGAGCTTTCTAGAGCTAAAATACTAGCTGGTGCAGATGATGCTTATGAAATCACCCGTTATACAATAAAATTAAAAGAATTAAAATATAAGGAATATAACAAATAGTTTTTCTATTTGATCATCTTTTGGAGAATGATGAACAAATTAGATTCGCTCATTAAAACATGTAGATTGCTCTCTCTATTGACTTTAGATAATAAGACCGTCATCCTCTCACCTTTAAAGGGCGAGGCTTTCAGATGTAACAAAGTTTTTAATGATGAGAGTTGTGCGCATCTATTAAAGATCATGAGCTAGAGGCTTAAGTGAACCAGAAAATATATAAACCTTGTTGCAATTCCTCCCATAGTAAAACTATGAATCCTCTTGTAAATAGTAGTGTGGGTGACAAAATTTCTGTGAATGATACAGTTTTACTTATACTAGATGTTCGAAGGAAGTATCTTATTAAGGTGCGTGAGAGTGGTGAGCTTCATACTCATAAAGGTATAATTAAACATTCGGATCTGATAGGGGTATCGTATGGATCAGCTGTTGTTAGTAGTATGGGTTATAAATTTTATGTTGCGAGACCGATGATTAAGGATTATATTGAAAAATTCGCTCGAAGAACGCAGATTATTTATCCTAAAGATGCAGCCTATATACTTGTAGTAGGAAATATAGGTCCTGGAGGTCGTGTTGTGGAGGCTGGCACTGGTAGTGGAGCATTGACGTGTATGTTGGCAAATGTTGTCAGACCAGATGGTCATGTATACAGTTATGAAATAAGGGAAGAATTTCTTAGGGAGGCAGAGAAGAATGTTGAAAAAGCTGGCTTAAGAGATTGGGTTACTTTTAAATTGAAGGATATCACAAAAGGTATTGATGAAAAAGATCTGGATGCAGTAATCTTGGATATGCCAGATCCGTGGTTAGTTGTCAGTAATGCAAAAAAGTCATTAAAAGGTTCAGCTCCTTTGATTTCATTTTTACCTACAACTAACCAAATTATGAAGCTTTTACCTTATCTCAAGGCAGAGGGATTCTTTGATATACATGTCACAGAACTTATTGAGAGAGAATATCAATCAGAACCAGATAAGTTAAGGCCCAGAAATATTATTATCGGGCATACAGGTTACATTGTTTACGCTCGAACTCCTCATGCATAAAGTGTGATAGTATATGTGTGACAAAAATTATCCAGAGGCAACCGTAGGAAGTCTTGTAGTGAGATCTGATGGAAAAATACTACTAGTGAAATCACACAAGTGGAACAATTACTTTTCAGTCCCTGGTGGACATATAGAATTTGGAGAGAAAGCTGAAGATGCGATAAAGAGGGAGGTGCTAGAGGAGACAGGTCTAGATGTAGAGGTCATAGGGTTACTTATGGTCCAGCAGGCTATAAACCCTGAAGGTTATTATAAGAAGAATGTTCATTACATATTCCTCGATTACCTATGCAAAGCAAAAACTGCAGATGTAAAACTTGATAACAAGGAACTTCAAGATTATCTGTGGATAGATCCAAAAGATGCATTAAAGTTAAACTTAGAACCATACACAAGAAAACTACTAGAAAAATACATTAAAGAATACTTAACTTCTCCCTAACCTTAAAGAGATGTCAGTTTTCTCTAAAAGGCTGGATTGTTCACTCATTTGCGTCTCGAATACCATACATTTGTTCATATTGCTCAACTATATCATAACCATAGAGAGTTTTGAAAAGATTTCTCCCTTCCTTAGTCATCTTGTATGGTGTCCATGGCGGATCGAAGGCAATCTCAACCTCAACTTCATTTACTTCCGGAACATTACTTTTGACTGTTGCTGTTGCAGTTTCAACTAAGAATCCTGTAACAGGACATCCTGGAGCAGTAACACCGAGTTTGATTTTTACATTTTTATTGTCATCGATATGTATATCATATACAAGACCAAGATCTACAACATTTATCGGGATCTCAGGATCATAAACACTCTTTAAAGCATCTAAAATTTTTTCCTTAAGTTCCTCACTATCCAACTAGCTCACCAATTACATATGTTATAAACGTAGTATATTTGTTTAACTTATAATTAAACCTAGCTATGATAAAATTTAGTGTATTATTTTATGTACTATTATTTTATTTCAACTGTAGAGAGAGTCATTTTCACTAAATAGTTCTAGAATTTTGATTATTTTAGGATTTTTGTAGTGATGTATTCTAGTAAAGGATATATTTAGGTAGTGAGCAATTATATGATGAGAAGAAATGATAAAGAAGGTTATAAGTTATGAAAACATATTAAGGAGAGTTGATGATGAGAAAGCATTTTATTTTTATAAGGATGTTAATGTGTATACGGGAATTAAAGCTAATAGCCTTGAAGAGCTTGCGACTGTTTTGTCTACGTTGCCTGCTGATGTGATAGATTTTCATTTAAAAAGGGGAGATTTTGAAAGGTGGATTAAGGATGTATTTGGTGATGAGACATTAAGTAAGAATATTTTAAAAATTAGGGAAGGGGGTTTTGCTGGTGATGATGCTAAAAAACAGCTTGTTAGAGTTATTAGTAGAAGACTGAAAGATTTGCAGAGGAGGATAACGAAGGTTTCTTCATAGTGCTAGTTTGATTATCTCGGAAGCTAGTTTTTCGTTTGATGCTATTATGCAACTTATTCTTCCTTCGTATGTTAGATCAAGTTCTTCTTTTATGTTGATTAATTTTGCATAGGCGCCTGATACTCTGGCCATGTGTAATGATGCGGCTAGGTCAACGACTCGTAATCGCGGTATTATGTCAACGAATGCGTCGAGAAGCCCAATTGAAACATATGCTGATTCTAGAGCTGCGCTTCCCATAAATCTTGGGTAACCTATATTTTTAAGTAATCGGATAATCTTTTCACTGTATTTTTCTGGATTTTCTAGTTCTGATAATTTAATTACTATACTTATGTATGCTGATTTGAGGTCTATTACATTAGAGGGTTTTCTGATTTCCTTGTTGAAGAAAACTCCATCTTGATCTGCATGTATTATATCACCATGAGTTACATCAATGATGCCTGATGCGATTATGTTAGAGATTTTCCTACCGTCAGCAATAGCTATTGAAATACTATAGGTTGGTATACCTTTTATGGCGTTACGGCTTCCATCTAGTGGGTCGACTACTACTATTTTTCCACCATTGTTTATGTTTACTATGCCTGATTCTTCAGTTATTATTGTGAAGCCTTCACCAGTCATTTTAAATTCATTTATTATGGCGTTTTCTGCATTTACATCAATGTTGAACGTTATATCACCAAATCTATTAACTCCAATAGTTTTTGTATTATTTATTGTCTTAAGAATCATTTGTCTTGCGTTTAAAAGTGCACGCTCTATTAACTTGTGCAAGCTTTCCTCGTTCATTATAACTCTAATAATGTCTACAAAACACCTTAATATAAATTAATTGATAATCATGTTTAAAATATTTGCGGTAACTGTTTGACACAGGACTCTTAGGAATAAAAGTCTTTTTCATTAAGTCTTAAAGTGTGAAGTTTTAGTTATGATTTATATATTTGAATGAATATTTAAAGAACATGATACGTGACATAGTCAGTGGTATAATAATTGCTTTCGGTTATGCTCTTGTTGTTGAGCTTATAAGCCATTTTGTATTATTTATTTTTTCATTTCTTTTTACACCAAGTTTTCCGATGTATATAGGATCGTATCCGTATTTGAGTCCGTTTTTGTCAATTGAACGTGGTTTATGGATTAATTTCGCTTTCCAGATCTTAGTTTATGTGTTTTGGCTCTGGTTTGGTTATGAACTAAGTGAGGGGCCAACACGTATTAAAGGGTTGAAAGATGATGTGTATTATATAAGTATATTTGTTCCTGTGTTGGTGGCTATATTTTCGTTTATTATTGATGAAGAGATGCTTAAGATTTCTGGTCCTTTATATAAAGTTAGCCGGAAAACTCACGCGTTTTAACCGTGGGATGAATGGTGCAAAATTTAATAAGTCCCTCAAAGTAATCGATCTTGGATGTTCCGTGCGGAAGGATGTTCGGTTGACGGTTGTAGGGAGGGTTTTTAGACCTAACGAGCGGAAGGTTTTAGCCTTAAACAGATGTCTTAGCGAATACTTTGGGCTTGTGAAATGGTATCTATCCTTGAATAATACCTCTAAGACATACTTGCATAGAAACGGTTATAGCTACGCCAGAGAGAGCTTCGAACTTAGCTCAGCACTGATACAAACGGCAAGAGACAAAGCTGTAGAGATTCTTAAAAGTTTCAAGGAGAACAGAAAGAAAAACAGTGTTTTAAAGTTGAAAAGAATCTCCATAAGGTTTGATAGGCGATGCTATCGATTTTCAAAGACAACCAATGTCTTAACTCCATACTGGCTAACTCTGACCTTAAATCGCAATAGAGTAAGCCTTCCAATAGTCTTCGGAAGGCATCAAAGAGATAGGATTGAATCGGCACTAAGCGGAGAATGGTCCTTCACTACCGTTGAGATGGTTAAGCGAGATGGAGAATGGTTTGCCCATTTTGTTCTAAAGAAGACTGTTACTCTTGAAGACAAACCTCAAACAGTAATTGGCATAGATATTGGAGAAGTTAACCTCGCAACAGCTGTAGCTTTAACAGACAAGCCACATAAAGGACAATTTTGGAGAGGCTCAGAGATAAAGCGATTAAGAGGACTATACAATCACCTTAGAAGAAGGCTTGGAGAGAAGAAATTACTAAAGAAGATTAAGACGATTGGTGGGAAAGAGAGACGTAAAGTGAATCAACAGTTACACATCATAGCAAACCAAGTGGTTGAATATGCTAAACAGTTTCCTAAACCTGTAATAGCAATGGAAGGCTTGAAGGGTCTGAGAGGAAATATGGATTTCTCAAAGAGAATGAATAGGAGAGTGCACTCAATGCCCTATCGTAGACTGCAAACTTACATAGAATATAAGGCTAGCATTGAAGGAATAGGAGTTCGTTACGTAAAAGCTAAGGACACCTCAAGGACTTGTCATAGATGTGGGTATGTTACCCAAAAGATAAATGGAAGAGAATTTAGATGCCCAAGATGCGGGCTAATCTACAATAGAGATTTGAATGGAGCCATAAGCATAGCCCAAGCCGTAAAGAGCGACTTGGGATGGCGGAGCTGTGAGCCCCGCAAACCAGCAGATGCGACTGGAAGCGTAAAGCTCCGGGCAAACGCTGGAATCTCCCGGCTTTAGCCGTGGAGAAGCTCACTATACAATATAGTTGATGTTATTAGAGTCTATTTTTCTGTTGCTGTTTTGGTGGGTCTATTATCTAGTTTTATGATGTTCCTTATTAACTTATTAAGAAGGCGCTTCTTTTAGTTTAGGAGAAAAGAATTTGTATTTGTTTGCTTATAATGTTTTATAGAGATGTTCCATTGGAGTTTGGTAAGACCTGATGCTATTGATGTTTGGAAAAATAATGAGATTAAACGTAGACTTAAGTGGTATTATGAAGTTATGATTGATAAAAAACCTGCAAAATTTCTTATTGCTAAACGTATTCCTCTTGATGCAAATCCTAAAGAATTTGGTGAGGATGAACTTTGGAATTTACATGATAAGTTAAGCAAGGATTTTAAAAAAATTTTTAATGAAATTAATAATGAGACGTTGAAGTTAAACGAGTTGTCTGAACCTAAATATAGTTATTTAGATGTAAAGATTGAGTTAGCAAAAAGGCTTCTTACTCCTTGTAGACTTTGTGAGCGAAGATGTAAGGTTAACAGGATGAAGGAATCTAAAGGCTTTTGTAAGTTAGGTTATGATTCTTATGTTGCGTCGTATTTTCTTCATATGGGAGAAGAAGCGCCGTTAGTCCCTAGTGGTACTATCTTCTTTTCTGGATGCAGTTTCAGGTGTGTTTTCTGTCAGAATTGGGATATTAGTCAATATTCTCACGCTGGGTCTAAGGTTACGCCTGAAATGCTTGCTAGTATAGCAGCAGAGCTTAGGTTAAAAGGTGCACGAAATATTAATTACGTAGGTGGCAATCCTGATCAGCATTTGCACACAATTATTGAATCGTTTGAATATTTAGAAATAAATGTGCCACTTCTTTGGAATAATAATGCTTATACAAGTCTTGAAGGAATGAAACTTTTGTTGGATATAATAGATATTCATTTACCTGACCTTAAGTATGGAAATGATTTGTGTGCTGCAAGATTGTCTGCAGTTCCAAAATATTTTGAGATAGCTACACGAAATATAAAAATGGTATGCGAAAATAATGACCCAGTAATTATACGTCACTTAGTACTTCCTAATCATATTGAGTGTTGCACCAGGCCCGTTCTCAAATGGATTTCTGAGAATTGTCCTAATGCATTAGTGAATGTGATGGATCAATATAGACCAGAATTTATTGTGGCTAATAATCCAGAGAGGTATCCAGAAATATCAAGAAGATTAAATAAGCAAGAAATAAATAGGGCTTATTTTATGGCTAGAGAATTTAATTTGCTATATGAGCCAATTTCATGAGAATTGTATTCCACATTCAGGACAGAATTTTGCTGTAAATGGTGCTACATGTCCATTCTTGCACCATTTTAATTGTGCCCCACAATTGGGACAGAATTTTGCGTTTTGAGGAACTGAAGATCCACATGATGGACATTTAGGCTGATATTTCTCTGTTGTCTGTTGCTGAACTGTAGCAGCTGGAGCTGGTGATGGCGGGGGAGGAGGTGTTGGTGCAGCCGGAGCTGCTGGTGTGGGTTGTTGTGCTTGTTGTGGAGTTTGAAAGAGTGGAGGGATGAGCACTATTCCTGAGCCTACAGCTGCTCCAGGACTCTTACCTAAACTTTCTGCCGCTTTATCTATGGTTTCCATCTGTATAACTGTCTGACCTGCCACACCGCTTCTGAGCCAGAATAATCGATCTCTCCACACTGGATCTGTAACATCTATGCCTTCAAATTTTATTGCCGGTATATCTATACCAATTTCCATGAAATCTTCTCTCAATTTATAAGTCATATCTTTTGTCACACTATCTAGGTTTTGGTATAAGTCATAAATGCTGTAGTTTGATATGTTTTTCATAGCTCGTTCATTAAAGTATCCTCTTAGATAATTGTTGAGTTCGTCCGTGGTGTAAAGGCTTTGAGCACCAACAACTTTATTTACAAACACGCTCGCATCTCTTATTTCAAACCAGAATGACCCATTGAATGCTATTGGAGCTAATTCTCGTGTTTGACCTCTTCCTCCAAACTTACCTTGAAATCTTTTTAATGAGACAAAAATAATCGTGACCACGAACGGTGTACGACCACCATGAACTAATTTAACCAATCCTTCGAGCATAGGAAAATTGAGTGTGGTTAATACATGACGACCAGCAGTAAATACCGCATAAACTTTACCATCTCTGTAAAACACTGCAGCCTCGTTTTCTCTAACGATTAATTCAGATCCAGTATCGACTTCTTCACTAGGATATTTATAAACAATCTCATTCAGTTGAGGGTTGTCCCAAACTATTACTTTTGGCATTCTTCAATCACCTATTGATCCTGCCCTATTATAAGCATTTCCCTCTGTTGAATTAATTTAGCTATCTCGTCGCAAAGATTATTTATACTTGTAACTGTATTATTGATCACTTGAGGATCAGGGTTCGAGGAAACATTCTTAAGAACCTGAACTTTATCAACAATACTATTTACAGTTGGCGCAAGTTTACTATCAACGTCAAGAAGTTTATTAAGTGCTTCCTCCCATACTTTAGCTCTATCAAAGAGGCCTGCATATCCCGTAGGAGCATACTTAATTTTATCTACCATCATCCTTAATTTTCTTGCACTCATTTCCAACTCATCAGCAGCTTTAAGTCCGGCTGTAGTAAGAACTTGTGCTTGAGTTTCTTCTATAATTCTTAAAGATTCCAACATTTTAGAAATCAAATATTGTCTTACTAATCTGTCATCTTCTCTGATCAATTCTTTAACTTTATAACCTCTAAAACCAGGAATGAGAAGCTCGAGCTTTTCCAATGTTCCAAGCGATTTACTCACAAATACCACCGCTTAAAAATAAATTTTATTAATAATAAAGGTTTCTAAATAGAAAAGATCTTTCACACAACGTTTTATATCTTTTTAATTATACCTGATTATGTTCTTACTGCACTATATTTTGAGTTTTATACTTTAAACACATAAATTACAACTGAAAATATTATCATTCAGGACAGAGAAGGATCTGTAATCCCCAATTGACACTCTCCACGGCTAAAGCCGGGAGATTCTCGGTTCCTCAGGCTTAAGCCTTCATCATGCCGAGTTCGGGCTGTGCCAAGGCAGCCCCTGCCATGGACATGTAGTCCATGGCCCGCTTGCTGGAATCATCCCCACCCGTCTTGGATGGGAGCCTTATTCCAGCTTTCGGACGTCCGAACCACATGCGAGCGACCCGCTCAAGGAGATGGTGGAATTGGATGAATATAAACTTAACGGCGATTCATCTCCACGACCGAAGTCGGAAGCCTTCTCGCCGAAAGAGTGGGTAAAGTCAGATATTTTCAGCGTCCGCCTGAGATTTCACACATTCAGCTCATTTACTGGTTTTGGAAAGCTTACAACTCCTTCATTTCACCCTGCGTACGCAATGCATTCAAGTCTTTATTATAGATCGTCCTTGGAAAATCCCTCATTTTTCTAAGGTTTTGCATGTTTAGATTTTGCTCGCTTCATCTCAGGACTAAATAGGTTTTCTAAGCATTTATCTTCATAAGATAAAGATATTACATAAAGTTTATAAAGATTCGGTTATTAATAGTAACGAAATGATGTTACCTGTGCACTTAATGTACATATTCATATTTATATTACTTATGTTACATAATTATCTAATCATTTTTTGTTTTGAAAATATCTAGCAGTAAAAAGATAATACAAACATAATTATTTACTAATAGATATAAGCTAATATAGGAAACATTTATTTAGCAGTTCTTTGCAATATATATTTGGTGGATATGGTAGAGGCACGTAAAGTCCAAAAATTGGGGCAAACATCTCTGGTAGTCACACTGCCTAAAAAATGGGTGAATAACGTTAAATTAAAACAGGGTGATCTAGTGTTCTTAACACCTGAATCTGATGGATCCATAAAATTAATGCCCAAGAAATTAGCTAAAAGTGAAGTAGAAGAGATTACTTACATAATTAATGCTGACATGTGCACAGAACCTCGTATGCTTGAGAGAGTAATCACTGCGTGCTATCTTTTAGGTTACGATAAGATTGTTGTGAAGACTAATAAGCCGAAGTTAGAACTACAGCATTTGCAGGAGATTAGGAATTCAGTGAATAGGCATAGTGAGTTGAGTATTTTTGATCAAAAGCCAGATATGGTAGTTATCCAGTGTTTTGTGGATCCAACTAGATTTCCGTTGCAGAGTCTAATGAAACGCATGTTTAACTTAGTGAATTCAATGCTAAATTTCGTTTTTCATGCATTTAGTAGCGGAGATTTAAGTCTACTAGAGGAGATTGAATATATTGAGAGGGAGATCGATAGGCTTTATTGGCTTTCTCTCCGACAACTTTTCCTTGCGCAAAGCAATAGAGAAGCTGCTAAAACAATAGGTATTGAAGAACCACTTCAGATACTTGGTAATAGGGCTATAGTAAAAGCGTTAGAAGAAATCGGTGACAGTATAGAAGATGCTTCACTAATAGTTTTAAAAATAAAGGAGAAAGAAAAAATCAGTGAGAGAATTAAAGATATGGCAGATTTTATTCAGAAGATTCAAAAAATTTCTGAGGATACACAGAGAGCTCTGTTTGAGCTAGATTTCAAGATAGCAAATTCAATTATTGAACGCATATCTAGTTTAAAACTTCCTGACGGTTTCGAAATATCCAATATTTCAAGCACTGTAGAATCAATGCTGTTTGCTAAAATTTATGAAATTTTAGATCGTTATAATTTGATTTCTGAAATTGTTATTAACAGGTCTTTAGAGCGCCCATCAGAAATTCTTAAAATTGAAAAAGTAGAATCACAACAAACAACTTAAATTTTTTTAATGAACCTTTGTTCCTGGTGGCGGGTCTCTTTCTACAGTTACTAAATAAACTTTTCCTTTTTCATCCTCCGCAGCAAGTATCATGCCTTGGCTTATAAGACCATGTATAGTTTTAGGTTGTAGATTATAAACGAAGACGAATTTACGGCCTATGAGCTCTTGTGGTGAATATTGATCTGCGATACCTGATATTATTTGTCTTATTTCAGAACCAAAATCAACTGATAATTTCAACAATTTTCGTGTTCCTACTATTGGCTCAGCTGCTTTGATTAATCCTACACGCAAATCAATTTTACTGAAATCATCTATTGTTATCATTCTATCATACCTCCTGTTCACAAATAATATAATACATATATAAGTATTTACTCGTGATAAAAGGATTGCAGGCTTTTACCTTTTAAAGAAGAGAAGCCAGTTTGAACGAATTCATAATCTGAAGAGTAAAAAAGAGATTATATTAATCTTTTATGTTCTCATTGTTTATCGTATTTTTTGTATTATTTTAATGAAAATGCATGATTATTTCATGTTATTTTTCTCATATAAATAATATAATATATAAATATTTTAAATATTTTACTTAACTATTTAGATAATTCTATTTATCTAAATAGATAAGTTTATTTTCTTCTTAGATTATTACTATATTTGATGTCCATGTCACAACAAAAGGAGAGAACTGAAGAACTGTACAAGCTAGCTGTTGAATATTCTAAGTTTTATGGTGGAAAAATAACAGTTGTTCCCCATGTTCCTGTACGTAGTCTTGATGATTTCTCGATTTGGTATACGCCTGGTGTTGCTGCTGTTTCACGGGCAATAGCTAAGGATCCTAATCTATCTTTCGAATTGACCAGTCGTTGGAATACTATTGCTATCGTGACTGATGGAACTAGGGTATTGGGGTTAGGGAATGTGGGACCTGAAGCTGCTATGCCTGTTATGGAGGGTAAAGCGCTCATATTTAAATATCTTGGTGGTGTGAATGCTGTGCCTATCACTCTTGGCACTAGAGATCAACAAGAGTTCTTCAATACTGTTAAAATTTTGGAGCCAGCTTTTGGTGGGTTTAATTTAGAGGACATAGAGTCACCGAAATGTTTCTTTTTACTTGATAATTTAAGGAAAACTCTTAAGGTTCCTGTATGGCATGATGATCAACAAGGCACGGCTGGAGCTACTCTTGCTGGTCTTCTTAATGCATTAAAACTTACTGGGCGTAAGATTAAGGATACGAGGGTTGTATTTTTTGGTGCTGGAGCATCTAATATAGCTACAGCAAGAGTCCTCATAACTGCAGGTTTTGATCCTGGCAATTTAATACTTATTGACACTAAAGGTATTTTGCATCCAGAGCGCGAGGATATTGATGAACTTATGTTACACAATCCATGGAAATATGAGTTTGCCATAAAAACTAATAAAGATAGAGTTAAAGGAGGACTTAGAGAGGCTCTTAAGAGTGCTGATGTATTAGTAGCTGCTTCTAAACCTGGTCCTGGAACATTTCCGAAGGAATACATAAAGGAAATGAATAAGGATCCAGTGGTGTTTGTTTTAGCGAACCCTGTTCCAGAGATTTGGCCTTGGGAAGCTAAAGAAATGGGTGCTAAAATTGTTGCTACTGGCAGATCGGATTTTCCAAATCAAGTTAACAATAGTTTAGTTTTTCCAGCTGTTTTCAGAGGTTCTCTTGATGCACGTGCTATAACTATCACTGATGAAATGATGGTCGCAGCCTCAACCGAGCTGGCTAAATTTGCTGAAGAGAAGAACATTTCAGAAGATTACATAATACCAACCATGGAGGAATGGGAAGTATATCCCAGGGTAGCAGCAACTGTTGCTCAGAAGGCTGTGGAACAGGGATTAGCCAGACGTAAAATGTCATGGCAGGAATTCCATGATAGGGCTAGAGAAATAATAGAGGAGAGTCGTCTAGTACTTTTAACATTGGTTAAGAATGGATTAATACAAATGCCGCCTGAGGTAAAATAAATAGTAGTGTTGAATAGATAAATGTGGTGGGAATTATGCGAGTAGAAAAGAAGGTAACGTTTAGAGAGGGACGAGAAGACGATATTGAAGCAATTGTTGATCTAGTTGTCAGACTTAAAAGGTTGAATGAAGAATTTGACGCATTACTTAAGGTTCGCGATGATGTACGTGAACGAACAAAAGCTTACGTTACCAATGCTATAAAAGATAAGAATAGTTTGGTATTGGTTGCTGAATATGGCAATAAAATCATAGGTTTACTAAAAGCTGATATAAAGGAACGCTTATTTAATGATCCCAGCGTAGAAGGCTATATAATAGAATTTTATATAATGCCGGAATACAGAAAACAAGGTCTTGGAACAGAATTATTACAATTGGCAATAGAAAAGTTGAGACAACGCGGAGCTCAAATAATTGCTGCAGAGTTTCCATCACAAAATAAAATTGCCGTAGAATTCTATACAAAGCAAGGTTTTAGGCCAATAATTAATGTGTATGCAAAGCAAGTTTAATTATCCTTATATTTTTTATACACTATTTATGAGAAGTTTGATGGGAATCTTAATTAAAAATTATTAAATGTCAGTTTCTTTTTTGTTTTCGGTTTATTTACCTTAAACACGATTCTTTCAAAACCATCAACTCTTTCGCCTTTATGCCCACTTATTATCAGTATGTTATTACTTAGAATATCAGTGTTATATTCTGGTTCAACTTTAACGATTTTCATGTTAGGGGGAAACATCCAGTAAACAGAGTAATCATACTCTAATGTTTCAGGCTCATAATGATTCTCGAAAGTGTTTATACCATATTTTAACGTCCCCTTAAAATTTATTATAAAAGTTATTACTGGTTTTTCAGGATCACCCCTGTGTTCAAGGTTTATAGCAACAACCACTGGTTGGGCTTGAATACCGTTGATTAAAACCTCTTCCTCGTTTAAAAAATCTTGCATGTTATTAACCAACATTTGCATCTCATCTTCATACTTGTCCTCGTTCTCTAAAATACTAAGATAATAATGCTCTGGATCATAATAATCAAATACTATAATTTGTATAAACAAACCATCATTATTTACAATGAAGAAACCTTGACCATATATGGGTGTTATATTTTTGAGATTCTTCATTAAATTGCCACCAATTACCTCAATACACAGAAACTTAAAAATTTAGTACTACCTGAAAAAGATATAGTAAGTATTACACTTCAGGTTCTATTTCAGTGTTCTTAAGTAAAGGTGAGCTTTCCTAGAAAATTTAACATATGAGAAAATCGCATCCTAGAGTTCTCTGTTTGATTTTGGAGTATTCTATGGTTAGGTCTTTTTATTCCATAAGTAGATGCACCGTATGCTATTAATGATGGAATTAGTAATATCGAACTAAAATAAAAATTGGTTAGCAGTTAAATAGAATATATTAATTAGATCCGATAATATCATAAACTAACATAATTATGTTTAACGATATAATATCGCTTCCTTTAATTTAATGCTTTTGCTTTTGTCATAGCTTAACTATATTTATTTTGAGTTGTGTATAAATTTATGACTCAGAACTACGTCTTCTATTCGGATGTTTCTAAGGATTTTTTAGCGTACAATGAAACAACAAAAGATAAGATCAAAGAAATTACAACCATTAGTAATATTCTAAGAGTGTTACCGAAGGTGGATGTTGCCGTTAAAATAGCTGCAGTTTCTGGTGCAGCAGTTGTAGATGCTATTGGTGTAAAAGTGTTTTTTGATGATTCAAATGTGGGAGATATATTTTGCATGCTGCTAAACAATAAAGGTGCTAATGATACTATGATGCCTAGGAACACTCCTATTACTATGGATATGATGAGTCTAGTCATCATCACTTGTATAATATTTCTGAATTCTTATATTTCTATGTTTTAGAACATGTTTTTAAGTATTATAGTGGTTTATTACGAAGTAATTTGATAGTCTCAAACCAAAATATTATAACACTACTTATTCCAAATATTATGGCCATAATGTTATGCGCGTCTCCTGTTTGTGGATATAGCATTAAATACATTATGATCATTGTTGAAAACCATATTGAATAGAAAAGGAAACGTGGGACTAAAAATCTACCTATCCTAGTGAAAAACCTAAGTGTTCCAATTTTTACTTCTTGGACTAATTCGTATTCTCCGTGTTCAGTTTTTCTGACCAATCTCAATTCTTCGAGTTTGCTTAGGTGATATGCTGCTATGCTGGGGCTTGAAAATTTTAATGCTCGCTGTAGCTCCCTAACACGTATGGTTTTTGAGTTTGAAAAAACTAGATACCAATAAACGAGTAACGTTTTACCGTTGTGGGATTCATAGACTTTCGTCCCTTCCCTCTCACCTCGATTATTTGAGGCTCATAGAGGGCTTTCTGGGGCAGCGGGGCTCCCCTCATCCTGAGCATGTTTAAGCACGCGGTCACGTCTCTATCGCTTTCGTAACCGCACTCACATTTCACGAGCCTATGCCCATTCGGCGCTAGTCTACCGCCACACATCGGGCATAGGCTTGAAGTGTTTTTAGGGTTGACGTATACGACTGGCAGCCGTTCAAGCTTAGCTTTGTACTCGATGTAGGATTGCAGCCTCCTGAAGTTCCATGAGTGCAATCTGCGGTTGAGGTTCCTAGAGCAGTTAATTCTTTTTCTAATTCCTTTGAGGTCCTCCATTATTACACCAACTTTATGTCGCTTGGCAAAGTCCACAATCTTTCTAGATATTTTGTGACATTCATCTTTAGCCTTGCGCTTCCTCCTACCGGAATACTTCTTAAGCAGTTCCTCAGCAGTCTTGGGCTTAAACTTCTTCAACCTTTGGATTCTTCTGATGATATTGAAGTAGGTCGTGTGGATCGTCCTCAAGTTGCTTTCAACCCTCATGACGTGTGGGTTCGTGCTTACTCCAGTGACGTTTGACTCGTTAACATCTATTGCTATCCAGTCGCTTGGATTGGACAGGTCTACGTCCTTCTTGAACGGTACGATTATCTTCGTCTCGTTTATGGTGATTTCGCCGGTCCTTAACTTCCCCTCTTTCCAAGCGTCTATGAACTTCTCTTGGTATTCACCGTACTTCAAATCTATGAAGAGAAATCTTCTGGGCTTAACGGATATTCTGATCCTATCGCCGTAGAACTTGTACAGTTGCGGGTCGAGTTGCATGAAGAGCTTTCTAGCCTCAGGTCTATCACCTTTAGCTAATCCCTTGCGCTTAAGCCTCATGAAGCTTTTGAGCATGGCTAAGGCTATTTTACATGCTGAATGGCAAAAATGTGTAGAGTAATCCCACCTCCCCTTCCACTCTTCGTAAACGCTCTTCCTAAGTTTAGCGTAAGAAGTTATCCTCCTCTCAACGGCAAAGCCTATGCAGAAGTTCACCATATCTCTGAAGTCCTCTAGGAGCCTTCTAACTTCATCGTTCGCCTCATAGGCAAATGGAACGCTGAGGACTATTTCCACAAACAGAGTATACACTAAACGTCTATAAAAATCTATCTATTTAGAAACAGTTGCCTTGCCCTTTAACCTGGATTCTATCAACGATAAATCATCAGACATTGCTAATATTAGGCTGCAGTTTTCAAATATAAAGGTTAAGGGGATAAAGCCATTCTGGTTCAGCATAAACTTTCGTTATGCAAGCCTACCTTCCTCATTTCATGGGAAGGTTTTCGAGGTGAACGGTAACACCTAAAGAAAAGAATTCTATCGCGAAATAGCTGTCTCAGGGATTAACAGTTGAATGCATAAAAAGAGATTCGTTTGGGCCTAATTGTGTTACTAATCTATAAATTTGATTTTCAGTTTTATTATTTTGTTTAATAATCATAAACTGTCATATTTTGGTTAGATATATTAGTTAATAGTGTTGTTATGTTTTGATTTATGCTTAGGTGTTAATGTTATGATTAGTGCTACTAGGATTACTATGTCTCTTAGTGCTGATAGTATTGTTGGTATGGCTGTCCTGTCTAATGGGCTTTCTGGTGTTATTTTGAAAAATGCTTGACTCCATTCTTTGTAATTGAACCATGTTATCATTACTAATGCGTTAAGTAGATCTGTCAAAATTATGAAGAGTGGGGTTATGTTTTGCGTTAAAATCATGTAAGGTAGTAGTTGTAGTGTTGTTTGTGGTGTGTATATGTAGCTTAATGAAAGAACTAATGCCATGCTTTTCCATGATAGGTCAAAAATTTTATGGTTCAATGTTGTGTATGTTTTTGATCTATAATTAAGGAAGAGCAGTGTTAATGATGTTATGATTAATGTGATTGAGATGTATTTTATGATGTCTGAATTATTAAAAAGTTCTATAAAAAATGTACCTGTTACAGTGTTCCATGCTATATTTAATGTGTTTGTAATCCATAGGTTCGTGTTAATAAGTATAAATGGTAGATTTAGAATAATAATTGTAAGTAGTATCGTAAATGCGTATTTTATCATTGATTTTTTGTCTGAAGTTGTTATTATTGCTAGTGCTGGTATTATTGAGAATGAGCTTATGTTAAATGCTAACCCAAAAAGTATTGCGCTGTTTAATAATCTATTATTCATGAAGTATCGTAAAGCCCTTATTGATAGTGCTACGGCAATGATTTCCCAGTTATAAATTGAGTATATAATCATAGTTAATGATCCTGCTAATAACAAAGTTCTCCACCAAGGTATGCTCAACTTTTCTGTGATCCAGTACAGATCTTTAAAGAGATAGTATACTGCTATGTAGATTAACAATGTATTAATGATGTAAAAGCTAAGAACTGGGTTTGGGTCAAAGCTTGATAGCGCGTATGTTATGTATATTATAATACTTGTAAGAAGTGGTTGGGATATGGAATAATTAATATACGGTATCTTATTATTTAACATGCTTTGCGCTATTGAGACTATGTCACTATAGAGGTTAAATGGTGTGAGATTTAAATTACTTGGTAAGTGTATTATAAAACTAAACGTTGTTATCATTATAGCAAAAAGTATTACGTATTCTTCCTCTACTTTTTCTGCTAATGCTTTATGTATCTTAAGTTCTAGCGGTAGTTGTATTTCTCCTTTTAAAAGTTTTATTATGATGTTTTGGTGCCATTTTAGAATTTCTGATATTCTAAATGTGTATGTTAGTTCTATGAGCGTGACTAGTAATGAACCTAAAATCACATACGCTATTGGAGAAATCATAACGGCGTAAAAACTGTAAAGTGTATGATTTCCTAGTATGTATACCGTAATGTACCCTAATAATGGAAAGATAAACCAAAATGCTGGTATTATCAAATTTTTATTATTAACTTTAGATTCTATGAATGGTGCTAAAAGTATTAGAATTAAAGCTGTGATGTATACTCCACTATTTAGTGTAGCGCCCATTGTTGGTTCAAAATGAAGATAAAACGGGTTTTCGTTAATCAACCATCCCCATGGTGTTGATGTAGGTGGTCCATTAGGTGGTCTCGATGATAAATGCCATGAAATTGCACCATAAACGCTCGAATTTAGCCATTGTTGTAACCCTAAATACCATATTATTGGTAAATTCATAATAAACCAGAGGAATAACGGTATGTATAATGAAACAAAAAGAGAATCTCGTATCATCTTTCCCTTTAATCTCATGGCAATGTATAAGGCTGGTATTAGAAATATGCCGCTCATCTTTATTGCTATAGCAAGTCCTACCATGATCGATGAAAGAATATAACGATTATTTATTGCAAAATATAATGATAGTATTGAGAAGAATGCTAACCCAATGTCAAGCAGTGCGACTGCTGTCATATTAATCATTATTGCGTCAAAGAGCGGTGCTATAAGCGTTAGTATTATTGCTAATATTTTAGCTATAGGATTCACTAACATTTTCGTGAGTTGTAAGACTATAAGAAATGCAATCACTATTGAACTAACACCCATTATAAGACTTGGGATCCTCCAACTTAATGGATTATCTCCTAAAGTTATCATCGATGCTCCTAATAAATATTTAAAAAGTGGTGGATGCTCATAATTCATATAATTTTCAATATTCGAAACATCTGGATATGGATAACCTCCCTGAATAAAAACTACACCAGATAATGATGAAAACTCGTTTATGCTTACATTTCCAGGTATTTTTATACCTATTCCCGGAAATTGTGTATAAATTTTAGTTATATTGCCATGTAGTGTACTGGCTATGTTTTGAACAGGTATCTCATTTTTTTGCTCTTCTGACATATTAGAGAAGATAATAGTGTAATAGGCATATCCTTGCGCATCTACATATTTGGGTTGTAATCCAAAGATTGTACGAAGAATATTTCTCGCAGAATTCACATACCAGACTTCATCGCTTACATACTCTCTCATATTATTATTAGAGACAAGTTCGTATGTTCGATAAGCATAAATTGTTATTAATAACAAAAAAATTATTACAATTATATATCGATTATATCTGGATAATAATTGCATTCCAGTTCTCATGAATACATGTTATACGCGCCTAAATATTAATCTAAAGATTGGAACACTTATACTTTAAACTTAGAAACTTTAAAGAGAACTCTTGAGAGAATATGTTATCATATTTCATATAGTGATGAACCGTTGTCGGATAGTTAACATTTTATTACTATCCGTTCCACCTCAGCTTTAAAGACTTCATAGGTGGCTTTCGCCGCCAACGGTAAAGAAAGAAAATGTGTGAGACATCATCTTTGAATGCTGGAACTGCTTTTTTGGAGGTTTATTCTCGTGTGTATGGTTTACCGAGTGCTGCTGGTGGTTTAGCTTTTCCAGCATATCCAGCCGCTACCAATAATGTTGCAATGTAAGGAAGCATACCAAGAAATTGATCCGGTATTATTCCACTAGGTATTGAGAGTGAAAAAGCATAAAGAAAGCCGAATATGACACCACCAACTATAAGTCTTAGTGGGTTCCAATTAGAGAATACTACTAATGCAAGCGCTATGAATCCTCTACCACCAGATATATCCCGTGTGTATTGGTTTAGCCAATCTATTCCCATAAATATTCCTCCCATGGTTGCTAATGTTGCACCTATGATTGTTGCGATCGTTCTTACTTTGTATATGTTTATACCTGCTGATTCTGCAACTTCAGGGTTTTCTCCTACCGCTTTAACTCTTAAACCAATTGATGTATACTTGAAAATATACCATGTTATTATGCTAAGTAATATTGTCAGGGGAATTAATGGACTTACACCCCATAATTTTGGCATCATCGATGATGATGGTAGGTATGGGCTATTAGCAAATGTGCCCCATGTGAAGTAAAGCACTATTACACCAAACCCGTAAGCAAAGAGATTTAGCCCGATACCTGTTACAATTTGATCACCTTTTAAGTAGATAACTATTATTGCATATACTATACCTGATAGTATACCAGTTAATATTCCTGCTAACAGTGCAATTACAACACTACTTGAGAGTATTCCAAAAAACACTGAAGAGAGTGCACCTAATATTATTAATCCTTCAAGACCTATATTAACGATTCCTGAGCGTTCTGCTATTATTTCACCTAATGCTGCTATTGTTATTGGTACCATGAATTTAAGCATGTTTAAGTAAAAAACTGATGAGAAGAATATTGACGTAATGTCTACTGGCATTATTTATCTCCTCCATTTTTTGATTAAACTTATCATGGATGGTATTGCAGAGAACATTATTATAGCACCTTGCACTGCTATGCCTAATTCTAATGGAACTCCAGTTTTCCCTCCTACAGATGTGATAGCTTGCACATTTACAATTCCTGATTTTAGCATAGCAAAAAACAATGATGATAATATTATTCCTATTGGGTGATTCCTGCCTATTAATGATACAGCAATTCCGTCAAACCCTAAATTTTTAACTACATTAAGACCAGTGTCAATGTTACCAAATCGTCCTAGTACTTCTAATGAACCAGCTAAACCGGCAGTGCCGCCGCTTAAAAACATAGCAATTATTATTGTTCTCTTCACATTTATACCACCATATTCGCTTGCTGAGGGGTTTATTCCTACTGTTCTTATATTATATCCAATAATAGTTCTCCAAAGTATTATGTAGAATAATATTGCAACTAATAAAGAAATAAAAAATGTGTATGATAATGTTGTACCAGCAAATAATGGTAGTATTTTGGCAGAGTCGCTAATCGTTGGGGTTTCGTATGGCCTTGATGGGTTATAGAAATAATAAGTTGTAAGATAATTTACTAAATAGAATGCAACCCAATTTAGCATGATTGTAGAGATGACTTCGTTGACACCTCGCGAAATTCGCAACCATCCTGAAATTACTCCATAAAAACCACCTGATAACACTGAAGCAGAAATTATTATAATAGGATGAAGTATTATAGGAAATCTTAAATAATAACCTGCAAGAACTGTTATAAACGCTCCTAAATACATTTGACCTTCAGCACCTATATTGAAAAGCGATGCTCGTGCAGCAATTGCAAACGATAATCCTGTGAGAATAAGTGGCGTCATATAACTAAGAGTGTTTAGCGTTGAGCCAGTAGTTCCAAATGCACCTACGAACATGCCTTCATAAAATAATAACGGGCTGAAACCTGCGAAGTAAATTATTATACCACCGACAAGAAATCCAGCCAATAATGATATTAGAGATTCAAATAATAATTGTAAATAAGAACGACTTTCAGGAAATCGTTTAGTTATAACGTTTAAGACTGATATGATGCTCGTTTGTTTCATCTCTTAATCCCACCCATTAGAAGTCCTAACTTTTCTTCAGTTATTTCATTCGGATTAACTATATCTAAAAATTGCCCATTATACATTATAGCCATTCGATCGCTTAAAGATAAGACTTCATCTAAATCGGCGGACACTAATAAAATAGCTTTTCCTTGATTTCTCATTTCAATAAGGAGATTTCTTATATATTCTGTAGCAGCTATGTCAAGTCCTCGTGTAGGTTGAGAGGCAATGATCACAGAAGGATTCTTCATAAGTTCACGACCAACTATTAATTTTTGTTGCATACCACCACTCAAATGTTTTGCTAAAATTTTTAGATTTGATACATCAATGTTAAATTCTTCAGCTATTTTCTTAGCCCACTTATTAATTTGCTGAGCTTGCAGTAAACCAAATTTATTTGAAAATTTAGCCTGCAATCCTAGAATAGAATTCTCATTAAACGGTAAATCAAGAATGAGCCCTCTCTTATGTCTATCCTCAGGTATATGTGCTAATCCCATCTCATAAAGTTTTGTGGGATGATATCCTGTTATTTTTTCTCCCTTTAAATATATATCACCCTTTAAAGAACTTCTAAGTCCTGTTATTGCCTCTACTAGCTCACTTTGACCATTACCTTCTATTCCTGCTATACCAAAAATTTCACCACTGTTAATTGTGAAAGAAACACCTTTTACCATTATTTCGCCCTGATCATTACTAACGTAAAGATCTTCAACCTTGAGTACAGGTTCCATGTTATTACTAACTCTTTTATTGCTGGGCCTTAAAATTTCATGACCAACCATCATAATTGCTAACTTCTCAGCAGTAATATTATTTGTCTCTACAACACCGACAACGCGTCCCTTACGCAGTACTGTTATCCTATCAGTAATTTCTAATGCCTCTTTTAATTTATGGGAAATAAATATTATTGTTTTCCCTTGAGCTTTTAATTGTCTAAGAAATTTAAATAACTCACGAGTTTCTAGAGGAGTTAGAACTGAAGTGGGTTCATCTAAAATTATTATGTCAACGCCTCTATACAATAATTTTAATATTTCAATTCGTTGTCTGACACCTATTGGCAAAGATTCTACTATAGCATCAAGATCAACTTTAAGTCCTGTATTAATCATTAAATCCTCAAGTTTAGTATATACATCTTTACGATCAAGAACAATACCACTTTTAATTGGTTCATAACCTAATATTATATTATCAAGAGCTGTAAAGGTTGGTATAAGCATGAAATGTTGATGAACCATACCAATACCTTCTCTCATAGCATCCCTAGGAGAATTAAAGCGTATCAACTTATTCCTAATGTAAATAGTTCCTTGTGTAGGTGCTATTTTTCCAAATAGTATGTTCATTAATGTAGTTTTTCCAGCACCATTTTCACCTAGAAGACCGTGAATCTCACCATGACGAACACTAAAATCAACACCTCTGAGAGCAATAACTCCACCAGAATAAATCTTTACAATATTTTTCATTTCAATAATATTATCATATTTTGACATTTTTATCACAAAAAATAAAAAGGATATTTTAAATTAACCTGTCGCTCCATAACGAATCCTAATTGCTTGTATTTCATCATGTGTTGTTGGAAGAGGTATGTTTATCTGACCAGATTTAATTTTAGCCTCTAACTCACTAATTGTTTGCCACACTGTAGAATTTATTGATTTTCTCATCATGTCATATTTTGCAATGATATTTTCTGGTGTATCAGGTAAGCTTGCACCTAGCTCTTTAGCAATATCTATGAACTGTACTAGATCATTTCTATCGCTCATTTTTACACCTCCTTCTTTAAGACCTAAAAATTGTATTCCCCCAGTAAAGTTACCATAAACTGAATCTCTTATTGCATAATAAACACCATTATCAACTCTCTTCATCATACTAGCAATTACGAAACCTGGATGTATCCAATCCTGATCAGCATCAACACCAATGCCAAAAGGTGGGCCAATTTGCTTTCCATAACGAACACCATAATCATACACAGCATCCAGCATACCTTTACCAGTAAGACCCGCGACATTATATACAACATCAACACCTTGTGCTAAAAATCCTTCTGTTACAGTTTTTCCAACATCCGCACTTGTGAACGTATTAGTATACTTGTAAAGAATTGTAATTTTTTTATGAGTAAGATTAGCAGCATAATTTATACCCCAATAATAGCCAGCTTCAAACCTCCAAAGCACGGGTATTTCAATACCTAACACAACACCCACTTTATTAGTTTGCGTTATTAATCCTGCTAATGCCCCAACTAAAGCTGAACCCTCATTTTCTTTAAACAAAATGGACCTTACATTAGGCTTATTCACAACTGAATCTATTATAGCAAACTTTTGATTTGGAAACTCCGAAGCTGTTTGGTTAAGAGCATCAGTCATTAAAAACCCTATACATATTATTAATGCATAATCACCAGAGCTTGCAAGCAGTCTCAAATTGGGCACATAATCTGCTTGAGACCTAGATTGTAAATAAGTGATACTTACATTAAAATCGCGTTTAGCTCTTTCAGCACCAAGCCATGCCATATCATTAAAACTTAAATCGCCTCTACCACCTATATCAAAAATAACACCAATTTTTATCTGTTTTTTCGTAGTAGTTGTGGTTGTAGTTGGTGTAGTAGTTGTAGGGGGTGAAAGCAATTGTGCTCCATAAATCGCAGCAACAACAGCTATTATTACTATTACAACAATAATTGTGCCTGTCATTTTAGAAATTGCAACATTTCTCATCGCTGCTCAACTACTCTATAAAATTAAACGGTAATAAAGCTTTCTTTTATAATGATTATCAAGGTTAAATATCCCTTATTATCATAGCTCTCTAAAAAAAGATTTATACAGTACGCTTTTTTATTAGTTTATAGTGCCGGGGTCGCCTAGAGGAAAATTACCGGGAAGCCTGGCCAGGGCGCCGGACTCATAATGTTATGAGAGGGGTACGGCGTCCACCATGAGAGATCCGGTCTCCCCGAGTTCAAATCTCGGCCCCGGCACCACTAAAATGAATAATAGCGTTAACTTCAACATGCCATATGTTTTTAGAAATTCTATTCTTGTGAACAGGATGAATTTGCGTATAAAAATATATGATGGAATGTTTTTATAGTGAGGTGAACTGATGTGGGATTTCGTGATTTAGGTAAAGGGATGCTCATGGTGTTTATCTTTTTATCGCTAACTTCACTTTTTGCTGATATGACTTATGAGGGTGCTAGGTCGATTTTTGGTTCGTATATGGAGGTTCTTGGCGCTACAGCGCTGTTTGCTAGTCTGGCTAGTGTTGGTGAGTTTTTGGGATATATTATGAGGTTTGTTAGCGGTGTTCTTGCTGGTTATCTTAAATCAAGTAAAAGCTATTGGGGATTAACCTTTGCAGGTTATATATTGAACTTGGTTGCTGTTCCATTGTTGGCTTTTTCTGGTCAGTGGCAAATAGCAGTGATTCTTATTTTTCTCGAAAGAATGGGTAAAGGGTTGAGGACGCCAAGTAGGGACGTTATATTAGCTGAGGTGACTGAGAAAATTGGTAAAGGCAAAGCTTTTGGCCTTCATGAAGCTTTGGATCAAGCTGGAGCGGTATTAGGTCCTCTTATTGTTTCTGCATCACTTTTTGTGACTGGTTCAAGTTATCTTGTTGCGTTCTTATTGTTAGCCTTTCCTGCTGGTGCTTCTATTATTTTTCTTTTCAATGCTTATATGAAATATCCGAGTATAAAGGCTGCAGAGAAGGCAGTTCCAGTTTTTGAAAGTAGATCTGCTCTTAATGATGTTTTTTGGTTATATACAATATCTATGTCGTTTGTTGCTCTTGGATTTATGCACTGGATTAATGTCTCGTATTATTTTAAAGCGGAGGGTGTTATTCCAGATTATATGATTGCTGTAATGTATCTTATTGCAATGCTTGTTGATGGTCTTTTGGCTTTTCCGATAGGGTTGATTTATGATAAGTTTGGGATTGTTTCTCTTCTTTTAACACCATTGTTTTCAGTTTTAGTTGTTCCATTAATTCTCATGAATACTTTTGTTTCGGCCTTGTTTTCTAGTATCTTCTGGGGTACTGTTATGGGTATTTATGAGAGTACTGCGAGAGCTGCTATTGCTGATATTGTACCACAAGAAGGAAGAGCTTATGGTTATGGCATATTCGGTGCATTTTACGGTGTGGCATGGATGCTCGGGTCGATAATCTACGGGTATCTTTATGAGAGTTTTATTCAGTACATGACCTTGTTTGCAATAATTATTGAATTGCTGGCATTTATTATTTTAATAATTACAGTAAAAAGATTTAAGGAATCAAAGAGTAAACAGAATTATGCCTTAAAAAACAGTTTCAAAATAGATGGAGTTAAATAGACATAAGTCGTAATATTTTCTTGATGGAGAAGCTTTACACTCTCAAAGAGGCAGCGTTTAGCTGTCTTTGTCAGTATTTTCAGAGCAGATAGGTTTAAATATGGTTTGCTCATACGTTTTAGTGTCCCCTCTGCTCTGGAAGCATGGCTTCCTATGGGGATGGGTGGGCTGGGGGTTGACCTTCGAATGTGGGGATGTCGGGTTTACCCCGAAAGCCCTCGATGAGCTAATCGAGAGGGAAGGGTTGAGTAGAGGTGATAAAACACTATGAATCTCTACTTAACTCAGAACCCAAGTGAAAGGGTCGCTATTGTTTTATTTTCTGGAGGGTTAGATTCTACTGTTGCCCTTTGGTGGGCTTTAAAGAAGAATTTTTACGTTATTCCTTTAATGATCGATACAGGTAGTCGGGTTAAAAGTGAGAAAGAGCACGCTATGATGATATTGAGCACAGCTGGTATTAAAAATTTTATAAATGTTAATTTAGATTTCGTGAAAGATTTGTTTGATCTCAGTTTGAATGGTATCATTCCTTATAATTTGAATGCTATAAAGTCGCCTGCTTACATACCTGCTAAAAACTTGATTTTTTACTCTATTGCAGTTTATTATGCGGAGATATACAATGCAAAGTATATTATCGGTGGTCATAATGCTGATGATAGCGATTTTTTTCCTGACGCCACCCCTGAGTTCTTTCGTTTTTTAAACAAGATTATCGATATAGGAACGTTTGCCAAGGGTAAGATAAAGATTGTTCAACCGCTGATTAGGTTATCAAAAGCTGATATCGTAAAGCTGGGTGCAAAATTAGGTGCTCCATTAGACATGACATGGAGTTGTCAAAAGAATGATGATGTTCAATGTGGAGTATGCGGATCGTGTGAGCTCAGAAGGAAAGCATTCAAAGATGCAAACATACCAGATTTAACTGAATATAAAATTTATTAATATTTTATTTCTATATAATAAAAATCATTACGATAAAGAAATATGTCAGGAATTTTTAAGTAATATTCAGTATTTTTTAGAAACATTTATATCTAAAAAGATTATAATAAAAAAGTGGATCTGATCATGTCTTTGTTCAATGAAGACGCTTTGAATGAAATTAAGAAGAGACTAAAAGCGTGGGAGGAGGAAACTATAAAAAATGATCTCATTAAATATCCTGAGCGTCTTCCTGAATTTAAGAATATATCAGGTATATTATTAAAGCGGTTTTATACACCAGCTGATATTGAAAATTATGATTATTTTGAGAAATTAGGTTTTCCAGGAGAGTATCCTTTCACGCGGGGAATACATGCAACCATGTATCGCGGAAGAATTTGGACTATGAGAATGTTTTCGGGTTATGGTAGTCCAGAATATACTAACGAAAGATTGAAATTCTTATTAAAGCATGGTGAAACTGGATTAAGCTTAGCTTTTGATTTCCCTACACTTTTAGGTCTTGATGCTGATGATCCGTTATCCCATGGAGAGGTAGGTGTTGTGGGCGTGTCTGTGAGTTCTTTAAAGGATATGGAGGTTATTTTTGATGGCATTCCCATGGATCAGGTCACCACTAACATGACTATTAACCCACCCGCTCCCATTTTACTTTCATTCTATATAGTGACTGCTGAAAAGCAAGGTGTAAAGCCTGATCAAATTGGTGGGACAACTCAAAACGATAACCTTAAAGAGTTCTTTGCGCAAAAAAGCTATGTGTTTCCTCCAGAGGCAGGTTTAAAAATTAGCCTTGATGTGATCGAATATAGTGCTAAGTATTTGCCAAAATGGAATCCAATAAGCATAAGCGGCTATCATATAAGAGAAGCTGGAGGAACAGCTCTTCAAGAATTAGCATTCACAATTGCTGATGGTATTGAATATGTGCGTGTAGGTATAGAAAGGGGTATGGATGTTGATGTGTTTGCTCCTAGGTTGAGTTTCTTTTTCGCTGCAGGTACTGACTTGTTTGAGGAGGTTGCTAAGTTCAGGGCGGCGAGAAGAATGTGGGCAAAAATAATGAAAGAACGATTCAACGCTAAAAAGCCGAGAAGTATGTGGATGAGATTTCATACTCAAACGTCTGGAGTTACACTTACTGCTCAACAACCAGAGAACAATATTATCAGAGTTGCAATACAAGCCTTAGCCGCTGTTCTTGGGGGAACACAAAGTTTGCACACGAATTCATTTGATGAAGCGTGGGCTTTACCTTCTGAGAAGGCAGTTAAGATTGCTCTGAGAACGCAACAAGTATTAGCTTATGAATCTGGCTCTGCTGATGTTGTGGATCCTTTAGCAGGTAGTTATTATGTTGAATGGTTAACGGATAAAATGGAGGAGGAGGCATGGAAAATTATAGATCGTATAGAGAAGATTGGCGGTATGGTAGAGGCTATTAAAAGAGGTATTCCGCAACGTGAAATAAACGATAGTGCTTATAAATTCCAAAAGGATGTTGAGGAAAAACGAAGAATTATTGTTGGTGTTAATGCTTTTGTTGAGGAGGAAAAGCTGGAAATACCGTTGCTTAGGTTTAACCAAGAGGAAGTGGAAAAGCATCAGATAGAGAGATTAAGAAAAGTAAAGGAGACAAGGAATAAGGCTTCAGTCGAGTGGAGTTTACGGGAGTTAAAATCTGCTGCTCAGAGAAATGAGAATGTGATACCGTATATTATTAAAGCTGTTAGAGTTTATGCTACTTTAGGTGAAATTATGGGTACATTGAAGGAGGTTTATGGAGAATGGGTAGAAACGCCTCTCTTTTAAGCACTCAAACTGAGTTAGCTCCTAAACGTCGTATTAAAGTATTAGTTGCTAAGCTGGGTTTAGATGGTCATGATAGGGGCGCTAAGGTAGTTGCTAGAGCATTAAAAGATGCTGGTATGGAGGTTGTATATACTGGAATCAGACAAACACCTGAGCAGGTTGTAAATGCAGCAATCCAAGAAGATGTCGATGCTATAGGTATAAGCATATTGAGCGGTGCTCATATGGCATTAATACCAAGGGTTATGCAAATGTTAAAAGAGAAGGGAATTGATGATATTTTAGTTACTGTGGGTGGCACGATACCAACTGATGACATAGTAAAGCTAAAAAGTATAGGTGTTGCTGAAGTTTTTATTCCTGGCACGCCTCTTTCAGAAATTATAGAATTCATTAAGAATAACGTTAAAAGGAAACAATAAAAATTTTCTTGACTCTGTTTGTTAATTTCTAAAAACTTATAAGATCCTAGTTTCTATATGAATATGATGTAATCATGGTAAATAGTCTGATAATGTCCGCTCTTAAGGGCGATCAGAGGTCTATAGCTAGAATAATATCTGAAGTTGAATATTTTAATCCCTCTAGTTCTGAAATTTTGCTCGAACTCATGAAAATGAGTGGATATTCTCATGTAATAGGCATCACTGGTGCTCCTGGGAGTGGCAAGAGCACTTTAATTGCTAGATTGATAGATGAGTTCAGGAGTAAGGATTTAAAAGTTGCAGTAATTGCTGTTGACCCCTCCAGTCCTTTTAGTCATGGTGCATTGATGGGTAATAGGATAAGAATGCAGAAGCACGCAACAGATCCAAAGGTGTTCATAAGGAGCTTAGCTACGCGAGGGTATAGAGGAGGCATCTCCGCTGCTACTTTAGCTTTAGTGGAAGTTTTCGATGGATTGGGTTATGACAAAATTCTTATAGAAACCATTGGTGTTGGGCAAACCGATATTGACATAATGCATGCTGCTCATACAATAGTGGTGCTTGTGAATCCAGGCACAGGAGATGAAATACAGGCATTAAAAGCTGGAATAATGGAAATTGGTGATATATATGTCATAAGTAAGGCTGATAAGCCAGAAGCCGAGGATGCGTTCAAACAAGTTTTGTTCGGAATAGAGGGTGGTATTCTTGGACAGGAATCAGATTGGAAGCCAACAGTGCTTAAAGTATCAGCAATGATGGGCCAAGGCATCAAAGAACTGGCTGATAAGATTGATGAACATTTAGAGTACGCGAAAAAGAGCAATAGATTCTATCAACAAATAAAGAGTAGAAGATTACAAACTTTAAAATCATCTTTAAGTTGGTTTATTGAAAATAAGTTAGAAGATTCATTAAAAAGTAATGCTGACCTTAATAATATAATAGAGCAAGTAAAGAGCGGCCAAGAATCTCCTTATAATGCCGTATTAAAAATTGTTAAAAAACTTTTCTAATTAATATTACTGTAGAATGATTTAACATTTTATTACAGAAATGCGACAGGAAAGCCTAGAGCTTCAGTTCTGGGATGAATCGTCGATAGGCTTAAATAAATGCTTAAACAACGTTTTCTTGAGCGGGTCGCTCGCATGCGGCTCGGATGTCCGAAGGCTGGAATAAGGCTCCGAACCGAGAAGGGTGGGGATGGTTCCAGCAAGCAGGCTATGGACTACATGTCCATGGCAGTGGCTGCCTTGACACAGCCCGGAACTCGGTAGAATGAGTGGAAGCCCCACGACAAACCGAGAATCTCCTGGCTTCAGCCGTGGAGAGTGTCAATATTCATTCCATCCCAGTTAGAGCTTCATGGATAACCTCCAGAGCGTTAGAGAACACTACATCCGAGGTTCCATAGATGTCCATTCAGCGCTTATTTAACTCGTCACATAATGGGGTTCTGAGTTGAGTAGGAATGCATAGTGAATTGTTGCTTTTATTCCTACTTAACCCTTCCCTCTCGATTAATTCGTTGGGGGCTCTCGGGGAGAACCCAATTCCCCGCATCTGAAGGTTCAACACCGCTACAACATCCCTATCCATTGTTAACCCGCATTCTTCGCACTTCATTATCCTGCCCAGATAGGAAGCCATGCTTCCGGAGCAGGCTGGGCAGGTTTTAGACGAGTTGGCTGGGTTAACGTATTTTGTTGGTAAATTAAGCCATTTAAGCTTGTATTCGAGCATGAGTTGGAATGTTCTTGCGTTCCACTTTGAGAGCTTTCTGTTATTTTTCCTTGAGCCGTTGAGGATTCGTCTCTTTACACCTTTCAGGTTTTCAAGTATTGCTCCGCAGTTCTTCTCCTTGAGCTCCCTCGCAATCTGCGTGGTTAGTTTATGCATGAAGTCTTTAGCCCTATTCTTCTCACGCTTAGAGTACTTCTCTAATAGTCTCTTTGAGGTTAGAGGCTTAATCTTAGATAACTTTTGCATCCTCTGCCGCTTTACCTCATAAACTCTATGAATGTGGTAGAGCTCTCTTAAGTCATAGCGCTTGACCTCGCCACCTATGAACGCCGTCACGTTCGTTAAGTTCACATCGAAGGAAGCCCACTTTTCTGCCTTCGGCTCAACCCTCTTCTTAACTGTAATTATCAACTCCCTCTCAGTCATAAGTAGCCCACCGACTTTATCAAAGTCTTTGGAATCCACGAACACTCACTCAAGTCGACCTCAAGATAACGCTTATTCGGTTCAATGCTTACCCTCAGCATGCCATTTCTGAAGCTGAAGAGCGTGCTCTTGATGTAAACGGTTTTTTTAGTTATCTCAGGAGACTCCTTTGCTTTCCCCCTATTGTAGAGCGTTATCCAGCCCTTAACTAATCCGATGACAGAGTTCATTGCTGAGTCAACGTAATGCTTTGAGTATCTCCACTCCCGTAGCAATCCATCCCTAAGCTCTCTCCTATCCTCAGCTTTCAAGTTAAGGTGAGCCTTCTTGGAAATTTTAACGTGTGAGAAGATTGCGTCTAAAGCCTTCCGCTTAACTTTGAAGTATTCCTCGATTAAATCCTTCGGAGCCTCTACTGGGATCCCGTAGCTTTTAACTGCTTCCATAGCCTTTCAACTTCGCTCTTTGGATATCTCAGCTTGCCAGTTGGGAGCCTAACAGCTCTAATAATGCCTTTCCTTTGCCACTCCCAGAGCGTTTTAACTGAGATGTTGAATATCTTTGCAACATCCTTTGGTCTAAGCAGTTCCTCGTAATCTCCAGACGTCATTAAGGATAAAGTAATCAACCTCTATTTAAACCTGTCCGTCTCGAAACTGCTGACAACGGCATCGTTCATGAGTGAAAAGAAGCGTAAATTAGAGTTAACTGCATAGAAAGTGTTGCTTAACTCTATATTTAAATGCTTCTAACGGTTATAATTTCATATGAAATTACCCAGCTGGATTAAGAAACCAAAATATGAGGACAGTATTGCTACTTTACCAGCGACCATTTGTGATATACTTAATGTTAAAGCATTACTAGGTAGGCCCCGTCTGCAACGTAAGTTAGCTAACGTTGATATTGATGATATTAATAAGGTTGTGCTATATGTTGTAGATTCATTCGGCTATAATTTGTTTAATAGTATGAAGCTAGAACTTAGGAAATTTGGTTTCCCATCATATCTTTTTAGTCCGCTTTTGTCAGTTTTTCCATCGACCACAACAACTGCTGTTACAACACTCATGACAGGTTATACGCCTCAAGAGCATGGATTAATCGGCTATATGTTATTTCTCAAAGAATATGGTGTTATAGTTGATATGATCAGATTGTCACCTGTTTATAGTAAAGGTAGCAATGTGTTGATAGATTTTGGATTGGATCCTCAAAAATTTCTTGGCGTGAATACTCTGCATAAAATTCTTACTAACCAAGGCATTGAGAATTATATATTCATTAAGAAGATTTATAAGGATTCTGGGCTCTCTAAAATACTACATACCAATGGTCAGGTCATTCCACACCTTTCACTATCTGATCTGTATGTGCAGCTTAGGAAGATGCTTGAAAACAAAAAAGGTGAAGCAGCGTACTTTTACATGTACTGGGATAGTGTAGATTCTCTTTCACACCAATATACTGCAATGTCAGAGGAAAATAAGGCAGAAGTGCTCAATGTCTTTTTAATGTTAAAGGAAGAAGTGATCAATAAGCTTGATCCTGAAGTAGCTAAAGAAACGTTAATTATCATCGTAGGTGATCATGGTCAAAGTTATGTAAACAAGTCTAACCTTGTTATAACTAACACTCATCAGAGATTGCTAGATATGCTCGATCTACCACCGACGGGTGAAACAAGAGTGTCTTATTTATACGTTAAGGATAGTATGGAAGATGATGTAATAGATTACTTTGAACGAAAATTTCCCGATCGTTTTTACATAATGCGATCTAAAGATGCTCTGAAAAGAGGATTCTTCGGCATTGGTACTCCTAAAGAAGGTTTAATGGACCGCATTGGTGATTTAATAGTTCTACCTAAACCTGGCAGTGGTATAATTCATCTTTATGAACAAAGAGAGCTTGAGTGGGAACGTAGAGGATCTCATGGAGGCTTAACATCAGATGAAATGAATGTAACATTAATGATATCAAAATTTTCAGAACTACAGAAAAATTCAAGAAGAAAAACTAATTCCAGTTCTGAGATGAATTACTAACTTGAACATAAAATTGTTGTGATGATAAGAATTATGTTTCAGTTTCAGGTACTGTGCTCTCAGCGGTAGCTAATGTAGGATATATAAATCTCTTAAAATAACGTACTCTGTTTCTTGTGCGGGGGATTGTTTTACCCTTTGGTTTAGGAGGTATTTTAGGTGTAGCAGATCGAACTTTACCAGCCTTAGTTAGACTTCCGTGTGAAGGCAATTATCTCACCTAAGCTCTTAATATCCCACTGATTTATAAAACTGTCTTTCACTAATGCTTGCCAACTTCATCCTACACCACGAGAGTTTAGGATCTTGGTTTTGAGTAAATTAAGCTTAAGTATGATGTTTTTGAGCAGGCGCTCTCAGACATACTTATACACTCATAGTGGGTTCTGCTTTAACATAGTTTAGAACCCAAGGTCCTAAAGATTGATGAAAAAGGAATTTTCTAGCTTTAGATGTGGAGAGTATAATGTAGAAGGTTCTATTTTTTATGTATTCTCTTCAAGAATGACTTTGTTCTTTCGTTTTTTGGGTTATTAATTAATTCTTCTGGTTTTCCTTCTTCTATTATAATACCGTTATCTATGAAAAGTATTCTATCTGCTACGTCCATTGCAAAATCTAGTTCGTGGGTAACTACTATCATGCTTATGCCTTCTTTTGCTATGCGCTCTAATACTTCAAGTACTTCATCAACAAATTCTGGATCTAATGCCGATGTGGGTTCATCTAATAATAACAATTCTGGATCCATTGCTAGTGCTCTTGCTATTGCAACTCTTTGTTGTTGTCCTCCACTGAGCTCGGCAGGATATGAGTGGGCTTTCATCCTGAGATTAACTAGATCGAGCACTCCTAATGCTTTTTCTTCGGCTCGTTCTTTAGGAATTTTCTTAACGATCTCGAGAGGGAGGGTAATATTGCGTAGGACTGTTAGGTGTGGGAAAAGATTGTAATTTTGGAAGACAAAACCAATTTTTTGTCGTATCTTGTTTATATCAATAGATTTATCGG
Source organism: Thermoprotei archaeon (assembly GCA_038881895.1). Lineage (NCBI taxonomy): Archaea > Thermoproteati > Thermoproteota > Thermoprotei > Thermoprotei archaeon. The sequence continues at coordinate 217,705 of JAVZOV010000003.1, forward strand.
TTATTTCTATATTGTTAAAATATATTCTGCCTCGTTTTGGTTTGATTAGCAGTATGAGGGATTTAAGGAGGGTGGATTTCCCAGAACCGCTCGGTCCAAGTATTATTAATCTCTCACCTTTATTTACGTGCATATTTATGCCCTTTATAACATCTATTTTGCCATAATTTACCCACAGGTCAATAGTTTTGAGGATTGTATCTGTCATCATAATCTCCTCGGCATATAGCCTGGAATTTTTATTTTTATCTCGATGATTTTCGATATTTTGACTAATGCATAACATACTATGAAGTATACTAATGCGACCAGTAAATATACCTCAAATGCTCGGAATGTTGTTGCAACTATATATTCTCCTTTTCGCGTAAGTTCAGCAACTCCTATTACAGAGACCAGTGAACTTTCTTTTATCAATGTGACTAATTCATTCATAAGAGCTGGTATTGCATACCTTACTGCCTGAGGTAAGATAACGTACCTATACATGTGAAATGGTTTCATACCTAATGATTGTGAAGAATAATATTGTTCAACTGGTATGGCATTTATTGATCCACGCAAGATCTCAGCTTGGTACGCAGCACTATTAAGACCCAATGTAAGTATGCCAGCTGTTATAGGATCGAATTTTATTCCTATGTATGGTAATCCAAAATAAACAAAAAATATTTGTACTAATAATGGTGTTCCTCTAAGTGCTTCTATGTATGATGTAACAATATTTCCTAAAAATCTTCCACCAAACATTCTTATAGGTGTCATAAATGCGCTTAAAAGAAAACCTATTGCGAAACCTATTAAACTTATCTCCAATGTTATAGTTAATCCCGTAAGTAAATATGCAAGAGTACTTTCAATAAATGGGAGATCTACCATATTTTCACTTCCGCTAAAAAATATTTATTATTTAACTGCTAAAAAGCCATGCGCTAACTTCATTGCTTATTATCTGATCTAATTTACCAGAATCTCTTAACTGTTCTAAAGCTGTATCAACTGCTAATTTAAAATCTGAAGCTCCTTTAGGCAATGCGATTGCAGTATATTCCATAGTTCCAGGGACTGTTCCCACTACAATCAGGCTTGGATCTTTTCTTGAGATTGCGTCAGCAGGTAGGTTATTAATTATTATTGCGTCCACGTCTCCTCTTTTTAATGCTAATATCATATCAGGATAAACTAGGTTGTATGAGATAACAGTCGCTTTTCCAGGCTTTTCAAGGTTATCTTTGGCCCATTCTTCTTGTATACTACCTAATTGCACCCCAACTTTTTTACCATACAGATCGTTTATTGTCTTTATAGGACTGACTTGCGGAACCATAATCACCGCTACTGCTGTGAGATAAGGAATAGAGAAATCTACAACTTTTTCTCGTGCAGCAGTTGCAGCCATTCCGGCTATAGCCATGTCAATTTGTCCTCCTTGTATTGCAGCTATTAATTCTGCAAATTTCATGTCTTTGATTTCCAAAGATACGTTTAAGTATTCTGCTATTCTTTTTGCTATAATAATATCAAAACCTGCATAACTGCCATTTTTAGCGATATATTCGTATGGAGGCCAATCGGCACTAGTACCGACAATCAGTTTTCCTCTCTGTTTAATTTGTTCAAGCTTTGAAACTTGTTTTGGCTGTTGTGATACTGTGCTCATTGCATATATGTATGTGCCTATTATGACTAATACTAGTAGAACTATTACAGTAAGGATGTTTATTTTTGGTACGTTCATGTTAATCGTTTCTATAATTTAAGCATGTCTTTTAAACCTTTAGTTCTTGATAGAAAATATAATTAGTATAATGTTCTAAATAAAACATTTATTTATTTTACTGTCCTTGGCGGTGGTTCTGGGATTTTTGGATTAGGTTTATGTTCTTTAGATATGGGCTTTATTTCTGTTTTGTTTTTAACCTTCTTTATTCCCAGACTTTCTGATATAACTATTCTTTTTAGTAATTGTATTGCTAATGCTGGATCTACACCCTTTGGACATACTGCACTGCAGCTGCCTGCAAAATGGCATCTCCATACTCCGTGAGGATTATCGAGTATTAGGATTCTCTCTCCTGCCCCTTGATCTCTATTATCAACAGTATACCGGTATGCTTGTGCTAATGCTTGTGGTCCTATAAAGAGATCATCAGTAGCCATGATTGGGCATGCAGCATTGCAAAGTCCACACTTTATACAATATGTGAATTGCATGTAAAGTAGATGTTGTTCGGGTGTCTGTAGGTATTCACCTGCTGGGTTTTCTTGTTCCTCGCGATCTTCTCTTATTATAAATGGTTTAACACTCTTATGTTTAGTGAAAAAGTTTGTGAAATCTGTTGCTAAATCTCTTATTATTGGATAATTGGGTAATGGCCTAATCTCGATTGTATCTGAATTTAATTCAAAAACTTGTGTTTGGCATGCTAATCTAGGAAGTCCATTGATTAACATTCCACAAGAACCGCAGATCCCCATCCTGCAAGAGTGTCTATATGCGAGTGAGTGATCTATGTTTTCTTTTATATAAAATAATGCATCTAAAACAGTCATTCCCTTATAGGCAGGTACTTTATATTCCTCAAGTCTTGGTTTTTCATCTTTTTCAGGAATAAATCTGAATATCTTAAATATGATTCCTTTTGTCGCTTGCTTTGTTTCAGTCGCGCTTTCTTCTGGTCTTGTTTTTATTGCCTCTGACACTGTTGTCATCTGTCATCCACCTCCTACGTTGATATAAAACATGATAGCTGCGTATAATCCGTATAAGTATGTTACTGTGGCTACTATTAGAACTCCGAATGTGATTAATGTTTTGTATCTTCCACCTGAAAGTTCTAGGAGCAATGTTCTTGCTCCATAGTTTGCATGATACATTACTATTGTTAAGAATAGTGAGTAGAACACAATGTAAAGAGGTTGTTTTGCTCTTTCAACAAGGCTACTGTATTCAAGACCTATTTTATAACCTGTTCCTATGATGGATGAAAATGTTGATATATGTATGAATGCTAATATGATTAGTAATGCGCCTGTTATTAATTGAAGGAACCAGAGTTGTGATTCTTTCATTTTTCTCACCTCAGATAGAATAAGTATTCCATTAATGTACCGAGTATTATTATTCCAGCTATTATCATTAATATTATTGCAATAATTCTTTGCGAACTTTTTAGTGATCGTGGTTTATATGGATATTCAGGTCTTATTGGTTTTCCTATAGTATATCCAAGCTCTGCAAGTATTAATCTAATTCCGTTTGCACCATGTAGTGCTAGCGATGCTATTACTATAATTTCCCCAGTATAGTTTATTGGATTTTCAAACGTTGTCATGAGGCCGGTCCATTCAGATCCTCCCCAAAGACGAATACTTGTTACATAAATATGCATGTAAAGATATACTACTAATATTACACCGGTCACTCTATGCAATGTATACATCCATCTTTCAAAATTAAATTTAAAAGGAGTGAACCAAGCTTTTAATCCTAATTTATATTTCGGAATAACTTTTGGTACTGCTACATTTTTATATGATTTTATATTTTCTTTATCCATTTCTCGCTCCTCCTAGTATTTACGTTCAACTGGTAACCATTTAGTTATCCTGACAGGTATATATGTTAATGCTGGTGGCCCGTCTGATGTTTTTGTTGCTAATGTGTGTTTCAACCAATTAACGTCATCTCTTTTTGGATAATCAAGTCTATAATGTGCGCCCCTGGATTCTGTTCTAGCAAACGCGCTATGAAGAACAACCTCTGCCACATCAAGCATGTTCTCGAGCTCCAGAGCTGAGATTAGATCTGTATTGTAAACCCTGCTTTTATCAGTTACTTCAGCTTTTTTGAAGCGTTCTTTTAACGCTCTGATTTTATTTATACCATCAGCCAACTCACTTCCAGTCCTAAATACGTATGCTTTCTGATCCATTATTTGTCGTAGTTCATTCTTTATTTCATAAAGATTCTCATCGCCTCTCTTTCCTAACATTTTATCGTAGATTCTCGATTCTTCATAAGAAACTAATTCTTGAGACGGTGATGGGTCAGCATTATTTGATGTAAGATAATTAAAAGCCTCCGCGCCTGCTATTCTCCCATAAGCTATACATGCTGCTGTGGAGTTTGTACCAAGTCTATTAGCTCCGTGTATACTAATACATGCACATTCTCCAGCTCCCCATAAGCCTTTAACTGGTGTTCCGTCAGCATACAGTATTCTGGCATCGGTATCACTGTGTATACCACCCATAGTATAGTGAGCTGCAGGTCTTACTGGTATTGGCTCATCTATAGGATCAATACCAGCAAATTTTATCGCCAGCTCTCTAATAAATGGTAACCTTTCCTTAATTTTTTCTTCACCTAAATGCCTCAAGTCCAAATGGAGATAATCGAGACCCCTTGGACCTTTAAAACCACGACCTTGCATTATTTCTGTTACCATTGATCTGCTGATTATATCTCTTGGTGCTAATTCCATTCTTTCAGGCGCGTAAGCTTTCATAAATCTTTCCCCTTTATTGTTAGTAAGGTAACCACCCTCACCTCTTGCAGCTTCTGAAATTAGTATTCCTGAAGGAACTAACCCAGTTGGATGAAATTGTATGAACTCCATATCTTTTAATGGAATGCCTGCTCGGTAGGCCATCGCTAAACCATCACCGGTTACTGTTCTTGAATATGTAGTAAAACCATACAATATACCAGCACCACCAGTTGCTATTATACCTGCACGACCTTTGAAAATATGAAAGTCTCCAGTTTTCATTTCAATAGCTGTCAACCCTTCAAATCTTTTATCTTCAATTAAAAAAGAAGTCACAAACCATTCATTGTAAAATGTTACATTACCATACTTAAGCAAATTATCATAAAGTACTTGCATTTCAAAGAAACCTGTTTTATCAGCTGCAAAAACAGCCCTTGGAAATGTATGACCACCAAAAGGCCTCTGATCAATTCTGCCATCCTTTCTCCTAGACCATGGTATTCCCATATGATCTAGCATTAGAATTTCTTCTGGCATTGTGTGAACAAATTTTTCCACGGCATCTTGATCAGATAGAAAATCACCACCTTTAATGGTATCCCATTCATGTAATTCATAACTGTCACCCTCTTCAGGTCTAAGAACAGCAGCAGTACCACCTTCCGCGGCTACTGAATGAGATCGCATTACATGAAGCTTTGAAATGACAGCAATATCAAGCTTTCCTTTACTTAACCTTGATGCCTCATATGCAGCCCTTAACCCAGCTAATCCAGAACCAACTATTAACAAATCATGTGAAATAACTTCTGGCGTTCTAACCACCTTAGTAAATATAAGCATCCTAAACTATATACTTTTCTATGACACTCGTTTTTCTATTATTTTTATCAATAGAGTACTTACCTATAAACCTCTTTTCCCTGTTAATATGTATTTATTTTATTTATAGATGTTCAATTTTTATTCACAAATACTGTCTCATTCAGTTAATCAGTGATATGCTTTCACAATGAGAAAGAATGAAAGTGTTATAAGTTTTACGTGGTAGCAATCGATACTCTTCATTGCTGAATTTAAGGAGTTTTCTGTTGTTTCTGTTTGATGTTTTGTTGTATTGGGTTCTGGGATTTGTTAAACCAGCACCTGCATGAACATATAGCTCGCTTGGAAGCTACTCGTTCAAATTCCACAATTTAGACCTATCAACAACTTATACAAGAAACAAAGCCCTAAACTTTCCTATCAAGCACTACATAAAAATATTAACTTGTGATTATGATAGTATTTTAGTATTAATATTTAATAAATATTTTTTATTCCTTAATTGCTATGAATTTAAGTTATTAAGCCTATATATCCTATTGTGAGAGAGTGATTGTTATGATACATTTGGTGCTTGTGGAAGCTCCTCTTGAGTTAATACCTTTAAGTATTGCTATGCATCCTATAATACAGACAATCTCTAAAAAGAGAGGTAAGAAACCAACTGAAATGTTGCTTGATGTTTCATTGCATTATAAAGCAATGAGAAACATTCCAAAGAAACACAAGAGAGGTAGACCGGATATTGTTCACAGGTTTCTCATAGAAGCTCTTGGATCTCCTTTTAACAAAATGGGACTATTAAAGACCTACGTTCATACTATAAATGATGATGTTATAGAAATGCGAAGTGACTTAAGAATACCTCGTAATTATAATAGGTTCATTGGTCTTATGGAACAGTTATTGGTTGATGGCGCTGTACCAAGGGATAAACCATTAATGTGGATTTTTAAAGGAGGCTTACGTAAACTTATGGAGAGAATAAATCCTGAGATAGTAATACTTATGCACGAAAAGGGTAATTACATGAGCGTTCTCGAATTGGCTAATAAAATTGTTAGGTTAAACAATCCAGTAATTTTAATAGGAGGTTTCCCACGTGGCGATTTTGAAAAGGAAATTATGGATTTAGCCAATTTTAAAGTTTCAATATATGATAAACCTCTTGAAACTAGTATAGTTGCCTCTAGAGTACTTTGTGGTTTAGAGTTAAAAATTGCGTCAGACTTAAAACTAAGAAAGGAATAGCTTACATTGGTGGCCCGGGTTGAGTAGCCTGGTAGCTCGGAGGCCTGTGGAGCCTCTAGCGTCGGTTCAAATCCGGCCCCGGGCCCCATCGATAAAAAATAAATATCAGCATCAGTTAACTTATCATCCTTATAGGTACTATGTTGGGTGAAGCTTATTACTTATCAATAGATTATTTTATGAACCGTCCTAATCACATAATAATAACAGCTGCCATAGTTGGTGTTTTTGCCGCAACAAATAAAAATCTACCAACTTCCATAATACTAGTGAGTGAAATTTTTAGTCTGGTTGCTTTATTACAGAAATGCGACAAGAAAGCCTAGAACTTCAGTTCTGGGATGAATCGTCGATAGGCTTAAATAAGTGCTTAAACAATGTTTTCTTGAGCGAGTCGCTCATGAAGGCTAAGAAAACCATTAAGGCAAAGATTCTTGAACTACGCAAAGGCAAGGAAGAGCTTTTGAGGCGTGAATACGAGAATTGGCAACGCTATTTGCATGGAGACAAGTCTGTTCCACTTTATTCCGCTACAAAGCAACAGGCTGACAGACTTCTAAAGAGGCTTGGAAATGTTAAGCCTAACAAGGAATACCCGCTAATCCTTAGAAGGGACGTGTACAGAGCAGACACCAAGCTGACGCCTTATTGGCTCAAGATTCCAATTTATGGGGTTAGAGGCGGAATAAACGTCCCCATAAAGACCCATGAACCAATAACTGATGACATGATTTGCAGAGAGGCAAAAATCGTAAAGAAAGGTAATGAGTGGTTCGTCCACATAACTGTTGAAAAAGAAGTCGAGGAGAGAAACCCTAAATCAGCTCTAGCAGTTGATATGGGGATACGCTGGATAGCCGCAACAGTCAACTCAACCAATCCAAAACCGAAGTTCTATGGGAGGGAGCTTAGGAGGGTTAAGGGACACTTCTTCTGGCTTAGGAGAACCCTAGCCCTGAAGAAGTCATATAAAGCGATAAAGAAGATTGGGCGTAAAGAGAGAAGGGTTGTTAACGATATCCTGCATAAGATTAGCAGAGCCATAGTCAACGAAGCTTTGGCGAACGACTCCATGATAGTTCTTGGAAAACTCAAGGGCATAAGACGAAACGGCAGAGGTAGAGCTTTCAAAAGAAAGCTCAACAACGGATTCCCATACCATAGGCTAAGCCAATTCATAGAGTATAAGGCGAGATGGCGCGGAATCAAAGTTGTTAAGATAAGCGAAAGAAACACTTCAAAACTGTGCCATAAATGTGGTCACAGGGGGCTTCGAGTCGGAGGCCTCTTCAAATGCCAAAACTGCGGAATCCAATGCAACGCAGACTATAATGGAGCAACGAACATCCTTAAGCGGGCTATGGGCTATACGTCCATGGCAGGGGCTGCTTTGACACAGCCCGAACTCGGTACGATGAAGGCTTGAGCCTGAGGAACCGAGAATCTCCCGGCTTCAGCCGTGGAGAATGTCAAAAACAAACTAATGTTATTAAAAACAATCATAGTCAAACTTTCTTATGTTATCAGGCCTCGACTAGGGATTGAGATGATTATCTGGTCACCATTTTAGTCTTAAACTATAAATATTCGATTGTGCTCGATTATATGTTATGACTGAGATAATAGATCTGCTAAGAATATTATCGGAAACGCACGGTCCACCTGGGAGAGAGGAGGAGATCAGAAGGGTAATAACAAATAACGTAAAAAATATTGTTGATAGTGTAAACATAGATCCGCTTGGGAATGTAATAGCATTAAAGAGAGGAGGAGAATTAAAGGTAATGATTGCTGCTCATATGGATGAAGTGGCATTAATAACTTCATTTATAGAGGATAATGGTTTCATAAGGTTTTCACCAATTGGAGGTATTGACCCACGCATTCTACTATCTAAACGAGTCTTAATTCACACTAAAAATAAGAAGCTAAATGGTGTAATAGGTGTAAAACCTAGACATTTATTAACTGAAGAAGAATTAAAAAAAGTGCCGCAGATAAATCAAATGTATATAGATATAGGTGTATCGAGCAAATCTGAGGTTGAAGAGTTAGGTGTCAGGGTTGGTGATCCAATAACTTTTAATGAAACGTTTATGCAGCTTACACAATTTAGAGTTATGGGTAAGGCGTTAGATGATAGGGCTGGTGTTGCAGTGATTATTAAAGTTCTTGAGATGTTTAAAGATGTGCAATTACCTTACACACTTTATGCTGTATTCACGACGCAAGAAGAAGTTGGTCTACGTGGTGCAACATCAGTAACATATACTGTAAATCCTGATATTGCACTAGTAGTAGAGACAACGACAGCTGCAGATACTCCTGAAAATTCTCCATCAGAATATGTTACAATGCTTGGCAAAGGGCCAGCAATAAGGGTTATGGATGCAACCATGATAACTCAGCAAAAGATTTTAGATTTCATGATAAACATCGCTAACAGAATAAATGTTCCATATCAGTTACAAGTAGCACCAAAAAGTGGCACTGATGCCGGAACTATCCACATATCACACGGCGGCATTCCAACCGGTGTAATATCAATACCTGCAAGATACCTCCACACGCCATCATCAATAATTGATCTCACAGATTTCGAACACACAGTAACATTAACAACAGAGATTCTTAAACAAATAAAAAACAAAGAAGAATTTTATTTTAGTATTTAACTAAATTTTTAAATTTTGAGTATGCCATTCCGTTTAACTAAAACTCAGACTGTGGAAAAATATGCAATGCGGATTTAGAAAATTCTCAAGAAAATGAGATAGAATCAAAGAAAATTAACCTCTACTCTTATCTTAGATGAATGAGATCATCTTTTAAAAGAGGGATTTTTAACAAGTTTAATATGACTTTAATGTTATAATAATTGATGCTATTAAAATAAGAGACCCACTGAATATTGTATAATGTAGTGAATTGTTCCTTTATATAGATTGTTGCTCAGAAAGTTTAAGAGCTTTGCTGAGATAAATGGGCAAAGTTTAAACATGATGTTAACTCACTAAATTTGGAATGTTCCCGATGTGGATGGAATAACATCTGAACTAGAGCGAAAACATAGCTCGTAAGATGGTGAGTCCTATGGGATGGTGAAGTTGTGAGCACCTCAAACCAGGTGACTGGGAGTGCAAAAGCTCCGGGCGAACGCTGGGAACTCCTAACTTTAGTTGAGTCGTGGAGTAGCTCACATGATGGTAATGAGGCGAAAAATTTATCATAGTCTTTTTACTAGTTAGGGATGCTGGGCCCGGGGTAGCTAAGCCTGGTATAGCTTCCGGCTGTAGGTATCAGCCACCTAGACAACTGGGGTCGCGAGCCTGAGAATGAGTCTAGGTCAGCAGGTACCGGAAGGCCGTGGGTTCAAATCCCACCCCCGGGACCAGTCTTCTTGTGATTGTGATTATTCAAAGGAAATGTGATTACGACGTTATCACAATAATCATGGATTGCTCTGATGTATTATAATGTTATTTTTTACCCCCTTATTTCCTCTGGAATGTGATTTTTAAAGTATGTGATTAGTCACATTACTGTTTTTCTAGCAGTTTTTTCTTTATCTCTTCTGGTACTCTATACGTGAAAGGCATTTTTGTTTCATCTCTTATTAAGAGACCTTTATCAACCATTCTCTTCATCGTTCTTGCTATATGCTCTCTTGCCATTCCTAACATTTTAGCTATCCCTGTTGCTCCTTCTACACCGTATGATGAATCTTGTAATAATAATCTTAGTATTTTCTCCTCCGTTATCGATAATCCTAACAGCTCTCTTTCTTTTTCAACTGCTTTTTCGGATAACATTTCATTTAATGATAGATACTTTGATGTATAGTTTTCATACTTTCTTCTTATCCTTTGGTCTTTTGCTGATTGTTGAGTCTTTTGATAAAGTTCTTCCATCATTTCTCTCATCCGTCTTATTTCAAACCTAATTTTAGTTATGTCATCTTCTATGTACGCTAAACGTTCTTCAAGTATTCTATCTCTTCCCTTCATAGATTCTACCAAATCTATTAAAGACTGCAAACGTGCCTCAAGTGAGCTTAATGGTATGTATGCTTTTCGTTCCATTTAACATCTACAATATTATTTGTGACATGTGATATATAAACTCATCTCACAATCACGGTGATTAACTATTTTTATAAAATCATGGATCATATTTTATGATATATCATAAAACAGTTTATGAAAAAAATAAAAAACATAGGATATATAGCCAGAAATATGCAAAAATATCTAATGATATGTGTGAGATTTAATATGATAAACAATTCTTTTTTAAAGATGAAAATATTACGTGATTAAGTCACTGAAAGTCATTTTATGATTCGTGATTTCAATGTAAAATACTTGCTTATTTTTCAGTGATTTTTCTTTATTATGATAATTGTGATAAAAGTCACGGGCGTGGTGTGATATCTTATTAAAATCATTAGCTGTGACTAAGTTATGCGAAAAAGATCATGTGGTTTTATGGCTTACCATTGTGATTTTTATAATGTTTTTTCTGTGACTCTTATGTTTTTCTCGATTATTTCAATTGCTTTCTCAGCTAGTTCTCGTGTCATAGTTAATGGTGGTGCTATTCTTAGTGTTGATTTTCCTGCCGTTATTAATGCAACACCTTGCTTCCAGCTTTGTATAATAATATTTTCAGCTTCCTTAATCCCTGGTTCTTTAGTTTTTTTATCCTTCACTATTTCTACACCTATCATAAAACCTTTTCCTCTTACATCTCCTACTATTTTACTACTTTCTTCGATTTCTTTAAAATGTTTGTAAATATAATCCCCTACTTTCTGCACATTTTCAAGGAGGTTATTTTTCTCTATATACTCAATAGTCGATAGTGATGCGACACATGATACAGGATTCCCGCCGAATGTTGATGCGTGAGATCCCTTCTCCCATGTCATGACATCTTTACTTGCTATCATTGCTCCTAAAGGTAATCCTGAGGCGATGGCTTTTGCTAATGTTATTATGTCAGGTTTAACATTCCAATGCTCTATTGCAAACCATTTACCGGTTCGTCCAAAACCTGCTTGTATTTCATCATCTATGAATAAGATCCCATATTTTTCAGCTAGTTTTTTTAATTTTTCAAAATATCCCTGAGGCGGCCAAACATAACCTCCCTCACCCTGCACCGGTTCTACTACTATGCCTGCTACTTCTTCAGGTGGTACATATTTCGAGAGAACCCATTCTTCAATATAGTCAACGCAATATAGATTACATTCTGGATATTGTAGATGAAATGGGCATCTATAACAATATGGATACGGAACCTGAACTGTTGCTGGAACGAGTGGCGAAAATCCTTTCCGTTGCACTGGCTTTGATGCCGTCAAACTCATAGCTCCATAAGTTCTTCCATGAAACGATCCTATGAACGAAAAAAGGTAAGGCCGACCAGTTTTATATCTTGCCAACTTCATTGCTGCTTCTATTGCTTCAGCTCCACTATTCGAAAAATGAACCATTTTCTCTTTACCGTTTACAGGAACGATTTTTGTTAATTTCTCTGCTAATGTTACGGCCTCTTCATAATAAAAGTCTGTGAGACTATAGTGTAAAAATTTATCAACTTGCCTTTTTATTGCTTCAGTAACTTCTTTTGGACGTCCAACATTAAGTACTACTAATCCAGAATTAAAATCTATATACTCATTACCATCAACATCGACCACTACATTTTCTTTAACTTCCTTTACAACCAAAGGATAGAAGCGAACATAAGAACGTGAAATAACTTTACTATCACGTTCAATTATTTTTTGAGCATTTGGGCCTGGTGGTGGAACGACAATTTTAGGTAAATCGTGAGGTTTATTGATAGACTCTTCACCCATAGAATACCACCGAAATATTAAGATCACGCACCTTTATATATATTTCTAACTTCGTACTATTTTAACAAATTTCTTCATAACTTCGAAATATAACTATCATCAATCAAAAATATAACCACTCGTTTATATAAGAAAATCGTACTCAAAATTTTCTTTCATAACGCTAACTAGATTTATTTAGAGAATTTAGATAATTTACGGATCATAAAGTTTAATAGTTTTTGCGATAAAAAATATTTTGGTGTACAGTATGAGCGTTCAATTAAAAATTGTGAAAATAGTGCCACCAGAGGGTACAAATATTATTATAGGACAAACACACTTTATTAAGACTACTGAAGACATTTATGAACTTTTCGTTACAATAACACCTCATATAAAGTTTGGATTGGCATTCTGCGAATCATCAGGCCCACGTTTAGTGAGGCGCGAAGGTAATGATCAGGAGCTTATAGAATTAGCAACGAAGTACGCTTTAGATGTTGGAGCCGGTCATGTATTTGTAATCGTAATTAAAGGTGGTTATCCCATAAATGTATTAAATGCTCTTAAAAATGTTCAAGAAGTTGTAGGACTTTATTGTGCTACCGCTAACCCGATCGAGGTAATCGTAGCCGAAACAGAACAAGGCAGAGGAGTTTTAGGCGTCATAGACGGAGGGTCTCCACTAGGTGTTGAGAAAGAAGATGACATTAAGGCAAGACGCGATTTTCTAAGAAAAATAGGATACAAACTTAGATAACATTAAATATTACAGTGATGAACGCAGCAATCATGAAAATAATAATAGGATATAATTCACCTTTAGGAACATATTTTTTCGCCATCTCATCTAATTTATAAAGATTTTTCCCTAAAATCCTCAAATCTGTTATTGTAACATTAATATCACTTACTAATATTCTCTCCTTAAGATCTGCATTTTTCAGCCTATCCAGTATGATTTTTATTATTTCCGAAATATTACCATTTTCACCTAGCATGCTATAACCCTTTCCTCCTGGAACCAAAGCTACTACCGAATGTGTATCGCTTGTACACACTTCCCCATCATAACCTATTTTTAATGTTTCATTTATTATCTGTTCTCTTAATCCAACAATCATATTATTGGAATCAAAAAGCATTATGTAAAATGGTTTTTCATTTTTAGGCTCCAAAACCATTATAGCAATACCACCCTCGCCATATCCTTCATGAGGTTTTCCTGGAAACGCTGTCTTTACAAGACTTATTTTTCCCTGTCTCTTTTCCAATTGTTTAAGCTGCATTAACGCTTTTTCTATTGCTTTTATTGAAGATCTACCGGCAATATCCTTCGAGAGTATTTCTGATCTGTCATTTGAGAGAGCGTTATGAGCATCTATTATTATTGGTTCCTTTAAACCAAGACTTTGGGAAAGTTTTTTTACTGGGTTTACAATATTTTCTGGTAAATCCTCCATCGGTAATGGTGATGCAGTCACAGTTATTATTGGAATATCATTAATTAAGAATGCCTTGACTTTTATCTGATCCTCACTAACATCTATAAGCCTTGTTAAGTATACTTCATCAGTTTGTGATTGAGAGTTAATTATCGCCGTTTTTATCAATGATATTACTCTTTCCCTATCGTCATTAAGCACTAGATCAGATTCATGATTTGATGGAACATGGAATGGCATTGCAACAACACTCATCTCATCCCACATTTTTTTCATTATCTCAGAAGGTAAATTCGAACTACCCATATGCATTATAGGACCTGGATGTATCGGTATTGATATTAATACCCCAATCGGTTTGCTCTCATTATAAAACACTAACAACCGCGCAATGTAATCTGCGGATGTAGATATGCTAGAAAACACTTGTTCAAGAGCTGTAGAATCCTTATTTGACCAAAGCCTCAGAAATGCACGAAATAGAGATATTGGACCAAGCCCAAACTTCCTCTTACCACTAATTTCAATGTACGCCATATAAACAAATCCTACCGCAGTTAAAATAAACGGAAGGAAAAAATCAATCAAAGAATTCTTCAAATTCTTTAATACAACGTCATTAAAGTATAACATAGAAGACGATAACGGAAGCAGACACATAATACTCATTAACCCACGTTTAAAACTCTTTGTAATAACAGGTAGAGAATTAAAAACAAACGACAATATAGTAGCCGATAATATTGCCCCTAATATTCCAGAAATTATATCTTTTAAAAGAAGATGCAAAAGACCTGCAAAAATTATCATAATATATATTCCCAAACCTCTTCTCTTTGTAATATATTGATCTATCCTTCCATAAAGTAATAACACCGCTATACTCATTATGATTATTACATTAACTATCATAAATCCAACATTAAAAAAGATCACAGGAATTACTACATACAACAACGATAACACAAATGCCATCATTAGTAACAATCTTAAATTAGGTAATGACCATAACTTAGAATAATGAAGTGGAATAGATAAACCATCATCACTCATTATTTCTCACTAAGGAAGTACTCTAGCTTGTGCCAAAAGCACTAATGCCATTATTAATATCGATATGAATATCACAATAGGTGGGCTTATCTTTACATTAGAGATATCCTCATCATAAAATCTTATCAGACCTGCCCCTGTTACAGGTGTCGCCTCACGCCTTTTTCCACCTTTTCTTTTCTCCTTTCTTGACATCTCACACTTTCTTATGTTTCTCTTCTACTTAAATTTTAATTTTTCATTTTACACTCTTCCACATAAGCTCATTCCATTACAAACACTCCCTCACAATTCATCCTATCATAATCCACAAAAGAACATCAAGACATAGCAAAGCTGAAAAACTAATAAAATAATTAACATGATATAATGAATAACACTTGAACAAAACATTTTTCCCTTAGATATTTAGTATGAATTTTTTAGTTATGTTTTTCTATAAAAATAAAAAAATTTAAATTAAATTGTTAAAAATTATTTTTTAGAAATAAATACTCCCACACCCCTTTATTTCCACTGGAAATAATATAGCATTATCCTGTTATTTTTCTACTAAAATATTTTTTAGTAAAATACATGAATATCTGTACCATAAAGCATTTAATATTTTAAAGAAATAACAAATGGGGTATTTTATTCTTAAGGAAATATGTTATTCTTAAACAAAAAGTTAATATCATGAAGAAACAGCATTTTGCTCACTAGTTCCAGTGGAAACAGAGGGGTGTGGGGGTTCTGAGTTAAGTAGAGATTCATAGTGTTTTATCACCTCTACTCAACTCTTCCCTCTCGATTAGCTCATCGAGGGCTTTCGGGGTAAACCCGACATCCCCACATCCGAAGGTCAACCCCCAGCCCACCCATCCCCATAGGAAGTCATGCTTCCAGAGCAGAGGGGACATTAAAACGTATGAGCAACCTCTATTTAAACCTATCTGCTCTGAAAATACTGACAAAGGCAGCTAAACGCTGCCTCTTAGCCTCTTTGAGAGTGCAAAGCTTCTCCATCAAGAAGATATTATGGCTTATCTCTATTTAAGTCTATCTATTTTGAAACTGTTTTTTAAGTCTTTCTTTATAGCAATTCTCTAACTAAACCGTTATTTAGAGAATGTGTGTTTCCATTATCTTAATTTAAAATTTATTGTTTTATTTTTTGTTTAATATTTTCTGGTGAATGTTTTATTTGATTTTCTTAATTATTCTTTGATCTTCAATGTATGCAATTCAATTTATATTTCTGGTGGAATTTTATAGTTTGGGATGCAATGAAGAGGAAAAAAGTATTAGTGGCTGGTACATTCGATATAATTCATCCTGGTCATTTATATCTTTTTAAGAAAGCTAATGAGTTAGGGGATGTTATTGTGATCGTTGCCAGGGATAATTCTGTTAAACGTTTTAAAGGAAGGCCCCCTGTAATACCTGAACAGCAACGATTAGAAGTTGTATCATCAATAAAATATGTGAAGAAAGCTATATTGGGTCATGACGATCCAGACATTTTAAAGATTGTTGAAGAAATAAAACCAGATATAATACTTCTTGGTCCTGACCAGAATTTTAAAGAAGAAGATATAACTAAAGAGTTAGAGAGAAGAGGATTAAGAGTAGAAGTGAGAAGAGCTGAACAATATATAGGATGCTCCTTCTGTAGTACAAGTAAGATCATTAGAAGAGTAATAGAACTTTATAAAGATAATCAAATCAAAATTCACTATGTTTAATTATAGCTATTAAATAAATCAAGTTCCTAAAATCCTTTGTTAATTGCTAATATCCTCTCTGCGCTAAAGATGAGGGTTGGACAGCAGCTCCCAAATAGATAGATTTTTATAGATGTTTAGTGTATTAAAGAATGCATGAACGTGCCCGATATGTGGTGGTAAATTGGCACCGAATGGGCACGTCTAAACATGCTCAGGATGAGGGGAGCCCCGTTGACCCAGAAAGCCCTCTATGAAATTGAGAGGGAAGGGACGAAAGTCCATGAATCCCATAACGGTTCTCTTTTTAGGTTGTTCATTGTTTTGTAAATTGCTTTCACTTCTCTCACTTTTGTCATTGCTGGATGTGAAATACTTATCTTGCTTCTCTTGTCAGCTGTAGATCGCTTAATCTTGAAACCATAGTCTCTAATTAAGAATGAGTATGGGTTGTAACTGATGAAAAATGGATAAAAGAATTATGCTATAGAGGAATATATAAAATAGCTATGGATTATCCAGATATAACAATTAGAAAAAGATCTTTAATAAATAATTATGTGAAACAGCAAAATACGAAAATAATTTAACTTCCACAACAACTTGAACTTTCAGATTTTGTCTTTTTCTTAGATTTTTGTTTACTTTTTTCTTTACTACTCACGTTTATCACCAAAAATAAAATGGTTTTTCCTATATATTTTTCCTATGTTGGTATAGTTGAAATGTTAATCTATCCTTCGAGATAAAGAACTTCACATCTCTCCTTCCCATTCTTTTAAAAATCTTTCGAGATATTGTTCAACAAATTTATGTCTGTCTTCGGCTATTTTCTTCCCTGTTTTTGTGACGATCATATTTTTAACTCTCAAAACTTTTTCATATATATGATTAATCGATGTTAATGATTTCCCATCATATCTTTCCTTTGGTGAAGTTGATGGATCGTGAATTGGCATATTACTCCACCCTCCATGAGTAAAAACTCTTGCTATTCCGATCGCGCCAAGCATATCTAATCTGTCTGCATCTTGTAAGATCTGTGCCTCTATGATTTCAGGTTTAAGATTGTTTCTATATCTATGCACCATAATACAATACACAACTTTTTCAATTTTTGCTTCTGGAAAACCGACCTCTTTGAGTATCCTTCTTGCAATTTTTGCGCCTTCGATAGCATGGTCTTTAATTTTTCCCTCATCCTCCATGGACCTAGCAACATCGTGGAGAAGAGCAGCTGCCTTTACTACATCTAAATCCACATTAGAGTCCTCCTCCTTTGCAATTCGAACGGCTAAGTTATACACTCTTTCCACATGAAATCTATCATGATGTGAGTGTTTATAAAATTCTTCACTTCTTTTTCTTATTTTTTCAAAAAGTTCATCGTTGGACATAAACCTGGCACCTCAGAATAACACTATACTCCATTACCAAATATTTTAACTTACTCATTTATTTTTTCATTAATTTTCGTTATTTAGTTTTGACTTAAGGAAAACGTAAATTTAGTCCAATCTTTTCATATCTATTCTACTATCAATGTGTAATACCATTTAACTAAAAATTCTTTGACTAATTAAGAACATTAAAAGAGCTTTAAAGTGAAAACTCAAAAATTTAGATCAGCTTAAACTTTTTTCGATAATATTTATCTCTTTTATATGAATATTCTTCTCGGCTAAGTGTTTTAGGACATACTTTGTATACTTCTCATTAAGACCAATTATCTCTGGGGGGACTACACCTTTCTCACTAATCATCCCCATTCCAAGAAGTAAAGCAATACCAGTGGCAGTATAAGCAGTAGTTCTAGATAAAGCTGTCAAACCTTTATCTTCATCATAAACATCAACAACCTCAAATATCTTACTCAAAAGTGAACCATCTTTTACACCGTTCAGAATAATTCTCAAAAGAAGCATATCAGGCTCCTTTATCCTTAAATTCTTATCAAGCAATCTTACTAAGAATTTTCTCGGTTCTACTTTAAAATCATCAACGTCTAAAGGATCTCTATCCAACATTCCTAATCTTTTGAGCAAAAGAATTTTTTCAACATGACCTGGGTATCTTAAAGTTTTCTCCCACATCTCAACAACTTTATCACCAAAAGTTTTCACCAATGTGCGTAGACCATCAGTATAAAAAGCCTCAAATTCTCCTAAACCTTCAAATCGAACTAACTCAACACCAGTAAGAGGTTCAACATAAGAGAGAACACCATCTTTAACTATTCTTACAGTCCTTGTATACTCCTCGATTAAATCTTCAGATGACCATGTTATCACATAATCAAGTGGAGGAACAAGCCTCTTAGGTAACCCACCAACAAATATTTTAATAGATCTCACATCATCAAACTTAGAATAACCGTACCCAACAAGCAAATTACTCAAACCAGGAGCGACACCACAATCAGGTATTATAGTCACACCAGCATCCTTAGCTCTAGAATCAAGCTGAAAAGGATCCTCAGGCATATAAGAAATATCTACCATATTCACACCAGCATCAACAGCAGCCTCCTCAACCCTAAAACCCAAAGAACCAGGCAAAGCACCAACAACCAAATCATACCTTCTCATTAACCTAATTAATTCACTCCTATCACGGACATCAATACGAAAACCTTCAACCTTCTCACCACGAAGAATCTTAACAACCTCGTAATTATAATCACCAACATCAACAACCGAAGTCAAATTAGAAGAAACTAAATCATCAACAATAACAGAACCAACAAGTCCATAACCTAATACGAGCACTTTCATCCACATCACCAACTAACCAACTATTGACAATCGATATAAATTTTAAGATTTAAAGTAAACAAACAATCGACCACTAAAACCTACAAAATATAAGGAACGTTTAACAAATTATTTTTAGGGCCCGTAGTCTAGCATGGATTATGACGCAGGCCTTCGGAGCCTGAGATCCGGGGTTCAAATCCCCGCGGGCCCGCCACACCTGTTAAATTCACATCAACTTTAATATGAAATTAACATTAATGCTCTCATATAATAAATAAACACTCATACGAAACTCGGGCACCAAGTTTTAAAATTTATTTCTTAGGGGTAAGAATTTCTCAAGGACTGTTTCCTTTGACTGGTGCTATTATTATACATTTTAAGTGAGTAGTGCTAGGTGAGAATTTAGGTTCTGTAAATTATTGTTTTGGTAGCTATGTTTAAAATTGGTGAGGATCTAACAAAAATATTTTGATTTTGGTAGTGATTGATTAAAGTTATTTTGTTATCTGCGTTGGATTTATTTGCATGTTTCTGTTATTATATTGGAGATAATCGTGGTTCTTAAGGATTTTTCAAAGTCCTTGGTTGAGGCGATAAAACGTTTTATGGGTAGTTCTGGTGATGAAGTAGCAGTAAGAGAATTTATCAGGGAAATTCAGAGAGCTTTGATTAGGGCTGATGTTAATGTTTCTCAAGTTCTTGAGCTCAGTAAGAAGATTGAAACTGCATCTAAACGGACTGATATTCCACCAGGTTTTACTAGAAAGGATGCTGTGCTGAAGGCTCTTTATGAAGAATTGGTTCATCTTTTAGGTGGTGAGCAGGCTTATCGTATACCTATCCAGCCTGGTAAACCGAACATTATAATGATGGTTGGTATTGAGGGTTCTGGTAAGACTACTTCAGCAGCTAAATTGGCTAGATATTATAAAATGAAGGGATATAAGGTTGGGCTTATAAGTGCAGATACTTACCGTCCGGCAGCTTTTGATCAGTTAAAGCAGCTCGGCGATCAGATAGGTGTATCTGTATATGGAGAACCTGGATCTAAAGATCCTGTTGTAATAGCTAGACGTGGTGTTGAAAAGTTTGCTAAGGAAGGATGTGAGGTAATAATTCTTGATACTGCTGGTCGTCATAAGGAGGAAAAGGGTCTTATAGAAGAGATGAAACAGATTTCTAATGCGATAAGGCCCAATCATGTGATATTAGTTATTGATAGTACTATTGGACAGGGTGCTTATCAACAGGCTAAGGCTTTTCATGAAGCAACAAAAATTGGTAGTATTTTTGTATCAAAGTTAGATGGTGCAGCTAGAGGAGGTGGTGCTTTAAGTGCAGTTGTAGCTACTGGCGCTCCAATCTCTTTCATAGGTACTGGTGAGAAAATCGAGGAAATTGAGATGTTTGATCCGTCAAGCTTTATTAATAGATTATTGGGTATGGGTGATCTAAAAGCCCTCGCTGAGAAGATGGAAGAAGCAGGTGTTGAGGCAAAAGTTAAACCCTCTGATATTTTTTCTGGTGAATTTACGTTAAAAGAAATGGTTGAGCAGATCATAGAAGTACGCAAGATGGGGCCACTTAGCAAACTGCTTAGCATGATACCAGGCATGGGTTATGGTAGTTTGCCTGATGATGTTCTAGAAAACGCTGAGAAGAATTTAGATAAATGGTCTGCTATAATTAATTCCATGACTAAAGAGGAGCTAAAAAACCCTCAGATGATAGATAAATCTAGAATGAGACGAATTGCAAGAGGATCAGGAGTATCAACAAAAGATGTGCAGGCATTGGTTGAACAGTATTTCATGTTGAAGAAAAGTTTAAAGAAAATTAAAAGAATGGGGTTAACCATTGGCAAAAAATTACCCAGATGAGGAGACGATATGACGCAGGAGCTTTTAGATTTAGTTATTAAGATTTTGATTAATTACCCATTATGTGATAGCTGTTTAGGGCGACTATTTTCAAGGTTGGGTGGTAATATAGGTAATGCTGAGAGAGGAAGAGCGTTAAAGCGAGTATTATCTATACAATCCCATTTACTTTTACTAAACAGTGATGATAAGGGATTAGAAATATTGAATGCATTGTATAGATCTGGGTTTGATGAAGCACTATCAATTTATGAAAAGTTTAACGTGACAGCTAGTGCAGAAAAATGTAGCATCTGTGAAAACTTAATGCTCAAAATACCTGATATAGCAGAAAGAATTAGTAAAGAAGTAAGTGAATTTGAATTTGATACATTTATGGTCGGGTCTATTATTCCAAAAGAATTTATTGAACGCGAAGATCAAATAAGGTCCTTGTATAGCCTTACACATGGAGAATCCTTGAAATTAGATTTTAATAGACAGTTAGGGCGAAGTCTTGAATCATCACTAAATAAGATAGTAAACTTTGATAAACCAGATATAACAATAGTTTATAATGCAATAAATGATACTGTTGAATTATCATTAAGACCTGTATACGTTTATGGAAGGTATTTAAAACTCATAAGAGGTATTTCTCAGACGCGTCAGTTTTGTCCTCACTGTGGAGGCAAGGGATGCGAGCATTGTAATTATACTGGATTCTTACCAGGTAGATCTGTTGAAGATTATCTAGTTCCTCCTATTGTAGAAGCTCATAAAGGAGCTGCTGGTGTATTGCACGCTGGAGGGAGAGAAGATATTGATGTGCGTACTTTAGGAACAGGGCGCCCATTTGTAGTTGAAGTAAAAAATCCAAGGAAAAGACACGTAAACCTTCATGATTTATATGAAGCAATAGAGAAATATAGTGAAGGTAAAATCACTGTCAAGAATCTCTGTTACGTGGATCGTTCTATAGTAAAGAAAATTAATGTATATTCCAGAATTCACGAAAAACGTTATAGAATAGTCATAAGATTTCCGAAAACACAAATTAGAGATGATATAATTAATAAAATAAAGAGTTTAGCAGGAATAACAATTAGGCAACGCACACCGAGAAGAGTGCTTTACCGAAGAGTTGATAAGGAACGTGTAAAACGTATATATAGTATAGAACCACGTCTAATTGATGAGCACACTATTGAACTTAACATTTTATGTCAAGGTGGGTTATACGTGAAAGAGTTCGCTACCAGTGATGAGGGTAGGACAAAACCTAGTATAGCAGAAATTGTGGGAGAAATACCTGAAATTGTAGAACTGGATGTAATTGAAATAGCACCCTACATTGAAAAACAGCTCGGATTACCCTGTACAGGGTGATCAGATGGATTTACTTATACGTCGAGCAAAATCATCAGATTTAGATTCCATTTATAAAATAGAAGTCATTTCATTCGGATATGAGGCGTTTTCAAAAGGATTTCTTTTAGAAATGCTCTTTAGATTTCCTGAATTTTTTATTGTTGCAGAAAAGGATAACGAAATAGTAGGCTATTTATCAGCCTCGATAGAAGGTTATTTTAACAAAGTTTGTCATTTGTTAAGTATTGCTGTATTACCGGAATATAGGAATAGAGGTATAGGCAGTCTATTATTAAAACACTTAATTGATTTGATAAAGACAAAAGGTATAAGATCGATAATACTTGAGGTAAAAAAGGATAACGAACCAGCAATAAATGTTTATAAAAAGTTTGGTTTCGAGATAATTGGTTACAGATATCGATATTATCATGACGGCTCCGATGCATTAATAATGAAACTAAATTTAGTTTAAAGTAACTAATGAAAAGAGCTTATATATCCTAGAATGCTTATTAATGATGAGAATCATGTCTGACATCAAAATGGTCGAAATTACTACTAAGCCTGATGTTATAAGAAAAGCGACGGCTAGAGGGTTTATCAAGCTAAAATCTTCTACAATTTCATTAATTCGCGAAGGTAAAATTGAAAAAGGTGATGTTTTAACTACAGCCAAGATCGCTGCTATTCAAGGTGTTAAGAAGACTTGGGAACTCATTCCTCTATGTCATCCTATACCTATAACAGGTGTAGAAGTTACTACTGACATAAATGATGATAGTATAGAGATAACAGTAAGCGTTACCAGTATTGGAAAAACTGGCGTCGAAATGGAGGCGTTAACAGGTGTATCATTAGGTTTGCTAACCATATGGGACATGGTTAAAGCATATGAAAAGAATGAACGCGGAGAATATCCGAATACAGCAATTGAAAATATAAGTGTTCTTCATAAAGAGAAAACAACACAATCCGATGCAATTTTACATGGTTAAAGTTAAAAATATATAAGCTGCTTCAATCTTTAGCTATTGGGCAAATGATGAATATCATAACAATAATGATGGCCATCGGTCTTTCATGGGCAAGATTAGGGATTGCTCTGATATTATCTGTCTTCATAAGTTTTTGTTTTGGAATATTAGCAGCAGTAAATAAAAAAGCAGAGCATGTAATAATACCTCTCATAGATGTGTTCCAGTCGATCCCGATACTTGGCTTCTTTCCCATTGCTGTTTTTATATTGGTAATGTATTTTCCAAATTATGGACTTGAAATGGCTGCTGTTTTTCTCATAATAACAAGTCAGGTATGGAATATGATATTTGCTGTTTATGAATCCTCCAAATCACTACCAACAGAACTCATAGAGTTAATGAAAATTTATAATATGAATTGGTTACAACGAATCAGAAGAATTTACATTCCAGCAAGCATACCTAGGCTCATAGCAAATTTCCCTGTTTCATGGGCTGTTGGACTTTTCTTTCTTTCATCAAGTGAAATAATAAGCTTAGGTACCACAAACTATCAGTTATTTGGCATAGGCTCTTTAATAGCGCAAATTATTACAAGCGGTCAGGTCATTGATCTCTACATAAGTTTTGGTCTATTAATATTGATGCTCGTCTTAACACATAGTTTAATTTTTAACCCTCTTTATAGCTGGTCTTTAAAATACAAGTACGAGATGACAACTACAACTACACCTGTACAACGGCCATGGTTTATAAGCACCTTTGTTAGAGCAAGCAAACCATTTAGAATCTTAGTAAGACAAGTAAGAGTGTTCAGAAGACCATTATCTCCAGTGGCAAAACCAATATCAAATGAACAAACGATACCTTTCATTGAACCTGGACAACCTAAAGTATGGGAAAAGGAAATTAGAATCATTCGGTTAACCATCAAATTAACTGCGTATCTGTTTCTGATGTCACTAATCACCTATCTAGGTATAATTGTATGGCCAGCACTCATTGGTGCATTACAAGTTTTTACAAATATAAACGAGCTAGTTTACATTCTTTATGGAACTGGTGTTTCAGGAGTCAGAATAATAATCTCGGTTATTTTTATGCTACCACTCATTGTAGTTGCGGTTTATGTTTCATTGAGTAGAATGTTAAAACAGATTCTATTGCCTATTTTCCAAATATTAGCTTCAATACCTGCCCCCCTACTCTTCCCGTTAATAGTTCAATGGTTTGGAGAGCATCAGATTGAGATCGCATCTATAATTATAATAATGTTGGGATCAATGTGGTATGTTTTCTATAATACATTTTCTGCGATAGAAGCATTACCTAATGAGCTGAAAGAAGCATGTATATTATCAGGCTTGCGAAGATTCTCGCTTTTTAGAAAATTATACCTACCTGCATTAATGCCAGGTCTTATTACAGGCCTTATAACTGCTGTGGGGGGAGCATGGAATGCCCTTATCGTTGCAGAATGGTTATCACTCGGACCAAAAACTTATTCTGTACATGACGGTATAGGGAAAATTATAGACGAAGCAGCAAACCAAGGTAATCTTAACCTTATGTATGCTGCTTTAATAATGATGGTGGTAGTTGTTATTGTTCTTGATAGAACTGTTTGGAGAAAATTATATGATTATGCGACAACGCATTATAGGTATGAGGTGTGAGTCATGACATTATCTGAAAAACAAACATTATCAATATCTGAGGTAAAAAAGATGGCGACAAAAAATCTTACACCAATTTTATCTGTAAAGAACGTCAGTCATTCATTCGTTACTGGAGATAAAACATTCCCAGTTATTGATAATGTAAGTTTTGATGTCGTGGAGCACGAATTTGTATCAATAATCGGTCCTAGTGGATGTGGAAAGAGCACATTACTTAGAATTATAGCTGGTCTTATAAAACCTACATCAGGCATAGTATTATATAGAGGTAATCCTGTAATAAAACCAACGTATAAAATTACTATGGTATTTCAGAATTTTGCTCTCCTTCCATGGCTTACAGCATTAGAGAACGTTGAACTTCCATTATTAAACTTAATACCTGATAAACAGGTTAGACGTGAACGAGCAAGTAAGATGCTAGAGATCGTTGGATTAAGTGGATTTGAAAATGCATATCCTAGGGAACTTAGTGGAGGTATGAAACAGAGAGTGGGGATTGCGCGTGCATTAGTCTCAGATCCAGAAGTCTTACTTATGGATGAACCGTTTAGTAATCTGGATGCCTTAACTGCAAGTTATTTAAGATCAGAGATTATTAGTATGCTTTTTAACTCATCGTTATCACTTAAATCTGTTATAATGGTAAGTCATAATGTGGAAGAAGCTGTTGAACTATCAGATAGAGTAATAGTGCTTAGTAAAAGACCAGCTAAGAACACTGCAGAGGTTGAAATAAACATGCAACGACCGAGAAGTATTAGATTACCGATGTTCACAAGTTATGTAGATAAATTATACGAATTATTAAGCTAAAAATGATTCACACTTTTCGTTTTGATTTCTTGAAAAAATTATTATCACTTGAATAAAGGAATAATCCAATGTATAATCCCCAATCGATTAAAGTTTGTACCAGCTTATCACGAAAACCAATCTCATTAATCTCACTATAACCTAAACTGGATAAAAGTTCAATAAGTTCTTCAATTTTAAATGATCCTTGCTTATTGATCAATGAAAGAGCAGATTTAAATGGTTCAAGATTCTTAACTTTATCTCGCAAAATACTACGTCTAGATTGTACAGGGGCTTTTATAAATAATTCGCCAGATTCAGTAAGAAAGATATCTCCACCATCTATAACTGCAAAACCAAGCATCTCCGCAATCTCTAAAACAGGGATCAAATCATCGACCTCAAGATCAAAATATTCTGCCAACCTATACAAATCTGCATGCCTATTGAACACTACATCAAGAGCTCTTAAAAGGCCAAACACACTTTCTATCTTTATCCCAAGAGGCATAAAAGGAAATTTAGCGTGCTGTTGTGATTCGTCAGATTTACTCATTTCACATTATATATTACTGAACATTAAAATAAATGTTTCTTTTACAATTGAAAACACCACTTTTCAGAGTTAAGAGAAACAGTAATGATGATATGCACAGAAAAGCCCCGGGCGGGGTTTGAACCCGCGACCTGCCGCTTACAAGGCGGCCGCCCTACCCGCTAGGCCACCGGGGCACCACTAAAGAAATTTTCTTCCAAAATAAATTTTTTATTTTATTAGCCAAACGCTCTATCTCCAGCATCACCAAGGCCAGGTATTATATAACCATGCTCATTAAGTTCAGGATCTATAACCACAGTAATAATCTCTACCGAAGGGTAACTATCTAGTATCTTCTTAATACCATACTCAGTTGCTATTACTGAGACAACTATTAACCTTTTAGGTTTTCCAACACTGAGAACTTCAGCTATAACTGATGAAATCGTTGATCCAGTAGCTAACATTGGATCCGCTACGATAACAATATCCTCAATACTTATTGACGGTATTTTCACATAAAATTTCTGCACCGTTATATTTTCTATACCTGGTCTCTCTTCAATACGTTTTATTGCTACAATACCTTGTTTTGCATCGGGTAATGCTTTTAATAAACCCTCCACTAAAGGTGTGGCAGCTCTTAAAACGTTAATAATTATTATATGATCAAGATCAGGTATTCTATAACCTTTTGCCTTCACCATAAGTGGAGTTTCTACTTCAACCTCTTCAAGTTTCATTGTTTTTATTAACTCATACCCTATCAATCTCCCTAATTTTACTAATCCCTTTCTGAACCCAATCTGTTTCGTATTCTTATCTCTAAGCTGTGTGAGTATTACTTTCGCCAAAGGATGATCAATGACTTTGACATGCTGATTTATCAACTTCTACACCTACATTATATAAGCAGAAACACACTAGATATTTTTTATCTTAATTCAGATTAACCTAAGCTCTGGCCTTCTATCTATTATGTCATATACTTCACTACCAGTTCCTATTAAACTTACAGGGACTCCTGTTTGAGCTTCGATTTCTTCAATGAACCTTTTAGCCTCATCAGGTAATTTGTTATATCTCTGTACTCCTGCAAGCTTTGGATATAGAACATCAAGTTTAGTAATAGCTATCTGAGTTGCACTATTTAACATGACAGCTCTTTTAGCTAGTTTAAAATTAAAAGGTGCAACCCTACGTAATCTCCCAGTCACAGTACCATACTCAACCAATCCCATTCTTTTAATCTCATCAACACTCAACTCACCCTCTAAGGGACCAGCTCCCACTCTTGTTAAATATGATTTAAAGACAACTAGCACCTCTGATACCTTTTTAGGCCCCACACCAACATCAGAACAAATAGCTGCTGCCGTAACATCCTTAGAAGTAACATATGGATACGTACCATGATATACAGATAAAAACGTTCCCTGTGTACTCTCTATAATAACTCTCTCTTTATTATCAATTGCTTCATTGACCTTACCAGCAACATCCTCAATTAATGATGATAACTCAGGGATATCCTTTGCTAACTTAGCAACTCTTCTCACTCGATCACTTATAGCCGGACCAGAGCCAGAGCCTGTGGTCTGTACAACATTTCTTAAATGATCATCAGTTTTATCTTGCTTCTTATGATACTCCTCTATTACAGTAGATTGAGCATCGACCCATATTCGATTACGCACGTTCAACTCATTAATCTCTTTAAACAACACTTGTGTATCAATTGCAACCCCAGCACCAATATACAGACGCGTATTAGGATTAACAAATCCTGATGGAACCAAACGCAACTTGTACACTTTACCTTGATAAGTTACCGTGTGACCAGCATTGGGACCAACACCACCACGTACAGCAACGCCTACCTCATCTCTTAAGGATAAATATGATATGATTTTGCCTTTGGGGGCCTTCTATTCAGGCTTTCCCCTCGTCACCAAACCCTCCTCCAACAACAACGATTGCCCCCAATATTATCACCCATTATTATTACGCACAGTCATATATTAAGTTGTCAACAGAAAACTTTATACATAACATTTTGTCCTTAATTTTGAAGTATTCCTTAATAAAATGAATTGAATATCTCAAAATGACAAACAACATGATAATTAGAGAAATCCCGTCCGGCCACCCGTCGTACATCATTGACAGGTAGTCTCTGCGATCGAAGGCCTCTTCATCCGGCATTTTTACTATTCATACGCAATCTTTTAACTTTATCCATGTTATTTACATAAAAATAAAGGACAATCTTATAAGAAAACTTTTACTAACATGCGTCTCACGATTGATTAATAAATTTAATGAATTCTTCATAAGCCATGTGAACATTTTTTGGATGCGGTTGGGGTGGATTTTTAAAACCATAATCACATATTGGTTTAACAGGACCGGTCAGACCTCTATCTCTCGCTATCTTTAATGCTCTGGTTACATCAAGCAATACATTACCTGCATTTGGACCATCCTCAGTACGCAATTTTATATCAAGTATTATTGGTGAGCCAAGATAACCGTATCCTTTTACCCATAAGTAACTAATTCTAGTATCACTTAAAAACGGAACGTAATCTGTCGTTCCGGTGGCAATTTCCGCCTCCTGAGTAATAGCACTGGAGACAGTTTTTGTTTTAATAGTCCTTTTTAATTGTTTCACATCCTCATTCATAGTATTCAAAGTTTCCACACTACCACCCGCATCAAGCTGATAACTACTTTCTATAAGAATACCTCTCTCTTCTAAGAAATTAAGAATCTGCTTATGTAATATAGTTCCTCCAAGCTGACTTAACAAATCATCACCAACAACAGGCAACCCTAAATTCCTGCATCTAGACACAATTTCCTCATCATTAACTATATTAGAAGGTGTTGCGTTAACAAAAGCCACATTAGCTTTTAAAGACATTTCAGCATAAAACTTCGATGTTCTATCCAAACCAGCAGGCAATAAATTTAGAACAATGTCAACTCGATTACTTTTCATAACATCTGCAATATCGACTGGCTTTTCATCAGAATACAATATTACTTTTTTAAGAGTAGAACTAAGTGGTTCCACAACATGACCCATAAGAACCTCTACACCCAAATTAGGCACATCCGCATATTTTTTGATAGTATTCGGCTCTGAAAATATCGCCTTTGACAAATCCATGCCAACCTTTCTCTTATCAACATCAAAAGCGGCCACAATTTCAATATCTGAAACCTTATACGGGCCAATCTTCTCATGCCAAAGACCAGTTCCTCCATTCTTGTAATAATACAAACCCTGCACAAAACTAGAAGCGGCATTACCTACTCCAATCAAACCCACTCTTATTTTACTCATAATTTAGTGTTAAAAATAGAAAGAAATAAAGTTATTCGTTATCTTATCTACTAATCATATTTTCTGCCGTTATCAGTAGTTTTAAATATGTTTATAGGTTGATTGCATATATTTGTATGATGATTGAAACCTGTCTCC
Organism: Thermoprotei archaeon; assembly: GCA_038881895.1. Classification (NCBI taxonomy): domain Archaea; kingdom Thermoproteati; phylum Thermoproteota; class Thermoprotei; species Thermoprotei archaeon. Next base: position 247,806 of record JAVZOV010000003.1, read on the forward strand.
TCTGCTCAGGAAGCTTAACTTCATATGTGAACAGGTTAATGAAAATGTGAGAAATACGGTTCAATCATGAGATAGAGATGTTATAGCGCTGCGTTGAATCTTCAGATGTGTGAGTTAGGGTTCTCCCGAAAGGAGCTAGGCTTGATGAAGCTCAAGGACTAAGTATTGATTCCATACATGCCCATACTTAGTTCAGAACCAAAAACAGGCTTTGGCCTTGGATCTAGTCTTTTTTTCTTTAAAGGATGAATCCCTACTGTTCATGTTATCAACAGGGAATTTAGGCATTTTGCGAACATTCAATAAAGAACGCTTTTATATTTTGTTAGAATTATAACAATGGGGCCATTCATGGTACGTCCTATAATAAAGGATCTTGCAAGGCAAAGAATGTACATACTTTTCAACAGAAGCATGTCTATAGTGAGGACTGATCCAGAACTTGCCAGACGATATGTGAATATTGCATTAGCAATAAGTAGAAAATCAGGTGTTCCAATTCCAAGACAGTTCAAAATGAATTATTGTAAGAAATGTCATAGTTTTCTAATGCCTGGTGTCACGTCAAGGGTTAGGTTAAGAGGTAAAGGTAAAAAAAGACTTGTTATTAAGTGCCTTTCATGCGGAAGGATTTTCAGACATCCAATACGGTAATTCACGAAGATGATTATTCATTGCTAGTATGTCCAATTATACATGATGGCCATGTGGCATTTGTTGGTCTATTAATTATTTGAATGCTGTATGCTGGATGAATCTCCGCCCACAAACCGTGATCAGTATCTATTACTAAGACTCCAGTTACTTTAACTATATCACCAGGACATACGCCACCACCTATTGGGTCTAACACAGGATGTTGATCAGCTGGAACAACTTCAATATGCAACATTCCATGTCTAAGTAAATAATTACCTATAGTTAGTACACTCATGTTTTGAGAAATTGGTATTAGATCAAATACAAAATCACCATCCGAAGCATGCTCTATATAATTACTAACAGTTCCAATAACAGAAACACAAGTATTAACAATACGTAAACGTTCAGGGTCATGGGTCGCAAAGAAAACATTATTCTGACTTGGACAAAGACTTAAATTATGTTGTGACCATCGGGTTTCAGGATTCCAATTCTCAGGCATAAATGAATAAAATGCTGCCGAAGCATTGTAAAATACTGCTTGTCCACCTATAATTAGTCCAATAATGCTTAACACAAAAGCTACCTTAGGAAGACTGCTTAGACCATATTTACTCTTTATCCAAAAAAGAAGAACTATTAGAGATAATATTGACAATAATAGTGTTAACAAGGCAGGAAATGCGTAAAGGGCTAAATAGTATGAAAGAAGCGAAAACAGAGAAGCAAAAGTAGCCACATATCTATCCCGACTGGACTTTATAGAATAGAATATTACATACACAAACGGTAATAAAAGAACACTGAAGATAGTAAAACCAGTATGTATTCCATCATCTCCATAGTACAAAATGGCAATTGAAAGAACTATAAGGGATTCAAACGATGAGAGGAATAATGCAGAGGTAAGGTGTCCATAGCGAAGGTTAACATAGGAAGTAAGATATGCTAACAGTGGTCTTAAGATTATACTCAAGACAGCAACAATCAAGAATATTGACGAAGTAAATACATAGAATGGGTTCTGGGTTAAGTAGGAATATATAGTGAATTGTTGCTTTTATTCCTACTTAACCCTTCCCCCTCGATTATTTCATTGGGGGCTCTTTGGGGGAACCCTTCTCCCCGCATCTGAAGGTTCAACACCGCTATGATATCTCTATCCATTGTTAACCCGCACTTTTCGCACTTCATTATCCTGCCCAGATAGGAAGCCATGCCTCCTGAGCAGGCTGGGCAGGTTTTAGACGAGTTGGCTGGGTTAACGTATTTTACTGGTAGGTTAAGCCATTTCAGCTTGTATTCAAGCATGAACTGAAACGTCCTTGCGTTCCACTTTGAGAGCTTTCGGTTCACGTCTTTAGACTTGTTGAGGATTCGCCCCTTTATACCTTTCAGGTTTTCAAGTATTGCTCCGCAGTTCTTCTCCTTGAGCTCCCCCGCAACCTGTGTGGTTAACTTGTGCATGAAGTCTTTAGCCCTATTCTCCTCACGTTTAGAGTACTTCTCTAATAGTCTCTTTGAGGTTAGAGGCTTAAACTTAGATAACTTTTGTATCCTCTGCCGCTTAGTTTCATAGGTTCTGTGAATATGGTAGAGCTCTCTTAAGTCATAGCGCTTGATCTCACCACCTATGAACGCCGTCACGTTCGTTAAGTTAACATCGAAGGAAGCCCACTCATCAACCTTCGGCTCAACCCTCTTCTTAACCGTTACTATCAACTCACTTTCAGTCATAAGTAGTCCACCGACTTTATCAAAGTCTCTTGGAATCCACGAACACTTACTCAAGTCAACCTCAAGATACCGCTTACTAGGCTCTACGCTTATCCTCAGTATGCCATTTCTGAAGCTGAAGAGCGTGCTTTTAATATATACTGTCCTCTTAGTTATCTTAGGAGGCTCCTTCGCCCTTCTCCTATTGTAGAGCGTTATCCAGCCCTTAACAAGCCCTATGACAGAGTTTATTGCTGAATCAACGTAATGCTTTGAGTATCTCCATCCCCTCAGCAGTTCATCCCTAAGCCTTTTCCTATTCTCTCTATCGAATTCGAGGTGAGCCTTCTCGGAAATTTTAACGTGTGAGAAGATTGTGTCTAAAGCCTTCCGCTTAACTTTGAAGTATTCCTCGATTAAATCCTTCGGAGCCTCTACTGGGATCCTGTAGCTCTTAATTGCTTCCATAATCTCTCAACTTCGCTCTTGGGATATCGGAGCTTGCCAGTTGGGAGCCTAACAGCTCTAATAATGCCTTTCCTTTGCCACTCCCAGAGCGTTTTAACTGAGATGTTGAATATCTTTGCAACATCCTTTGGTCTAAGCAGTTCCTCGTAATCTCCAGACGTCATTAAGGATAAAGTAATCAACCTCTATTTAAACCTGTCTGTCTCGAAACTGCTGACAACGGCAATAAGCAATACTATAAAGACTATAACTGCAGCAGTTAATGGCCTGTATATCCAGGATGCTAACAACATTACAACATAAACAAAACCGTATCCGATAAATATTAATGGAGCATTCACCATCGTAGTTACAGCGAATCCACTAATTATTACAAAGATTATGTTCGGAAATAATCTTTTGTAATTCATAGAATTCATAATGGATCATGTAACCTATCGCATGATAATTATTTAAGTGCTTCGATTATTGCATGAAAATATTAGAAGGAAATTTTATATAAGAGGGGAATTTATAATTCAAAGAGGAATGATAGATGCCCACAGCTTATGATGTTCCTGCCAGTGCACTGATAAAGGAACTCTCGGAATACCTAAAGGTAAATGTACCAGAGATAAAACCGCCTACATGGGCTTTATTCGTTAAAACTGGCACGTTTGCCGAAAGAGTCCCCACACAATCAGATTGGTGGTACACGCGTGCAGCCTCAATCCTTAGACAGGTATACATACGCGGACCAATAAGTGTTAAAACTTTAAGAATACTGTATGGCGGTAGAAAAAAGAGAGGCGCTGCGCTTGAACACTATAGACCAGGTAGTGGATCGATAGTAAGAAAGATACTTCAACAATTAGAAAAAGCAGACCTAATTAGAAAAACTAAGGAAGGGAGAGTTATAACGGAGAAAGGCCAAAGTATTATAGATGCTCTATCAACAAAAATATTGAAACAATTAGCACGTGAAAACCCTGAGTTCGTGAAATACTTAACCGTTAAATTGAGGTGATATTCTTGGATCTGTCATCTGATGAGTCTGAAATCGAAGAGATTAAGAGGAGAAAATTAGCAGAACTTCAGCGCAGACAAGCAGAGCTAGCAAGAATCCAAGAAGAGAAAGAACGTGAATTATTAGAGGCACGAAGGCAACAAATATTACGCAGTGTTCTTACACCAGAGGCAAGAGCAAGGCTAGAGGCAGTGAAGATGATTAAACCAGAACTTGTCATAGCGGTCGAAGATCAGATCATACAGCTTGCTCTTTCTGGTAGGATAAATTCTCCCTTAACAGAAGAACAGATCAAAGCACTCCTACGTGCTTTCCAATCAGAACGAGAGACTAGAATCATTAGGAGGTAAAAAAAATGGGCAGTATAAAAACACTTGGTATGAAAAAGAAACTTGCAAGAGCTGCTAAACTAGCTGATGCTGTACCAATATGGGTCTATGCAAAAACAAGAATTGGTGGAAAAGTGTTTAGGCAACACGCAAAACGACGTTATTGGCGCAGATCTAAAATTAAATTATAAGAGGTGATAATAACGTCACAAGAAAATAAAGAGAAAATAGAAGAAAAACAAACCAATACAACAGAATCCTCAGAACCTATAAAGCAAGTCAGTGAGACGAAGGAAGAAGAGAAAAAAGAAAGTGAAGAAAAGCCTAAAGACGAATTAAGAAAGAAATTAAAAGATCATTTCAGAGGGATAGAAGATGAAACGAAGATAAACATTAGAGAAGAACGTTTGTACAATATTCCATTACGTGTAGTTTATAATGTGCAAAAAACGATCAGAGCAGAAAGAGCTATTAGAGAACTAATACATTTTGTAAAACGACATACAAAAACTGAACATGTCTATATCAGTGAAAAAGTAAACGAAACCATATGGAAATATAGCATGGAGAAACCTCCAAGACATATAAGAGTTTTAGTTGTCATGACAGAGGAAGATGGTGAGAAAATCTCAAGGGTGCTCCCCGCCGAATAGGTGGGTGAGTTTCTTGGGTGGTGTTGTTAAAATGGGTTTCCGCAGTATCGATAATTTAGGAGTATACTGTTTTTCTAATGATCACTATACGTTAATATCAAACGATGTACCAGAAAAAGTAGTGAAAATCGTACATAACACCTTAGAAACTAAGGTTATAAGAATGACAGTGACTGGAACCACGCTTATAGGAGTTATGATCGCAGGTAATAATAATGGCTTATTAGTTCCCTATACGATCGAAGAACAAGAACTGACACTCCTGAGAGAGCTTTTTCCACGAGTAGAGATCCTTCCAACAAAAATGACAGCATTAGGCAATATAATATTAGCTAACGATTATGGTGCATTAGCACATCCTAAGCTGGAGTCTAAATCCATAGAAATCGCTGAAAAAGTGCTTGGTGTAAAAATTACCAAAAAAACCATCGCGGGTGTGCCGACTGTAGGTATAATGGGTGCCGTTAACAATAAAGGAATGATTGTGAATCCTAATACTAGCGAAGAAGAGATTAAGTTATTAAAGGAGATATTTGGAGTACCTATTGAGAGGGGAACCGTGAATAGAGGAAATGGTTATGTTAGGTTAGGAATAATCGCTAACTCACATGGAGTAATCGTAGGTAATTCTACAACAGGTTTTGAACTAGCGACAATTGAACGCGCATTAGGTTTTGTTACTAGAGGTAATTAAAAATGTCAGAAATCAAATTATACACAATCAAGGGACGTATCGCAAAGAATGCTCACAAGTATTATGTATTCACTAAAAAAATACGTGCGCTAAACAAGAATGATGCACTAGAAAAACTTTATTCAGTATTTGGGGGCACTTATAGTGTCAAAAGAAAAAATATAAAGATTGAAGAGATAATCGAAGAAAACGGTGAAGAATAATGAGCTCTGAACTTGAACGCAGTGCTGTTGAATACGAGTTCTATACTGGCCTTATAAATGAATACACACAGCAACTACAAACGCTCAACAACGTTTATACAAGTCTTTCTCTTACTATATCAAGCCTTGAAGGACTAAAAAAATCTAAAGACAACGTCGAGGGCTTTACCTCACTAGGAAGCGGCGCTTACGTAAAAGTAGTAGTACAATCAGTAACCAACGTTATAATAGGTATTGGTGCGGGAGTTTTCGTAGAAAAAAACATTGATGAAGCTATAAACATACTTAATAAAAGACTCGAAATAATAAAATCAAACATAGAACAATTACAGAAGCTTATAGAAGAATTATACGTACGTATAGCTCAATTAGAACGCAGAATAGCAGAACTAAGCCGACGATAATATTTAGGCTGGTCAATGTGTTTGAAGGCATCAAAAAAACTTTTAAAAAATTCACTGATACAATATCAACCAAAACAATAACCGAAAAAGAACTAGAGAATTATCTTTGGGAATTACAGATTGAATTGGCATCAAACAATGTAGCACTAGCAGTTGCTGAAGAAATCACAGAAAATATAAAAAAACAATTAACAGGAACAAAGATCCAACGCTTCAGTAACATAGAAAACTTAATCTACAACACTGCAAAAACTGTTATATTAAACATTTTTAATCAAGCAGGCAACTATAACCTAATAGAATCCATCAAAAAAGAGTATTCTAGCAAAACACCATTCACCATATTATTCGTAGGAGTAAACGGAGGCGGAAAAACAACAACAATAGCAAAAATAGCACATCTCTTAAAAAAACATGATTATAAAAGCGTTGTTGCATGTGCAGACACATTCAGAGCAGGCGCAATAGAGCAAATGGAACGTCATGCATTAGCTGTAGGTGCAGTAATAATAAAACACAAATACGGCTCATCACCAGCTGCAGTAGCATACGATGCAGTAGAATATGCCAAAGCACACTTCATACCAGTAGTACTAATAGATACAGCTGGAAGAATGCAAACCGATAAAGATTTATTAGAAGAGATGAAGAAGATACACAGAGTAGTGAAACCAAACGCTACAATATTCGTTGGAGACGCATTAGCCGGAAATGATGCATTAGATCAAGCATTAAAATTTAATAACTACGTACCACTAACCGGATCCATACTGACAAAAATAGATGCTGATGAAAAAGGTGGAACAACAGTATCAATAGTTTATGCAACAAAAAAACCATTACTGTACCTTGGAATTGGACAAAAATATGATGACCTGATAGATTTTAAACCTGAATGGTTAATAGAACGATTTTTTAAGTAACGTTAATTTTATCATAACAATGAATACCAAGATCAATAAAACAATGATCGAACCAACATATAAGAAAAATGAAACTTAGACGCACTTTCATTACATTCAGCGATGCGTTTATGAATAACTAGTATCTTTTAATATTTGGTGTTTATATGTTGTCACTTAAAGGCAGAGATTTTTTAACTATGATGGAATTAAACCCCGAAGAACTTTTAAATCTAATAGATTTCTCAATAAAAATAAAGGAAATGAGCAAAAAAGGTTTAATTAACTATAATTTATTAAACGGCAAGACAATAGCACTCATATTCCAAAAACCATCAACACGAACACGCGTATCATTCGAAGTAGCAATAAACCAACTCGGTGGAAAAGCAATTTATCTTGGCTGGAATGAACTTCAGCTTTCACGAGGCGAAAGCATAATGGATACAGCAAAAGTATTAAGCAGATATGTCGATGCTATAGTCGCTAGAGTATACAAACATCAAGACCTAATAGAAATGGCTGAACATTCTGAAAAACCAGTAATAAACGCACTTAGTGATCTTCATCATCCATGTCAAGCATTAGCAGATCTAATGACAATAAAAGAACATTTTGGTAAAATAAAAGGCCTCAAACTAGCATTCGTTGGTGATGGGAATAATAATGTAACCCACAGTTTATTGATAGCATCATCAATGACAGGCATGCACATCTCAATCGCATCACCAAAAGGTTACGAACCAGACCCAGAAATAATCAAAAAAGCAAACAACCATGCATCAATAAGCGGATCTAAAATATTGATAAGCAATGACCCATCAGAAGCCGTGAATGAAGCAGACATAGTTTATACTGATGTTTTTGTTTCCATGGGAAAAGAGAACGAACGAGAACAAAGACTAAAAACATTCAGAGACTTCCAAGTTAATGATAAACTTTTTAGTAAGGCAAACAATAATGCAATCTTTATGCATTGCGGACCCTGGCACGTAGGAGAAGAAGTCACCGCCAGCGTAGTCTATGGTCCCAAAAGTGTAGTCTATGATCAAGCAGAAAATCGATTACACACAGAAAAAGCATTACTATCACTATTATTATAACACAACCTATAAAGTTTTAGCCGCGGAGAGTGTCAAAATTAAGAATCTCTTTTTCAAAAACAAATAGGCCAAAAAATATTAAGTTTTAATCATTTATCTTATAAATTTAATATAGAAATACTTGATCACAGAATCACAGTTAGCATATTATGCATTAATGTTAGATCATAATCCCGCAAACTATATGGAAGAATATAAAATGTTATGAAGCGAGTTCGTGCTTTGAGAAACTTAAATACTACCAGATCATTTTTTGAAAAGATTTTTCATAAAATGTTTTTGATATCATACTAGAAGAATGAATTATTAATGGTTTTTGCACGTCCTTTCTTGACTAAGGTTGTGATGTATTAGAATTAATTTTATTACCCAAAACAATAACTATTATTTTATTATTATCTCAATCCCGAAGTTTTTTGCTGTTTGTAGTGCTTCTTCTTCGGCGTATGGTGTTATAACTAGTTTTCTATAAGGTTTTTTTCCTGTTATTTTTTCATAAAATTCGGTCTTTCTCTTGAATAATATTACGTCTGATATTCTGATGTATGATTTTATTTCAATTAAAATAATCTTATCATCATGGACTGTCACATCGATTTCCACATCTGAGGGATATTCATGAACATAGCCTTCTTTATCGTACTCTTTCCATCTCACTACACTGTAGCCGAACTCTTTTTCGATAATCTCTCTGAGCCCTGCTCTAAAGGCATCCTCACTCATTATACCCCATCTAGCACCGATTGCTGTTAAATGCATATCCACACGCTCAAAACCCCTCATCATATCCTCTCTAAGTTTATTCATGTCTTCTCTTAATCTTATTAGTTCTTGCTCATGTTTTATCAATATTTCATCGTGTCTTTTGAATCCCTCTATCATGTCTTGTCTAAGT